>NZ_CP159258.1:5735000-6080000 GCF_040438925.1 Pseudomonas sp. MYb327
TTGAGCCAGCAAGCCGGTTATGCCGTGGTCGATGAAGCGCAATTGGGGCGTCTGTCGGTCGAACCTGAGTTTGCCGGGCTGGTGGTGGTTGGCGATATCGGCTTGCCGCAATTGCTGCGGGTGGCCACTCGGCGTGACCGGCCGGAGCTGGCCGGTATTGTCGAAAGTGCATTGCGGGCGATCCCGGCCAAGGACCTGGAGCAACTGCACAGTCAATGGCTGCAACCCAAGTACCCACGACTCAGTGAGTCGCCGGGCTTCTGGCAAAACCTTTGCCTGCTGTTGTTGGTGCTGGCGCTGAGCAGCATGGCCATCGTGTTCTGGCAACGCCGCCAGCAGCACAGCCTGGAGCAGCGATTGGCGGCGGCACAGGAAGACATTGCCTTGCGTGCCGCCAGCGAAGAAGCGTTGCGACTGACGCAATTTTCCATCGATCAGAGCACCGTCGGCATTCTTTGGGTCAACTGGGACAGCCATGTGCGCTACGCCAACCGCGCTGCCGAAACCATGCTGGGCTATGGGCCAGGCGGGATCATCGATCGGCCATTGATCGACTTCGAACCGGGCCTGCACATGGATCGTTGGCTGAATCTGTGGAAAAGCGCCAGGGCCAGCGACGACACGCCGCAAAGTTTCGAAACCAACTGCGTGCGATTCGATGGCAGCATTCTCCCAGCAGATGTTTCGTTGAGCTTCCTGCGTTTTCGCGACGGCGAGTACCTGGTGGTTTACCTCACCGATGTCACCGACCGCCGCCGCGCCTTGGCCGCGTTGCAGGAAAGTGAAGCGCGGTTGCAGGGAATCGCGGCGAACGTGCCCGGCCTGGTTTTTCGGCTGGAGCGCGCGCCGGTGACAGGTCAGATCGACTTTGCCTACATCAGTGAGGGCAGCGAGAGCCTGGTCGGCTATGCGCCGGCAGTCCTGGCCCATCGCGACAAAGGCCTGCGCAGCCTGGTGCATCCTGACGACAAAGCCAGCTATCACCAGACCCAGGACCATGCGTTGGACACTGACAGCGACTGGTCCTGGCAAGGGCGAATCCTGACGCGCCAGGGCGAACAGCGCTGGGCGGAAATCAAGGCGATTACCCGGCGGCTGGAGGACGGTGCCTATGTCTGGGACGGCATTGTCTGGGACATCAGCGAGAGCAAACGCATCGAATTGGAGCTGGCCAGTTCCCGGGAGCAACTGCGTGAACTGTCCGCACACCTGGAAAGCGTGCGCGAAGAGGAAAAGGCCCGCATCGCCCGGGAAGTCCACGACGAGCTGGGTCAGATGCTGACCGTTCT
Organism: Pseudomonas sp. MYb327; assembly: GCF_040438925.1. Lineage (NCBI taxonomy): Bacteria > Pseudomonadati > Pseudomonadota > Gammaproteobacteria > Pseudomonadales > Pseudomonadaceae > Pseudomonas > Pseudomonas sp. MYb327. Next base: position 5,736,290 of record NZ_CP159258.1, read on the forward strand.
CAAGTTGGAAACTTCCATGTGCGAATTGGCCTACGCGCAACTTGACCCTGGTCTGAACGAGCGATTGCACAGCATGAAGCGCTTGATCGCGCAGTTGTTCCAATTGGTGCGCGATGTGGCGACGGCATTGCGCCCGCCGATTCTGGATGCCGGGATCTCCTCGGCCATTGAATGGCAGGCCCGTCGGTTCGAGGCGCGCACGCAGATTCCTTGCCTGGTGCAGGTGCCGGACAATTTACCGGTGCTCAGCGATGCCAAGGCGATCGGCCTGTTTCGCATCCTTCAGGAAGCACTGACCAATGTCATGCGCCATGCCCAGGCGCATACTGTCGAACTGACACTGGCGCTGGAAGACAACGAGTTGTGTCTGACCATCAGCGATGATGGCGTAGGATTTGTCCCTGTTGCTGGCAGGACAACCTCCTTTGGGGTGGTCGGAATGCGCGAGCGTGTGTTGATCATGGGCGGGCAGTTGTCGCTTGAAAGTGAGCCGGGGGAGGGCACGACCCTGATTGTGCGCGTGCCGTTGGATGAGGAGAAGTAAGTGATCCGTGTACTGGTAGCCGAAGACCACACCATCGTCCGCGAAGGCATCAAGCAATTGATCGGCCTGGCCAAGGACTTGCTGGTGGTAGGGGAGGCGAGCAATGGCGAACAGTTGCTCGAAACCTTGCGCCACGTGCCCTGCGAAGTGGTGCTGCTGGACATCTCCATGCCCGGCGTTAACGGCCTGGAGGCGATTCCACGGATTCGTGCGCTGAACAATCCACCGGTGATTCTTGTGTTGTCGATGCACGACGAGGCGCAAATGGCGGCGCGAGCGCTGAAGGTCGGTGCTGCGGGCTACGCGACCAAGGACAGCGATCCGGCACTGTTGCTGACCGCCATCCGCCGGGTGGCAGCGGGCGGGCGCTATATCGATCCGGACCTTGCCGACCGCATGGTCTTCGAAGTCGGCCTGACCGATTCGCGGCCGTTGCACTCGTTGCTTTCGGAACGTGAGTTTTCGGTGTTCGAACGCCTGGCCCAAGGCGCAAACGTCAACGACATCGCCCAGCAATTGGCATTGAGCAGCAAGACCATTAGCACCCACAAGGCGCGGTTGATGCAGAAACTCAACATCACTTCGTTGGCTGAGTTGGTGAAATACGCGATGGAACACAAACTCCTCTGAGTACACTGAATCTCCCGTAGGAGCAGCTTGCTGGCGATGGCGTCATTGAGATCGCCATCGCCAGCAAGCTGGCTCCTTCAGGTTTCGTGGTGGCATATCCATTTGCGACACCTCAAGACATTGCTTTTGCCTGTGCTTGCGGCTTGTAGCTGCAAGCTTGCCACTGCCGTTATCCAATCCCGCCATCCTTGTAGGGCAATCCCTACCCCCAAACTTCCATCCTGCTGAGGCGATTCTCTCTTGCCCCCCGATTTGCGCGGTCGGCAGCGTCCACTAGGCTTAGTCCACAGCAGTCATCAATAACAAAGGTGTGGGTATGAGCCAGGTCGATTCAAGTGCAGGGGCCAATGATGTTCTGGTCAGCTTTCGTGGAGTGCAAAAGAGCTACGACGGCGAGAACCTGATTGTCAAAGACCTCAACCTGGACATTCGCAAAGGCGAATTCCTCACCTTGCTCGGGCCGTCCGGCTCGGGCAAAACCACCAGCCTGATGATGCTCGCCGGTTTCGAAACACCGACTGCGGGGGAAATCCTGCTGGCCGGGCGGGCCATCAATAACGTGCCGCCGCACAAGCGCGACATCGGCATGGTGTTCCAGAACTATGCGCTGTTCCCGCACATGACTGTCGCCGAAAACCTGGCGTTCCCGCTGACCGTACGCGGGCTTAACAAAAGCGACGTCAGCGCCAAGGTCAAAAAAGTCCTCAGCATGGTGCAGCTCGATACGTTCGCCCAGCGTTACCCGGCGCAACTCTCCGGCGGCCAGCAGCAGCGCGTTGCACTGGCCCGGGCGCTGGTGTTCGAGCCGCAACTGGTATTGATGGACGAACCTCTCGGTGCTCTCGACAAACAGCTGCGTGAACACATGCAGATGGAAATCAAACACCTGCACCAGCGTTTGGGCGTGACCGTGGTTTACGTGACCCATGACCAGGGTGAAGCGCTGACCATGTCCGACCGCGTAGCGGTGTTCCATCAAGGCGAAATCCAGCAGATCGCGCCACCGCGCACGCTCTACGAAGAGCCGAAAAACACCTTCGTCGCCAACTTCATCGGCGAGAACAACCGTCTCAATGGCCGTCTGCACAGCCAGACCGGCGACCGCTGCGTCGTCGAATTGGGCCGTGGTGAAAAAGTTGAAGCGCTGGCGGTGAATGTCGGCAAGACCGGCGAGCCCGTCACCCTGTCGATTCGTCCGGAACGCGTGAGCCTCAATGGTTCCAGCGAGTCCTGCGTCAACCGCTTCTCGGGAAGGGTGGCGGAATTCATCTATCTGGGCGACCACGTCCGGGTTCGCCTGGAAGTCTGTGGCAAGACCGACTTCTTCGTGAAACAACCGATTGCCGAGCTCGATCCCGGGCTGGCGGTGGGTGATGTGGTACCGCTTGGCTGGCAGGTCGAACACGTTCGCGCGCTCGATCCACTTCTAGAGGCGAACTGATCGCCCCGGCTTCAACAACACCAACCCTGCACGTGGAGAGAACAATAAATGTTGAGATCCCTGAAATTCACCGCTCTGGCACTGGGCATGATGGGGGCAGCCAGCGCAATGGCGGCTGGCCCGGACCTGACCGTGGTGTCCTTTGGCGGGGCGAACAAGGCTGCGCAAGTCAAAGCCTTCTACGCACCGTGGGAAGCGGCAGGCAACGGCAAAATCGTGGCAGGCGAGTACAACGGTGAAATGGCCAAGGTCAAGGCTATGGTCGACACCAAGAGCGTGTCCTGGGACCTGGTGGAAGTTGAATCGCCAGAACTGTCCCGTGGTTGCGACGAGGACATGTTCGAGCCACTCGACCCGGCGCTGTTCGGCAAAAACGAAGATTATGTCAAAGGCGCTATCCAGCCATGTGGCGTGGGTTTCTTCGTGTGGTCGACCGTGTTGGCCTACAACGCCGACAAGCTGAAAACCGCACCGACCAGTTGGGTGGATTTCTGGGACACCAAGCAATTCCCGGGCAAGCGTGGCCTGCGTAAAGGCGCGAAGTACACCCTCGAATTCGCTCTGATGGCCGACGGCGTTGCGCCGAAAGACGTCTACAAAGTGCTGGCCAGCAAGGATGGTCAGGACCGCGCGTTCAAGAAACTCGACGAACTCAAGCCAAGCATCCAGTGGTGGGAAGCCGGCGCGCAACCGCCGCAATACCTCGCTTCCGGCGACGTGGTCATGAGCTCGGCCTACAACGGCCGTATCGCTGCCGTGCAAAAAGAAAGCAACCTGAAAGTGGTCTGGAACGGCGGCATCTACGACTTCGACGCGTGGGCGATTCCGAAAGGCCTGGACAAGGCGCGGGCAGACGCGGCGAAAAAATTCATCGCCTTCTCGGTACAGCCACAACAGCAGAAGACCTACTCGGAAAACATCGCCTACGGCCCGGCCAACACTCAAGCCGTCCCGTTGCTGTCCAAGGATGTCCTGAAAGACATGCCGACCACCCCGGAAAACATCGCCAACCAGGTGCAGATCGATGTCAGCTTCTGGGCTGACAACGGCGAGCAACTGGAACAGCGCTTCAATTCCTGGGCTGCGAAGTAATAGAGGGCTCGCCCTCCTGTGAGGGCGGGCTTTTGTGGCGAGGGAACTTGGTCCCGCTTGAGTGCGCAGCACTCACAAAATGGGTATTGCCACCACACATTTGGGGCCGCTTCGCAGCCCAGCGCGAGCAAGCTCCCTCGCCACAAAGTTCGCACCCACATTATCGATTGATCAAAGATTTCCGGAGTACGCCATGGCTATCGCCGTTCCCGTGACCACGGGCACTGACCCCACCTTGAAGCAGCGGCTCAAGCACGCCGAGCGGGTCAACCGCTGGAAAGCCCAGGCCTTGATCGCGCCATTGGTGCTGTTCCTGCTGCTGGTGTTCCTGGTGCCGATTGCGGCGCTGCTCTACAAAAGCGTCGGTAACCCGGAAGTGGTCGGCGGCATGCCGCGCACCGTGACGGCCATTGCCAGTTGGGACGGCCGCGGCCTGCCCGCTGAACCGGTTTACAAAGCCGCCAGCGAAGACCTCGCTGAAGCGCGCAAGAATCAAACCCTGGGCGATTTGTCCAAACGCCTGAACATGGAGTTGGCCGGCTACCGCAGCCTGCTGACCAAAACTGCACGCGCCCTGCCGTTCGCTACTGAACCCACCTCTTATAAAGAAGCGCTGGAAGGTCTCGACGAACGTTGGGGCGACCCAGCCTATTGGCAAGCCGTACGCCGCAACACCAGCAGCATCACGCCGTACTACTTGCTGGCCGCCGTCGATCACCGCATTGATGACCTTGGCGAACTGGCCCCGGCGACACCGGATCAGGCGATCTACCTGGACATCTTCGCCCGCACCTTCTGGATGGGCCTGATCATCACCGTTATCTGCCTGGTGCTGGCGTACCCATTGGCTTATCTGCTGGCCAACCTGCCCTCGCGGCAAAGCAACCTGCTGATGATCCTGGTGCTGCTGCCGTTCTGGACCTCGATCCTGGTGCGCGTCGCAGCGTGGATCGTACTGCTGCAATCGGGAGGGCTGATCAACAGCGGCCTAATGGCCATGGGCATAATCGATAAGCCGATCGAACTGGTGTTCAACCGTGTCGGCGTCTACATCTCGATGGTGCACATCCTGTTGCCGTTCATGATCCTGCCGATCTACAGCGTGATGAAAGGCATCTCGCCGACCTACATGCGCGCCGCGATTTCCCTCGGCTGCCACCCGTTCGCCAGTTTCTGGCGGGTGTACTTCCCGCAGACCTATGCCGGTGTCGGCGCCGGGTGCCTGTTGGTGTTCATCCTCGCCATCGGCTACTACATCACCCCGGCGCTGCTGGGCAGCCCGAACGACCAAATGGTCAGCTACTTCGTCGCCTTCTACACCAACACCAGCATCAACTGGGGCATGGCGACGGCACTCGGCGGGCTGCTACTCCTGGCGACGGTCGTGCTTTATCTGATTTACAGCTGGCTGGTGGGCGCCAGTCGCCTGCGCCTGAGCTAAGGGGAGAACGAAATGCTGAGTCCTTACATGTCGCCCATTGAACGGGTGTGGTTCTACAGCTTGCGGATTCTCTGCGGCTTGATCCTGTTATTCCTGATCCTGCCGGTGCTGGTGATCATTCCGCTGTCGTTCAACTCTGGCAGCTTCCTGGTTTACCCGCTGCAAGGTTTCTCGCTGCAGTGGTATCACGATTTCTTCGCTTCGGCGGAGTGGATGCGCGCCTTGAAGAACAGCATCATCGTCGCCCCGGCGGCGACAGTGTTGGCCATGGTTTTCGGTACGTTGGCGGCCATTGGCCTGACTCGCGGCGACTTTCCCGGCAAGCCGTTGGTGATGGCGCTGGTCATTTCTCCGATGGTGGTGCCGGTGGTAATCATCGGTGTCGCCAGCTATCTGTTTTTTGCGCCGCTGGGGTTGGGCAACAGCTTCTTCTCGCTGATCGTGGTGCACGCCGTTTTGGGTGTTCCGTTCGTGATCATCACCGTGTCCGCGACCTTGCAGGGCTTTAACCAGAACCTGGTGCGCGCTGCGGCCAGTCTCGGTGCTTCGCCGCTGACGGCGTTCCGCCGGGTGACTTTGCCGTTGATCGCGCCTGGGGTGATTTCCGGTGCGCTGTTCGCCTTCGCCACGTCGTTCGATGAGGTGGTGGTAACCCTGTTCCTCGCCGGCCCCGAGCAAGCGACGTTGCCACGGCAGATGTTCAGCGGCATCCGCGAAAACCTCAGCCCGACCATCGCCGCTGCGGCGACGCTGTTGATCGCCTTCTCGGTGATCCTGCTGCTGACCCTGGAATGGCTACGCGGCCGCAGCGAAAAACTGCGTACCGCGCAGGTCTGACACCACACCCTGCAGGAGCCGGCTTGCTGGCGAAAGATGCAACGCGATGTATCAGGTGCACCGCGTTGCGCCATTCGCCAGCAAGCCGGCTCCTACAGGGGAGATGCGAAAGCCGGGCTGGGTCATTCATGCCCTGAATGGCAGACAACCCGCAATCCCCAGCTAATATTGTGCCCAGCTCCCACATCTATAAGAGGCTGCGCACATGAGTCTTTCCTCTTTCAAAATCGCTCACAAACTGATCACCGGCGCCGGGGCCATCGAGCAACTGGCGGCGGAACTGACACGCCTGGACATCGACAACCCGCTGATCGTCACCGACGCCGCCCTGGTCAAATCCGGCACGGTAGAGCTGGCGCTGGCGCAATTGGGTGGTCGCAGCTACGAAATTTTCGACCGCGTGTTGCCGGACCCGGAAATCGCCATCGTCGAAGACTGCATGCGGGTTTACCGCGACGGCGGTCATGACGGATTGATCGGCCTGGGTGGCGGAAGCGCCATCGACATCGCCAAAAGCGTGGCCGCGTATGCCGGTTACCACGGCGCTCTGGAGGATTTGTTCGGCATCGATCAGGTCCCGCGCAAAGGCCCACCGCTGATCGCCATCCCGACAACCGCCGGCACCGGCTCGGAAGTGACCAATGTGGCGATCCTCTCCGACAAGGTCGCGCAGTTGAAGAAGGGCATCGTCAGCGACTATCTGCTGCCGGACGTGGCGCTGGTCAGTCCGCAAATGACCCTGACCTGCCCGCGCGGTGTCACCGCCGCCAGTGGTGTTGATGCGCTGGTGCATGCCATCGAATCCTATCTGTCAGTCAATGCCTCGCCGATTACCGATTCCCTTGCCATTGGCGCGATCAAGCTGATCGCCAAGGCGCTGCCCAAGGCCTACGCCAATTCGTCCAACCTGCAAGCCCGCGAAGACATGGCCACCGCCAGCCTGATGGCCGGCATGGCGTTCGGCAATGCCGGGGTTGGCGCGGTGCATGCGCTGGCGTATCCACTGGGCGGGCGCTTCAACATTGCCCATGGCGTCAGCAACGCCTTGCTGCTGCCTTATGTCATGACCTGGAACAAGATGGCCTGCGTTGAACGCATGCAGGATATTGCCGAGGCCATGGGCGTAAAGACCGCTCATCTGAGCGCCAATGAAGCGGCCGACAAAGCCGTGGAGGCGATGACCGAATTGTGTGCGGCAGTGGAAATCCCCTTGGGCCTGCGCAGTTTCGGCGTTCCGGAGGATGCCATTCCGGCCATGGCTGTTGAAGCCGCCGGCATCGAGCGCCTGATGCGCAATAATCCGCGCAAACTGAGCGCTGTCGATATCGAGAAGATCTACCGAGCGGCCTACTGATCATCGCGGTCACAGTGCGCGCGACAAAGCATGAGGCTACAATGCGCGCCATCGTGATTCTGCTCAGAAAAGGTGCGTCATGCAGCCCTTCGTAATTGCTCCGTCGATTCTCTCCGCCGACTTCGCCCGCCTGGGCGAAGAAGTGGACAATGTCCTGGCCGCCGGCGCCGACTTCGTGCACTTCGATGTCATGGATAACCACTATGTGCCGAACCTGACCATCGGCCCGATGGTCTGCTCGGCGCTGCGCAAGTACGGCATCACCGCGCCGATCGACGCGCACCTGATGGTCAGCCCGGTGGACCGCATCGTCGGCGACTTCATCGAAGCCGGCGCGACCTACATCACCTTCCACCCGGAAGCCACGCAGCACGTCGACCGTTCCCTGCAACTGATCCGCGAAGGCGGCTGCAAGTCGGGCCTGGTGTTCAACCCGGCGACGCCGCTGGACGTACTCAAGTACGTGATGGACAAGGTCGACATGATCCTGCTGATGAGCGTAAACCCGGGCTTCGGCGGGCAGAAATTCATCCCGGGCACCCTCGACAAACTGCGTGAAGCACGGGCGCTGATCGATGCTTCCGGTCGCGACATCCGCCTGGAAATCGACGGCGGCGTGAACGTGAACAACATTCGTGAAATCGCGGCAGCAGGTGCTGACACCTTCGTCGCCGGTTCGGCGATCTTCAATGCGCCGAACTATCAGGAAGTCATCGAGAAGATGCGTTCCGAACTGGCGCTGGCTCGCCCATGAGTGGCTTTGAGCAGCTGTTCCCGGGGCGTTTGCCGCGTCTGGTGATGTTCGATCTGGATGGCACGCTGATCGATTCGGTCCCCGACCTCGCGGCGGCTGTGGATAACATGCTGCTCAAACTCGGGCGCCAACCTGCCGGCATCGAAGCGGTGCGTGAGTGGGTGGGCAACGGTGTGCACATGCTGGTGCGCCGGGCGTTGGCCAATCACATCGACGCCGAGGGCGTCGATGAGGTCGAAGCCGAGCATGCCCTGGAATTGTTCAACGGCTTTTATGGGGCCGGTCACGAACTCACGGTGGTTTACCCCGGCGTGCGCGACACCCTCAAGTGGCTGAACAAGCAAGGCGTGGAGATGGCGCTGATCACCAACAAGCCGGAGCGCTTCGTCGCGCCGCTGCTGGATCAGATGAAGATCGGCCGCTACTTCAAATGGATCATCGGTGGCGACACCCTGCCACAGAAAAAACCCGACCCGGCCGCGCTGTTTTTCGTGATGAAAATGGCCAACATCCCGGCGTCGCAATCGTTGTTCGTCGGCGATTCGCGCAGCGATGTGCTGGCGTCGAAGGCGGCGGGGGTCAAGTGTGTGGCCCTGAGTTATGGCTACAACCACGGTCGTCCGATTGCCGAAGAGTCGCCAGCGCTGGTGATTGACGATCTGCGCGAGCTAATTCGCGGTTGCCTGGACCCGGCCGCTGAGATAACGTTGGCCGACGCTGTTCAACTCCCTTCTGGAAACGCCATCGTGGTGGTCACTCGCAAACTCTGGATGAAAGTCATCAAGGCCCTGGCCCGCTGGCGTTGGCGCGCCTGACTTGATCCTGGCCGGTAAACCGGCGCGTTTGCATACCTGACTGTTACACCCTCAAGCCACGAGGCACCTCATGATCCGCGAAGAATTCCTGCGTTTGGCCGCTGCCGGCTACAACCGCATCCCGCTTGCCTGCGAAACCCTGGCCGACTTCGACACGCCGCTGTCGATTTACTTGAAGCTGGCCGACGAGCCCAACTCCTACCTGCTGGAATCCGTTCAGGGCGGCGAAAAATGGGGCCGTTACTCAATCATCGGCCTGCCATGCCGCACCGTGCTGCGGGTTCACGATCATCATGTCAGCGTGACCATTGATGGCATCGAAACCGAAAGCCTCGACGTTGAAGACCCGCTGGCGTTCGTCGAAGCCTTCAAGGCCCGCTACAACGTGCCGACCATCGCCGGCCTGCCGCGTTTCAACGGCGGCCTGGTGGGTTACTTCGGTTACGACTGCGTACGCTATGTGGAAAAGCGTCTGGGCAAATGCCCGAACCCGGATCCGCTGGGCGTTCCGGATATTCTGCTGATGGTTTCCGATGCGGTGGTGGTGTTCGATAACCTCGCCGGCAAGATGCACGCGATTGTCCTGGCCGACCCGGCGCAGGACGACGCCTTCGAGCAAGGTCGCGAACGCCTGGAAGAGCTGCTGGAAAAACTCCGTCAGCCGATCACCCCGCGTCGTGGCCTCGATTTCAGCAAGCAGCAAGCGGCTGACCCGGTGTTCCGCTCCAGTTTCACCCAGGACGATTACGAAAAAGCCGTCGACACCATCAAGGAATACATCCTCGCTGGCGACTGCATGCAGGTCGTGCCGTCCCAGCGCATGTCGATCGACTTCAAGGCTGCACCCATCGACCTGTACCGCGCACTGCGTTGCTTCAACCCGACGCCTTACATGTACTTCTTCAATTTTGGCGACTTCCACGTTGTTGGCAGTTCGCCGGAAGTGCTGGTGCGGGTCGAAGACAACCTGATCACCGTGCGCCCGATTGCCGGCACCCGTCCACGCGGGGCCAACGAAGAAGCTGACCTGGCACTGGAAAAAGACCTGCTGTCCGACGACAAGGAAATTGCCGAGCACTTGATGCTGATCGACCTGGGTCGCAATGACACCGGTCGTGTATCGGAAGTCGGATCGGTGAAGCTCACCGAGAAGATGGTCATCGAGCGTTATTCGAACGTGATGCACATCGTTTCCAACGTCACCGGGCAATTGAAGGAAGGGCTGACGGCGATGGACGCACTGCGGGCGATTCTGCCGGCGGGCACTTTGTCGGGCGCCCCGAAGATTCGTGCGATGGAAATCATTGACGAACTGGAGCCGGTCAAACGTGGCGTCTACGGCGGTGCCGTGGGTTATTTCGCGTGGAACGGCAACATGGACACTGCCATCGCGATTCGCACGGCGGTGATCAAGGACGGCGAACTGCACGTGCAGGCCGGTGGCGGCATCGTCGCCGACTCGGTGCCGGCGCTGGAATGGGAAGAAACCCTGAACAAGCGCCGCGCGATGTTCCGCGCCGTGGCACTTGCCGAACAAACCCCGGACAGCTGATTTCGCTGCTAACCCTGTGGGAGCGAGCCTGCTCGCGAAGAGGCCGGCACAGCCAACATTGGTGTAGCCTGATCCACCGCTATCGCGAGCAGGCTCCCACATTGGATTCACCAGCATAAAAAACGCGGCGCCCTTGAAGGCGCCGCGTTTTTTATTCCCGCTTCTTGCTGAATCAGAAGTCCAGCGCAACACCTACGTTGATGCCTTGCTGGGTAAAATCATCATCCTTGCGCAACGTATACCCGCCACGCAGGGCCAGATCGGCCGTCAACTTGTGGCTGACGCCAAGGCTCACGCGGTTCATGTGGGTTTGAGGGGTATAGCCATCCAGCGTGAAGTCGAGGGATGGCAGGCTGTTGAGCGCGATGTTCACGTCCTGAGTGTCATCGTCGTACTCGCGTTCGTAGGCGTATTCGCCAAACACTTGAGTCTGCGGGGTGATCTGGTATTTACCCTGCAGCCCGGCCCCCAGACGTTTTGAATCGCGCTTCTGGTCATCAAAGGTCAGCGCGGTGGAGCGACTGGAGTTTTCCGAGTAGCCGTCGACTTCCACTTTCGCGTAATCGGCGCTGATGAACGGCGACAGGTGCCATTCACTGCCCGGCTGCGCAATGTCATACCCGACGCGTGTGCTGAAAGCCCAGAGATAGCCGTCGGTATCGCCTTTCTCCGCAGCCTCGCCAGCGCCCAGGTCGAATTTGCGTTTGAGATTGTCGTAATCCAGCTTGCCGCCGGTCAGGGCGGCATCGGCCCACCAACGGTTCTGTTGGAACTGGGCGAATACGGTGGCCAGGTAGCTGTTGAGTTTGTAGTCCGAATCGTTGCTGCCTGCCTCTAGATTCTGACGGTAGAAACCTGCCGCAACGCCCACGCGCCAGGCTTCATTGAGGCGATAGCTGCCGCCGATATTCAAGCTATAGCCGTCGCCATCGGCATCGGCGCCGCTGCTTTGGTGATCGACATCCAGATGCTGGCCACCACCGGCGACAATGGCGCGCCATTGGCCAACAGCCTGCCAGTTTTCCCAGTCGGATTGCCATTGGCTGCGCAGTTCATCCTGATGCGCGCGTAATGTGGCGTGAGCCATTTCCGGCAGCAGCGTCAGCTCCCAAGGCGCGGCGAGCAGGGAATAGGCGTAGTCGGAAACCAGCTTTTGCCCAGCTTCGGTCGGATGCACCCCATCGTTGTAAATCAGCTGGCTGGGGTCCGGGGTGGCGCTGTTGATGCCGAAGGTCGCGTTTTCGACGCAGCCGTCACCGCTGAAGCAAGTCGCGGTCAGGTTCTGGCCGGTAGCAAAGCCGAATCGCGCTGGATCGGCGAAGGTTTCCTGCAACAACAGTGGAATGTTCAGCGGAATAATTTCGGCGTCGATCCCTGCGAGGCGCGTGACCAGTTGTCGATTGAACGCGGCGCTCAGTTGCGAGGTTGGCCCCTGCAGAGGAGTGCCATTAATGGCCGGCGTCAACCCCAGGTCAGGCAACAGCCAGACCATGATGTACCGGGCGCCGGCCGTTTGCAGGACCTGAACGCTGTTTGCCAGTCGATCCGCCGCGGCATTCGCCTGGGCACCGCTTTGCACGCGCCCCTGAAGAAAGTCGTTACCGCCGCCGGAGAGGTAATACAGCGCGTTTGGGTCGGCGTGAAAATTAGTGGCCGGCAAGTAACCTGCTCGCGCACGTTCACCAGTAGCGGATAAGGTCGTGATTGAATCGAGGATCTGGTCAGTGCGGTAGCCGCCGACAGCCCAATTGTTGCCATCCGGCAGGCCTTGGGCGGCGCGTGCCGCCGAAGTTGAAGCAGCGGTCTGGTCCGGTGAAAATCCAAGCCTGCCCCCAAGCAGTTGGGTTGAGTTGGCGGAATAGGCTTCGCCGCTGCCGTCCTGATAACTCGGCCCGGTACGGTTGGTGAAGCGCAGGGTTGAACCGGGAGGTCCGCCCGCGTCGGTAAACTGCCCCGCATCGTTGAGGCTGTCACCGAATACGATGAAGTTCGAATAAGGATTGGGTGCCGCGAGAGCCTGGGCGCAGGCCATGGCGAGCAGGCAACCGGCAAGCGGTGCAAACAGCGTCTGTCTGATCATGAGCAAGTCCGTTTGATTATTGTTTTAGTGAGTGAAACGACAGTGCCAAAAAACTATAGAGCCTGATGCCATTCGGCGCGAACCTGCCGAATGTTTCACTCGCTTCCATCACCCCATATTGCACGCTCTGCCCAGCTAAGTTACTGTGCCGAGACGCATAAATGAGACCTTCCCCGTGTTGATCGTCAGCAAACTTCTGGATCAAGTCATCAAGGCACACGCCCGCTGGCGTTGGCGCGCCTGAATCCTTCTGCCGGCCCGGCCGGATCTTTACCGCTTCGCCTTCATTTACTCGCAAGACAGCCCGCTTTGCTTCGCGATTACAGCGATCGCCAAAGTGCAGAACGCTGCGGGTAAATCATTCGAAGGCTGTATTAGTCAGTGAATTCAAGAGGTTCTTAACGCCATGTTGCTGATGATCGATAACTACGACTCTTTTACCTACAACGTTGTGCAGTACCTTGGTGAGCTGGGCTCCCAGGTCAAAGTCGTGCGCAACGATGAGCTCACCATTGCCGAAATCGAAGCCCTCAACCCCGAGCGCATCGTTGTTTCTCCTGGTCCTTGCACCCCGAATGAAGCCGGCGTCTCGATTGACGTGATCCAGCATTTCGGCGGCAAGCTGCCAATCCTCGGTGTGTGCCTTGGCCATCAATCGATTGGCCAGGCCTTTGGCGGCGATGTGGTCCGCGCCCGGCAGGTCATGCACGGCAAGACCAGCCCGGTGTTCCATGAGGACAAGGGGGTCTTCGCAGGCCTGAACAACCCGTTGACCGTCACCCGCTATCATTCATTGATCGTCAAGCGCGAAACCTTGCCTGACTGCCTCGAACTGACCGCCTGGACCCAGCTCGAAGACGGTTCGGTCGACGAGATCATGGGCCTGCGCCACAAGACCCTGAACATCGAGGGTGTGCAGTTTCACCCCGAGTCGATCCTCACCGAGCAGGGCCACGAGCTGTTCGCGAACTTTCTCAAACAAACCGGCGGCACGCGCTAAGGACTTTTCATGAATATCAAGACAGCCCTGAGCCGTATCGTCGAGCAGCTCGACCTCAGCACCGATGAAATGCGCGACGTCATGCGCGAAATCATGACCGGTCAATGCACGGACGCGCAGATTGGTGCCTTCATGATGGCCATGCGCATGAAAAGCGAAAGCATCGACGAAATCGTCGGCGCCGTGTCGGTGATGCGCGAGCTGGCAGACAAGGTCGAACTCAAGACCCTTGACGGCGTGGTCGATGTGGTCGGAACCGGCGGTGACGGTGCCAACATTTTCAACGTGTCGACCGCTTCCTCGTTCGTGGTCGCGGCGGCCGGTTGCACCGTGGCCAAGCACGGCAACCGTGCGGTCTCGGGCAAGAGCGGCAGCGCCGACTTGCTCGAAGCGGCCGGTATCTATCTGAACCTGACGCCGGTTCAAGTGGCGCGCTGCATTGACAACGTCGGCATCGGTTTCATGTTTGCCCAGACTCACCACAGTGCCATGAAGCACGCCGCCGGCCCGCGTCGGGATCTCGGCTTGCGTACCTTGTTCAATATGCTCGGCCCGCTTACGAATCCGGCTGGCGTGAAACATCAGGTGGTGGGCGTATTCACCCAAGCGTTGTGCCGGCCATTGGCCGAAGTCCTGCAACGTCTGGGCAGCAAGCACGTGCTGGTGGTGCATTCGAAGGATGGCCTGGACGAATTCAGCCTGGCAGCCCCGACTTTTGTCGCCGAATTGAAAAATGACCAGATCACCGAGTATTGGGTCGAGCCGGAAGATCTGGGCATGAAGAGCCAGAGCCTGCATGGCCTGGCGGTGGATAGCCCGGCGGCGTCCCTGGAGCTGATTCGAGATGCCCTGGGCAAGCGCAAGACCGAAAACGGTCAAAAAGCTGCCGAAATGATCATGCTCAATGCCGGTGCCGCGTTGTACGCCGCCGACCATGCGAGCAGTTTGAAAGAGGGTGTTGCCCTGGCGCACGATGCGCTGCACACAGGTCTCGCTCGGGAAAAACTCGAGGAGCTGGGTGCATTTACCGCGGTATTCAAAGTGGAGAATGAGGGATGAGTGTACCGACGGTTCTGGAAAAGATTCTGGCGCGCAAGGTTGAAGAAGTTGCCGAGCGCAGCGCTCGCGTCAGCCTCGCCGAGCTGGAAAGTCTGGCCAAGGCGGCCGATGCACCCCGTGGTTTCGCCAAGGCTTTGCTGGCCCAGGCCAAGCTGAAAGAGCCGGCAGTCATTGCCGAAATCAAGAAGGCTTCGCCAAGCAAAGGCGTAATTCGCGAGAACTTCGTTCCTGCCGACATCGCGAAAAGCTACGAGAGGGGCGGCGCGACGTGCCTGTCGGTACTCACCGACATCGATTACTTCCAGGGCGCAGACGCCTACCTGCAGCAAGCTCGGGCAGCGTGCAAACTGCCGGTGATCCGCAAGGACTTCATGATTGATCCGTACCAGATCGTCGAAGCCCGTGCGCTGGGTGCAGACTGCGTGCTGTTGATCGTCTCCGCGCTGGACGACGTGAAAATGGCCGAACTGGCCGCCGTGGCCAAAGGCGTCGGTCTTGATGTGCTGGTAGAAGTCCACGATGGCGATGAGCTGGAGCGGGCCTTGAAAACCCTCGACACCCCGTTGGTCGGCATCAACAACCGCAACCTGCACACTTTCGACGTTAGCCTGGAAACCACTCTCGACCTGCTGCCGCGTATCCCGCGTGATCGTCTGGTGATCACCGAAAGCGGCATCCTCAATCGCGCCGATGTCGAGTTGATGGAAATCAGCGACGTTTACGCGTTCCTGGTCGGCGAAGCATTCATGCGCGCTGAAAACCCGGGGACTGAGTTGCAACGCCTGTTCTTCCCTGAGCGTGGCATTCCGGTCAGCGGTTCTACACTCGACTGACGTCGTCTTCGCAGGCAACCCGACTCCCTGTAGGAGCGGGCTTGCCCGCGATGAGGCCTTCAAATTTCTCCATCACCTCGCGTCTGCCGGAGCAGTACATGCCACTGCCAACTTCCCTGACCATCGAAGCCGGCCTGCAAGCCGAACAGGATTTGCTGGCCTCGGTCTGTGCCGGCAATGCGGAGTTCGGCTTGCTGTTCTGGCAACCGAATGATCAGGCATTGGTGATGCCCCGTCGCCTGAACCGCTTGCCAGGCTTCGAAGCCGCCTGTGAAGTCTCGGCGGCAGCGGGTTGGCCTGTGTTGTTGCGCGATACCGGCGGCGAACCGGTACCGCAATCGGCCACCACGATTAACATCGCTCTGGTATACGCACCACCCCGCAGCGAGGGTGATCTCAATCGCATCGAATCTGGTTACCGTCGTCTGTGCGACCCGATTTGCCAGTTGCTGGATGAACTGGGCGGAACTTCGTCGCTGGGCGAAATCGAAGGCGCCTTCTGCGATGGTCGTTTCAACGTCAATCTCGATGGACGCAAGATGGTCGGCACTGCCCAGCGCTGGCGCCAGAGCCAGGGCGGTCAGCATCCGGTGGGGTTGGTTCATGGTGCGATGTTGATCGATAACGAACGTGAGTCGATGGTCGCGGCGGTCAATCGTTTCAACGAGGCTTGCGGTCTGGAGCAGCGGGTGCGCGTAGAAAGCCACATCGCCTTGCATGAGAAATTCACGGCGCCAGGTGCGCTGGAACGTCTCGATGAGCTTTACCGAAACATGCTGGCGCAGATGTTCAGCGGCTAAGCTTAGCGCGTACCAAAGACCACCATGGTCTTGCCTTTGACGCCCACCAGGTTCCGTTCTTCAAGATCCTTGAGCACGCGACCGACCATCTCCCGGGAACACCCGACAATCCGTCCGATTTCCTGACGGGTCACCTTGATCTGCATGCCGTCAGGGTGCGTCATCGCGTCCGGCTGCTTGCACAGTTCCAGCAGGCAGCGGGCGACACGCCCCGTCACGTCGAAGAATGCCAGGTCGCCGACCTTGCGCGTGGTATTCCGAAGACGTTGTGCGATTTGTCCGCTTAACACGTAAAGAATGTCTGGATCCTGCTGCGACAGTTCGCGGAATTTTGCATAGCTGATTTCCGCAACTTCGCATTCCACCTTGGCACGCACCCAGGCGCTGCGCTGCTGTTCCTGGCCTGCTTGCTCAAACAGCCCCAGCTCACCAAAAAAGTCCCCGTTGTTCAGGTAGGCGATGATCATTTCCCGACCGTCGTCATCCTCGATCAGGATGGTGACCGAGCCTTTAATGATGAAGAACAGGGTCTCCGAGCGGTCGCCGGCACAAATGATGTTGCTCTTGGCCTGATAGCGACGGCGCTGGCAATGCATCAACAGCTTGTCGAGATTCTTGATCTTGGGAGTTGGGGCAATAGCAACCATGGTTGTATCCCGAAAAGACTGCACGGTATGGTCTGGATTTTTATGAATAGCGCAAAACGCGCTAAAGCTGGCTAAGCGCCAGCGAATTGGCGTCAGCTTAACAGACACTTCCTGCAATATTCGAGCATTTACCTACAACGTCGTCGGTTATGTCCTAGGACGGCAAACGCTGTCAATCACGGGGCCTGTGCTAAGCTGGCGACCCTTTTTTATACAGTGGAGTCTTGGCGATGAAGGCACGCATCCAATGGGCTGGCGAAGCCATGTTCCTCGGCGAATCCGGTAGTGGTCATGTCGTGGTCATGGACGGTCCGCCTGATGCCGGTGGCCGTAACCTGGGTGTCCGACCGATGGAAATGCTCCTGCTGGGTGTCGGCGGTTGCAGCAATTTCGACGTGGTCAGCATCCTCAAGAAATCCCGCCAGGCCGTCGAAAGCTGTGAAGCCTTCCTCGAAGCCGAGCGCGCGACCGAAGATCCAAAGGTTTTCACCAAGATCCACATGCACTTCGTGGTCAAGGGGCGCGGGCTGAAAGAGACCCAAGTCAAGCGTGCCATCGAACTGTCTGCCGAGAAGTATTGCTCGGCCTCCATCATGCTCGGCGCCGCCGGTGTCGAGATTACCCACGACTACGAGATCATCGAGCTCGGTTGAATCGACATTCAACTATCATAAAAGCAGTGCAGACTCTGGCGATCCCAAGCTGACGTCTGCATAATGCGCCACTTTTTTCAGGGTAGTGGCTCGTCAGCCGACAGGCCGCGCACCCGAACAGACAACCAAAATCGCCATCGCGAAGAGGTGTTAACCGTCCTACGCAGGTGCGTCGTTCGCATCTGACGGGCATGCTTGATCACGCGGCCGGGCCGCAATACATAGAGAGTTTTTAACGGTGAAAAGCAAACTCAAGCTCCACGGGTTCAATAACCTGACAAAGACCTTGAGCTTCAACATCTATGACATCTGCTACGCGGAAACCCCGCAAGACCAACAGGCTTACGTCGAGTACATCAATAAAGAGTACAACGCCAAGCGCCTGACGCAGATCCTCACAGAAGTTGTCGATATCATTGGTGCCAACATCCTGAACATTGCCAGTCAGGACTATGAGCCGCAGGGCGCCAGCGTCACGATTCTGATTTCTGAAGAACCGGTGACCCCGACCGACAGCCAGATCGAAGAGTCCCCGGGCCCGTTGCCCGAAATCATCCTGGCCCACCTCGACAAGAGCCACATCACGGTGCACACCTATCCGGAAATCCACCCGGACGATGGTATTGCGACCTTCCGTGTGGATATCGACGTCTCGACTTGCGGGGTCATTTCACCGCTTAAAGCGCTCAACTTCCTGATCCATCAGTTCGATTCGGACATCGTGACCGTGGATTACCGTGTGCGCGGCTTCACCCGTGACGTTGAAGGCAAAAAGCACTTCATCGACCACGAGATCAACTCGATCCAGAACTACCTTTCGGAAGACACCCGCGACGCGTATCAGATGACCGACGTGAATGTGTACCAGGAAAACCTGTTCCACACCAAGATGCTGCTGAAGAACTTCGAACTGGATAACTACCTGTTCGGCGACGCCACCAGCAGCCTGTCCCCGGAGCAGCGTGCTCAGGTGACCGATCGCGTGAAACACGAAATGCTCGAAATCTTCTACGCGCGCAACATGCCGAACTAAGACTGCCGAGCACAAAAAAGGCGACTACCTCACGGCAGTCGCCTTTTTTATTCTTAAATGTGGCTCCATGTGGGAGCGAGCCTGCTCGCGAAGAGGCCAGATCAGGTGACCGAAAAGTCAGATCCGATAAGTGCTCTTGGTCATTACCTTGGCCAGCAAACTCATCCCGAACTTCACCGGCGCCGGAAAACGAAAACCGCCAGCCTCCAGCGCACTTTCGGCATGCTGCTCTTCATCGATGCGCATCTGCTCAAGAATTGCCCGGGACTTTTCGTCTTCGGCCGGCAATTGCTCAAGGTGTTCGTTTAAATGCTTGCACACCTGATCTTCGGTCGCGGCGACGAAGCCGAGGCTGACTTTGTCGCTGATCAAACCTGCGACCGCGCCAATCCCGAAGGACATGCCGTAGAACAGCGGATTGAGAATGCTGGTGTGGCTGCCCAATTGATGGATGCGTTGCTCGCACCAGACCAGATGATCGACTTCTTCTTCGGCGGCATGTTCCATGGCGGCGCGCACTTGTGGCAGCTTGGCGGTCAGGGCCTGCCCTTGATAGAGCGCCTGGGCACAGACTTCACCGGTATGGTTGATGCGCATCAGGCCGGCAACGTGCCGGGTGTCTTCGTCGCTCATTTTCGCATCAGGTTGCACGATGGCGGGCGACGGGCGGTACGGTTGGCCACTGAAGGGCAGCAAGGTACGCATCGCGGCATCGGCTTGCAGCAGTAGACGGTCAATCGGCGAGTAGTGACGTTGGGTAGTCATGCTGACCTCCGGGGGGGATCTCGGCGGCCAGTTTAACCCAGTCGGCCGGGGAAGGTTTGCGTTCGGTCATGTGTGAGGTCACCACCAAACCTGTAGGAGCCGGCTTGCTGGCGATGGCGATATCAATGACGCCATCGCCAGCAAGCTGGCTCCTACAAGGGCAGCCTGAGAATCAGCCCGGCGGCCAATGCATCTGGCGCTGACCCAGTACATGCATATGAATGTGATAGACAGTCTGCCCACCGTCTTCATTGCAGTTCATGACAACGCGGAAACCTTTTTCGCAACCCAGTTCCAGGGCCAGTCGCTGGGCTGTGAACAGAATATGCCCGGCCAATGCCTTGTCGTCCTCGCTGAGGTCGTTAAGGGTGCGCACATGTTTTTTCGGGATCACCAGAAAATGCACCGGTGCCTGTGGGGCGATGTCGTGGAAGGCCAGGACCTGGTCGTCCTCGTAAATGATCTTCGCCGGGATTTCCCGATTGATGATCTTGGTGAACAGAGTATCCACAGCTGTTTTCTCCGTTGTTTGGGCTGGCCTGAGTGTACCCATGGGGGAGGTACCAGCCCAGTGTTTTACGGTAGGACAATTCAGCGCGGACAGTGTGCCTTGATGACCATGCCGGCGATTGTCCGGGTCAGCCAGCGCGTACTGAACCGGGGCAGGGCGGCGAACCAGCGGTTACGTCGTCCCGGAATAATGATGGCGCGATTTTTCTCCAGGGCTCGCACGGTATAGAGCGCGACTTCCTCCGGGCTCATCAGCATTTTACTGTTGGCCAGTTTGTCGTTGTCCAATTGCGCGGTGCGGAAAAACGCCGTGCGCGTCGGGCCGGGGCAGAGCACCGATACCTTGACCGCACATTTCTTCAGCTCGACGCGCAGACCTTCGGAAAAGTGCAGCACATAAGCCTTGCTGGCGTAGTAGGTGCTCATCCACGGCCCCGGCTGGAATGCCGCGACCGAAGCGACGTTCAGAATCTGCCCGCCGCCCTGCAAGGCCATGCTGTTGCCGATGGCGTGGCACAAACGGGTCAGCGCCAGAATATTTACTTCGATCAAGTCCTGCTCGGTCATCCAGTCCTGCGCCAGGAATGGGCCGCAAGTACCGATACCGGCGCAGTTCACCAGCAGATCGATCTGCCGGTCACCTTCTTCCAGCTCCAGGAGGAATCCGGATAGCCGCAGTGGCTCGCCCAGGTCGCAGGCGCGGAACAACACTTCCACGCCAAAACGTTGGGTTAGTTCAATTGCAATACTTTCCAGCTGATCACGTTGTCGGGCCACCAGAATCAGGCTGCGGCCGCGCCGGGCCAACGCTTCGGCCATGGCCAGGCCGATACCGCTGGAGGCACCAGTGATCAGAGCGTAACGGGTCATGCAGTTCTCCATCGCAACAGCTCCGCGCCGCGACGCAAGTGTCACGGGCGGGGAGCGCTGTTCATTCTTTCGCAGAGTCTACAGGGGGCTGGGCTTCTTCGGCTGAATCGTCAACGGAATTTACTGGCGGATCGATCTCGACTTCGATCTCGTCGGTGGTGACCGAGCCGCTTTGGTAGCTGCTTTCAAGGGTGTTCTCGTATTCGTCCTGAATGGCCGAGATACCTCCCGCCATTGCGCCGGCGATCAGCAACGCGATCAATACGACCCACAACGACGACAGCACCTTGACCGCCGTGCTGTTGGGCGGTGGCGGGGCGCCATAGCGATTGGCGAGGTTGGTTCCCGGCATGAGCAACAGCAGCAACGGGAAGAAACTGCCCACGAACGGCACAAGGTTCAGTAACCAGAGCCAGCCGGACCAGCCGATATCATGCAAGCGTTGAACGGTGATCAGGATGCTGGCGATCAGGAAGACCACGCACAGGATGAAAGCCAGAATACCGCCGATGATCAGGCCGGCGGTCGAGTCGGTGCTGACGAGGGCCAGGCCGACCAAGGCGAAGACAGAAACCACAGCAATCGTCACCAGGCTCAACACCATCGACCATGCGAGGAAACGCAGGCGCCCTATACGGCCTTCGACATCGAATGGCTTGAGCGTTGCGTACTCGGGCAAGTGCTCGCCGACATTGGCTTGTGGCGGTGCATAGGGGGATTCGGATTGTGCTGCGATGGTAGCTGGAGCGTGTTCGTGAATATCGGACAGCTTTAGATCGATCGCGGGCTCGAGCTCTACACGGGCATCGATGCCGGTGTTCTTCAGTGCTTGAAGGTAGGTTTGTGCGTCGTCCTGTGACAGATCACGTTTGAGCGCGACCGATTTGCCGCTGAACAGTCGCTCGACGGCGGCGACATCGCTTTTGTACAACGCGGCGAGATTTAATTTGGCGGTGCCGATATCAACGCCTGGCAATAGCGTGCCGTCGAAGACGATCTTGAAACGGTTTTCGCTCATTGCCGAGGCATCCTTGTCGCGAGTGTTGAATCATTGAAGTGTAGGGCCAGTCAGGCGCACATGGCCCGGGTTTGTTTCAGCGAGGCCAGCGCTTGGGCAGTCGCGCCGCGTGCTCCAGTGCCTGACGGTATTCGGCGTCGAGGCGCGCCACCAACTGATCGACGCTCGGCAAGTCATCGATTTCACCGACACCCTGGCCCGCGGACCACACAGTTTTCCAGGCTTTGGCTTCATCACTGATGGGTTTGAGCTTGGAACCGAAATTGACCTCACCCTTGTTTTGCAGCGCTGCCATGTCGAAACCGGCGGCTTCCAGGCTCTGGCGCATGAAGCTCGCAGGTACACCCGACACGGCTGGAGTATGGATGATGTCTGCGGCTCTGGCCGTCAGCAGCATCTCTTTGTAGGCGTCAGGCGCATGACTTTCGGTGGTGCCGATAAAGCGCGTGCCGAAGTAGGCAAGGTCCGCACCAAGCAATTGCGCGGCGAGAATTTCGTGACCGTGATTCAGGCACCCGGCCAGCAGCAAAGTCTTGTCGAAGAACTGACGGATTTCGGCGATCAGCGAAAACGGGCTCCAGGTCCCCGCATGCCCACCCGCACCGGCGGCAACGGCGATCAAGCCATCCACGCCAGCTTCGGCGGCTTTTTCGGCATGACGACGGGTTGTCACGTCGTGGAATACAAGGCCGCCGTAGCTGTGGACCGCATCGACCAGTTCCTTTACTGCGCCGAGACTGGTGATCACGATCGGCACTTTGTGCTCGATACAGATCTCCAAGTCCGCCTGCAGCCGTGGGTTGCTGTTATGGACGATCAGGTTCACCGCGTACGGCGCGGGGTTCTCCAGTGTCGCCAGTCCCTCTTCGATCTCTTCCAGCCAGGCCTTGAAGCCACTGCTCTCGCGCTGATTCAGCGCGGGGAAACTGCCAACCACGCCATTACGACAGCAGGCGAGCACCAGTTGCGGATTGGAAATCAGGAACATCGGCGCTGCCACCACGGGCAAACGCAAACGTTGTTCAAGGAGAGCGGGCAGCGACATTGGAAGTACCCCGGTGAGTGGTGTCTATTGGATTTAGAACGGCCGAACGACGACCAGAATTACGATTGCCAGCAATATCAGAACCGGCACTTCATTGAACCAGCGATAAAAGACATGGCTGCGGGTGTTTTCGCCACGGGCAAAACGCTTCACCTGGGCGCCACACATGTGGTGGTAGCCGATCAGCAAGACCACCAGGGTCAGCTTGGCGTGCATCCAGCCACCCTGGCTGAAATAGGCGCTCGGGTTAAGGCTGATCAACCAGCCGCCGAAAATCAGCGTGGCGATCATCGAAGGGCCCATGATGCCGCGATACAGCTTGCGCTCCATGATGCTGAAGCGTTCTTTGCTGACAGTGTCTTCGCTTTGCGCGTGGTAAACGAAGAGTCGCGGCAAGTAGAACAGGCCGGCAAACCAGCAAACGATGCTGATGATGTGAAGCGCTTTGAGCCACAGAAAAAGCATTTTTAGTTATTCCCTAATTCACGGTAGCCCGAATAGTAGAGGCTTGAGCGCCCGCACGTCACCTTGACGGTTGTCGCAGGGGCGCGCGGCCCCTATTATCGACGGCTTTCCAGTGGGTTCGTTGAGGGCAGGTTTATGGTCAAGGTCGGTATCGTCGGCGGCACGGGTTACACAGGTGTCGAACTGCTGCGTCTGTTGGCACAGCATCCGCAAGCTGAAGTGGTGGTCATCACTTCCCGATCCGAGGCTGGCCTGGCTGTGGCTGACATGTACCCGAACCTGCGAGGCCACTACGATGGCCTGGCGTTTAGCGTTCCAGACATCAAGACATTGGGCGCTTGCGACGTGGTGTTCTTTGCCACGCCGCACGGTGTGGCCCACGCTCTGGCAGGTGAGTTGCTCGCAGCCGGGACCAAGGTCATCGACCTGTCGGCTGACTTCCGCCTGCAAGATGCTGATGAGTGGGCTAAATGGTACGGCCAGCCGCACGGTGCGCCGGAATTGCTGGACGAAGCGGTCTACGGCCTGCCTGAAGTCAATCGCGAGCAGATCAAGAAGGCGCGCCTGATTGCGGTGCCGGGTTGCTATCCGACCGCTACGCAACTGGGTTTCCTGCCTTTGCTTGAAGCCGGTCTTGCGGATACCAAGGTCTTGATTGCGGATTGCAAATCCGGTGTCAGCGGAGCCGGTCGTGGCGCTGCTGTAGGTTCGCTGTACTCCGAGACGTCGGAAAGCATGAAGGCGTACGCCGTGAAAGGTCACCGTCACTTGCCGGAAATTCGCCAGGGTCTGTGTCGCGCAGCGGGTAAGGATGTCGGCCTGACTTTCGTTCCGCACCTGACGCCGATGATCCGTGGCATTCACTCCACGCTGTATGCGACCGTTGTGGATCGCTCGGTGGATCTGCAGGCGTTGTTTGAAAAGCGTTACGCCAACGAACCGTTCGTCGACGTCATGCCTGCCGGCAGCCACCCGGAAACCCGCAGCGTGCGTGGCGCCAACGTGTGCCGTATCGCGGTGCATCGTCCGCAGGATGGGGATCTGGTGGTGGTGCTGTCGGTAATCGATAACCTGGTCAAAGGTGCTTCGGGTCAAGCGGTGCAGAATATGAACATCCTGTTTGGTCTGGATGAGCGCCTGGGTCTGTCCCACGCCGGCATGCTTCCATAAGGCGTCATCGCGCACAGCAAAAAGGCCCGTCGAACGGGCCTTTTTGCATTCCGGGTCGGCGATTGGATTGGTTGATATACCATAACAATAGTTGACCGCTTTTCTAGGAGAAGCGGATAATGCGCGTCATCACGCAATATGACGGCGTAACGCCGGGAGATAGTCAGCATGAGCGTCGAATCCTTCACCCCCACGGCTTTGCAATTCACCCACGGTGCCGCGCACAAGGTGAAGAGCCTGGTCGATGAAGAGGGGAATGATCGCTTGAAGCTGCGCGTATTTGTTACGGGCGGCGGTTGTTCAGGTTTTCAGTACGGCTTCACCTTCGATGAAGAAGTGGCCGATGACGACACCATCGTCGAGCGCGAAGGTGTGAGTCTGGTAGTTGATCCGATGAGCTTCCAGTACCTGGCGGGTGCCGAGGTGGATTATCAGGAAGGTTTGGAAGGTTCGCGTTTCGTCATCAAGAACCCGAATGCGACCACCACCTGTGGGTGCGGTTCTTCGTTCTCGATCTGATCAGCGAGTCCATACAACAAAACGCCGCATGGCTTTCGAGCTCTGCGGCGTTTTGCTGTCTGGCGGATTCAGGCGGGGTAGATGGCGCCGAGTACGCGCAAGCCGCGGGCGCCAGTAACGCTCGGGCGATTGGCTGCGATACCTTCGAGGCAGCAATGGGCCAGCCAGGCGAAGGCCATGGCTTCGACCCAGTCGGGGTCTACGCCGTACGTCGCTGTGCTGCTGACTTTCGCGTTCGGCAATAAGTCGCTCAAGCGCTTCATTAGCGTGGCATTGTGCGCGCCGCCGCCGCAGACGAGCAGTTCTCGAGTGTCAGATTGGGCGCTTTGTAGCGATTCGACGATGGTCAGTGCGGTCAGCTCCAGCAGCGTTGCCTGCACATTTTCGGCAGCGAAGCGGGGTAGCTGTGCCAGGTGTTGCGTCAGCCATGGCAGGTTGAACACTTCCCGGCCGGTACTCTTCGGGCCTTTAGTGACGAAGAATGGATCGCTGAGCAGTTCTTTCAGCAGGGCTGGTTCAACCTTGCCGCTGGCGGCCCATTGGCCGTCACGATCAAAGTTGTCGCCGCGTACCTGGTGAATCCATGCGTCCAGCAACACATTTCCCGGACCGCAGTCGAAGCCCGCAACCGGTTGGCCTGGTTCGATCAGGCTGAGGTTGCTGAAGCCACCAACGTTCAGAACGGCACGGTTGCCGGTGCGCTCTTCAAACAAGGCTTCGTGGAAGGCTGGGACCAGCGGAGCGCCTTGCCCACCGGCGGCGACGTCGCGACTGCGGAAGTCACTGACCACGGTGATGCCAGTCAGCTCGGTCAGCAGTGCCGGATTGCCAATCTGCACTGTGAACCCGCGTGCCGGTTCATGGCGAATGGTCTGGCCATGACTGCCAATCGCGCAAATGTCTTCGGCTTTGAGGTGCTGTTGATCAAGAAGGGTATGAATGCCCTGTGCGGCCAATTTCACCCAGTTTTGCTGGGCGATGGCGGAGCGGGCAATCTCGTCCGGACCGCTGGCGCACAAGCCAAGCAGCTCGGCGCGCAGGGATTCGGGCATGGGGATGTAATGTGTGGCGATCAACCTGATCGCCGGAGCTATCTCGACTAGCGCGATGTCCAGGCCATCAAGGCTGGTCCCGGACATCACACCGATATAGAGCGCCATGGCTAGCGCTTCGAAGCCAGCATGGTGGATTTTTCTTGATCCATGCGCGCCATAAGCGGCTGACTCTGTGCGAGGAAACGAGCGCGTTCGGCCTTGGAAATCGGATCGGCCATCGCCACTTTCTGGCCCAGTGGGTCGACGTGAACGCCGTTGACCTGGAACTCGTAGTGCAAGTGCGGACCGGTGGAAAGGCCGGTTGTGCCGATATAACCGATCACCTGGCCTTGCTTGACGTTGCTACCGGTCTGCACGCCTTTGGCGAAACCCTGCATGTGGCCATACAGCGTGCGGTATGTGCTGCCATGCTGGATGATCACAGTGTTGCCGTAACCGCCCCGACGCCCGGCCAGCAAAACCTTGCCGTCACCGGCAGCCTTGATTGGCGTGCCGCGTGGTGCTGCGTAGTCAACGCCTTTGTGGGCGCGGATCTTGTTCAGGATCGGGTGTTTGCGGCCCATGGAAAACTTCGAGCTGATTCGAGCGAAATCCACCGGAGTACGGATGAATGCCTTGCGCATGCTGTTTCCGTCAGCGGTGTAGTAACTGCTGTTGCCTTGTTTGTTGGTGTAACGCACTGCGGTGTACGTCTTGCCACGATTGGTGAAACGTGCGGACAGGATCGGGCCGTTGCCGACCGCTTTGCCATTGACGACTTTTTGCTCATAGATCACGTCAAACTCGTCACCTTGGCGGATGTCCTGGGCGAAGTCGACGTCATAGCCAAATACGCTGGCCATGTCCATGGTCAGGCTGTGCGACAGGCCGGCGCGAGCGGCGGACTGCGACAACGAGCTGTTGATCACGCCATGAACATAAGCGGAGCGAATGGTCGGCTTGGCGGTAATGCGGTTGAACGTATAGCCCTTGTCATTCTTGGTCAGAGTGATGGTTTCGACGTCGCTGACCTTGCTGTGCAGATTGGTCAACTGGCCGTCGGGACTCAGTTCGAATTCGAGTTTCTGCCCGTGCTTGAGCTGGCTGAACTGCTTGGCCTGCTTGTCGCTGGCCAACACTTCATGCACAGAAATGGCTGGAAGACCGACTTTCTCGAAGAGTGTGGAGAGGGTATCGCCCTTGGCGACGGCCACTTCCCTGTGGTTTGGCGCCTTCTTTTCTTCAGTGGCCGGTGCAGGTGTTAGTGCTGGTGTGGCTTGAGCGGTTTCCTGAGTGTCTACTGCGCTGTTGTCGATCTGCGCGAATGGAGAAGCAGCTGGCTCATTTGTGGCTTGGACAGCCTCAGCAGCGTCTTGATCTTGTGTCAGTTGTTCAGCAGGGCTTTCCAGTTCAAGACTCAGGGTCGTTTTTTTTGCTTCAACATCACTGGAAGGGAATACCAGAAGCGCCAGGCTCAGGAGGGCAGCAATGCCACTCGCTGCGAGCAGGTGGGTCTTCGGGTAAAGCGGAGGCGCTTTAGACGATTCTTTGGTCATAAGTAGTGTTTTGACTTTGAAAAAGGAATTGGAAAAGATGAATGACATGATGAAGATGAAATAACTGTATAAAATATAACCAAATCCTCCCTGAAGCAAGTCCGCGGACACTCTGCCGGCGGATTGGCGTCATTGCGCCGGCCAAACTTTGTATTTGACGCGTGATCTTGTATGGTTGGTCCCCTTTGAATTCGAGCCTTGCGGGTCTGTTATGAAGTCGGTTGAAGAGCAGCTAGCGCTGATTAAACGTGGTGCGGAAGAACTGTTGGTCGAGTCCGAGCTGATCGAAAAGCTCAAGCGTGGCCAGCCGCTGCGTATTAAGGCCGGCTTTGACCCGACCGCCCCGGATTTGCACTTGGGTCATACCGTGCTTATTAATAAGCTGCGTCAGTTCCAGGAGTTGGGTCACCAGGTAATCTTCTTGATTGGCGACTTCACCGGGATGATCGGCGATCCGAGCGGCAAGAGCGCGACGCGGCCTCCGTTGACTCGTGAGCAGGTTCTCGAAAACGCTGAGACCTACAAAACTCAGGTTTTCAAAATTCTCGATCCGACCAAGACCGAAGTGGCATTTAACTCCACTTGGATGGATCAGATGGGGCCGGCCGACTTCATTCGCCTGACTTCGCAGTACACCGTGGCCCGCATGCTCGAGCGCGATGACTTCGACAAGCGCTACACAACCAATCAGCCAATCGCCATTCACGAGTTCCTCTATCCGCTGGTACAGGGCTACGACTCGGTTGCCTTGCGCGCAGATGTCGAGTTGGGTGGTACCGATCAGAAGTTCAACCTGCTAATGGGGCGTGAGCTTCAGCGTGGTTATGGTCAGGAAGCTCAATGCATTCTGACCATGCCGTTGCTAGAAGGTCTGGATGGCGTGAAGAAGATGTCCAAGTCGTTGGGCAACTACGTCGGTATCCAGGAAGCTCCGGGCGTGATGTACAGCAAACTGGTCTCCATTCCGGATGCTCTGATGTGGCGTTACTTCGAGCTGCTCAGCTTCCGCTCCATGGATGAGATCAATGCGTTCCGCGCTGACGTAGAGGCGGGTGCTAATCCGCGTGACATCAAGATCAAGCTGGCTGAAGAGATTGTTGCTCGTTTCCATGGTGAAGAGGCTGCGGCTAACGCTCATCGTGCGGCGGGTAATCGCATGAAGGACGGCGAGCTGCCAGACGATCTGCCTGAGATTTATTTGACTGCTACTGAAGATATGCCGATCGCTGCTGTTCTTAATAAGGCGGGCCTTGTGAAGAACTCGGCTGTGGCTCGGGATCTGCTCGGTTCTGGTGGTGTGCGTATAGATGGTGAGGTTGTCGATCGCTCCTTTATATATGTGCTGGGCGCTACCCATGTTTGCCAGGCAGGGAAGAAGGCATTTGCGCGTATTACGCTCAAATCCGAATAAACCTGAAATAAGGGGTTGACGGCGAATTTTAGAAGCCTATAATTCGCCCCACTTCCGGCGCAGTAGAAACGGAAAACTCCTTGGTAAACAATGAGTTAGGCAGTTTTCGGCAGCAGGTTGCTTCAGGTCATCGAAGCCAAAAGGAAGTTGAAAAAGAGGTGTTGACAGCAGCGTGTAACGCTGTAGAATTCGCCTCCCGCTGACGAGAGATCGACAGCGCAAGTGGTTGAAGTTGTTAAGGATTCCTTGAAAACTTCTGAAAATAATCACTTGACAGCAAATGAGGCTGCTGTAGAATGCGCGCCTCGGTTGAGGCGAAAGCTCTTAACCAACCGCTCTTTAACAACTGAATCAAGCAATTCGTGTGGGTGCTTGTGGAGTCAGACTGCTAGTCAACAGATTATCAGCATCACAAGTTACTCCGCGAGAAATCAAAGATGTAACCAACGATTGCTGAGCCAAGTTTAGGGTTTTCTCAAAACCCAAAGATGTTTGAACTGAAGAGTTTGATCATGGCTCAGATTGAACGCTGGCGGCAGGCCTAACACATGCAAGTCGAGCGGATGAAGAGAGCTTGCTCTCTGATTCAGCGGCGGACGGGTGAGTAATGCCTAGGAATCTGCCTGGTAGTGGGGGACAACGTTTCGAAAGGAACGCTAATACCGCATACGTCCTACGGGAGAAAGCAGGGGACCTTCGGGCCTTGCGCTATCAGATGAGCCTAGGTCGGATTAGCTAGTTGGTGAGGTAATGGCTCACCAAGGCGACGATCCGTAACTGGTCTGAGAGGATGATCAGTCACACTGGAACTGAGACACGGTCCAGACTCCTACGGGAGGCAGCAGTGGGGAATATTGGACAATGGGCGAAAGCCTGATCCAGCCATGCCGCGTGTGTGAAGAAGGTCTTCGGATTGTAAAGCACTTTAAGTTGGGAGGAAGGGCAGTAAATTAATACTTTGCTGTTTTGACGTTACCGACAGAATAAGCACCGGCTAACTCTGTGCCAGCAGCCGCGGTAATACAGAGGGTGCAAGCGTTAATCGGAATTACTGGGCGTAAAGCGCGCGTAGGTGGTTCGTTAAGTTGGATGTGAAAGCCCCGGGCTCAACCTGGGAACTGCATTCAAAACTGACGAGCTAGAGTATGGTAGAGGGTGGTGGAATTTCCTGTGTAGCGGTGAAATGCGTAGATATAGGAAGGAACACCAGTGGCGAAGGCGACCACCTGGACTGATACTGACACTGAGGTGCGAAAGCGTGGGGAGCAAACAGGATTAGATACCCTGGTAGTCCACGCCGTAAACGATGTCAACTAGCCGTTGGGAGCCTTGAGCTCTTAGTGGCGCAGCTAACGCATTAAGTTGACCGCCTGGGGAGTACGGCCGCAAGGTTAAAACTCAAATGAATTGACGGGGGCCCGCACAAGCGGTGGAGCATGTGGTTTAATTCGAAGCAACGCGAAGAACCTTACCAGGCCTTGACATCCAATGAACTTTCCAGAGATGGATTGGTGCCTTCGGGAACATTGAGACAGGTGCTGCATGGCTGTCGTCAGCTCGTGTCGTGAGATGTTGGGTTAAGTCCCGTAACGAGCGCAACCCTTGTCCTTAGTTACCAGCACGTTATGGTGGGCACTCTAAGGAGACTGCCGGTGACAAACCGGAGGAAGGTGGGGATGACGTCAAGTCATCATGGCCCTTACGGCCTGGGCTACACACGTGCTACAATGGTCGGTACAGAGGGTTGCCAAGCCGCGAGGTGGAGCTAATCCCATAAAACCGATCGTAGTCCGGATCGCAGTCTGCAACTCGACTGCGTGAAGTCGGAATCGCTAGTAATCGCGAATCAGAATGTCGCGGTGAATACGTTCCCGGGCCTTGTACACACCGCCCGTCACACCATGGGAGTGGGTTGCACCAGAAGTAGCTAGTCTAACCTTCGGGAGGACGGTTACCACGGTGTGATTCATGACTGGGGTGAAGTCGTAACAAGGTAGCCGTAGGGGAACCTGCGGCTGGATCACCTCCTTAATCGACGACTCAGCTGCTCCATGAGCTCCCACACGAATTGCTTGATTCATTGAAGAAGACGAAAGAAGCAGCCCGAAATTGGGTCTGTAGCTCAGTTGGTTAGAGCGCACCCCTGATAAGGGTGAGGTCGGCAGTTCGAATCTGCCCAGACCCACCAATTTTGTGTGGGAAACGCCTGTAGAAATACGGGGCCATAGCTCAGCTGGGAGAGCGCCTGCCTTGCACGCAGGAGGTCAACGGTTCGATCCCGTTTGGCTCCACCACTACTGCTTCTGTTAGTAAGAAAGCTTAGAAATGAGCATTCCATCGCTGTGATGATGAATGTTGATTTCTAGTCTTTGACTAGTTCGTTCTTTAAAAATTTGGGTATGTGATAGAAAGATAGACTGGACGTTACTTTCACTGGTAACGGATCAGGCTAAGGTAAAATTTGTGAGTTCTCTTAGTTGAGAAATTCGAATTTTCGGCGAATGTCGTCTTCACAGTATAACCAGATTGCTTGGGGTTATATGGTCAAGTGAAGAAGCGCATACGGTGGATGCCTTGGCAGTCAGAGGCGATGAAAGACGTGGTAGCCTGCGAAAAGCTTCGGGGAGTCGGCAAACAGACTTTGATCCGGAGATGTCTGAATGGGGGAACCCAGCCATCATAAGATGGTTATCTTGTACTGAATACATAGGTGCAAGAGGCGAACCAGGGGAACTGAAACATCTAAGTACCCTGAGGAAAAGAAATCAACCGAGATTCCCTTAGTAGTGGCGAGCGAACGGGGACTAGCCCTTAAGTGGCTTTGAGATTAGCGGAACGCTCTGGAAAGTGCGGCCATAGTGGGTGATAGCCCTGTACGCGAAAATCTCTTAGTCATGAAATCGAGTAGGACGGAGCACGAGAAACTTTGTCTGAATATGGGGGGACCATCCTCCAAGGCTAAATACTACTGACTGACCGATAGTGAACTAGTACCGTGAGGGAAAGGCGAAAAGAACCCCGGAGAGGGGAGTGAAATAGATCCTGAAACCGTATGCGTACAAGCAGTGGGAGCCCACTTTGTTGGGTGACTGCGTACCTTTTGTATAATGGGTCAGCGACTTATTTTCAGTGGCGAGCTTAACCGAATAGGGGAGGCGTAGCGAAAGCGAGTCTTAATAGGGCGTCTAGTCGCTGGGAATAGACCCGAAACCGGGCGATCTATCCATGGGCAGGTTGAAGGTTAGGTAACACTGACTGGAGGACCGAACCGACTACCGTTGAAAAGTTAGCGGATGACCTGTGGATCGGAGTGAAAGGCTAATCAAGCTCGGAGATAGCTGGTTCTCCTCGAAAGCTATTTAGGTAGCGCCTCATGTATCACTGTAGGGGGTAGAGCACTGTTTCGGCTAGGGGGTCATCCCGACTTACCAAACCGATGCAAACTCCGAATACCTACAAGTGCCGAGCATGGGAGACACACGGCGGGTGCTAACGTCCGTCGTGAAAAGGGAAACAACCCAGACCGTCAGCTAAGGTCCCAAAGTTATGGTTAAGTGGGAAACGATGTGGGAAGGCTTAGACAGCTAGGAGGTTGGCTTAGAAGCAGCCACCCTTTAAAGAAAGCGTAATAGCTCACTAGTCGAGTCGGCCTGCGCGGAAGATGTAACGGGGCTCAAACCATACACCGAAGCTACGGGTATCACTTAGGTGATGCGGTAGAGGAGCGTTCTGTAAGCCTGTGAAGGTGAGTTGAGAAGCTTGCTGGAGGTATCAGAAGTGCGAATGCTGACATGAGTAACGACAATGGGTGTGAAAAACACCCACGCCGAAAGACCAAGGTTTCCTGCGCAACGTTAATCGACGCAGGGTTAGTCGGTCCCTAAGGCGAGGCTGAAAAGCGTAGTCGATGGAAAACAGGTTAATATTCCTGTACTTCTGGTTATTGCGATGGAGGGACGGAGAAGGCTAGGCCAGCTTGGCGTTGGTTGTCCAAGTTTAAGGTGGTAGGCTGGAATCTTAGGTAAATCCGGGATTCTAAGGCCGAGAGCTGATGACGAGTTACCCTTTGGGTGACGAAGTGGTTGATGCCATGCTTCCAAGAAAAGCTTCTAAGCTTCAGGTAACCAGGAACCGTACCCCAAACCGACACAGGTGGTTGGGTAGAGAATACCAAGGCGCTTGAGAGAACTCGGGTGAAGGAACTAGGCAAAATGGCACCGTAACTTCGGGAGAAGGTGCGCCGGTGAGGGTGAAGCATTTACTGCGTAAGCCCACGCCGGTCGAAGATACCAGGCCGCTGCGACTGTTTATTAAAAACACAGCACTCTGCAAACACGAAAGTGGACGTATAGGGTGTGACGCCTGCCCGGTGCCGGAAGGTTAATTGATGGGGTTAGCTAACGCGAAGCTCTTGATCGAAGCCCCGGTAAACGGCGGCCGTAACTATAACGGTCCTAAGGTAGCGAAATTCCTTGTCGGGTAAGTTCCGACCTGCACGAATGGCGTAACGATGGCGGCGCTGTCTCCACCCGAGACTCAGTGAAATTGAAATCGCTGTGAAGATGCAGTGTATCCGCGGCTAGACGGAAAGACCCCGTGAACCTTTACTATAGCTTTGCACTGGACTTTGAATTTGCTTGTGTAGGATAGGTGGGAGGCTTTGAAGCGTGGACGCCAGTTCGCGTGGAGCCATCCTTGAAATACCACCCTGGCAACTTTGAGGTTCTAACTCAGGTCCGTTATCCGGATCGAGGACAGTGTATGGTGGGTAGTTTGACTGGGGCGGTCTCCTCCTAAAGAGTAACGGAGGAGTACGAAGGTGCGCTCAGACCGGTCGGAAATCGGTCGTAGAGTATAAAGGCAAAAGCGCGCTTGACTGCGAGACAGACACGTCGAGCAGGTACGAAAGTAGGTCTTAGTGATCCGGTGGTTCTGTATGGAAGGGCCATCGCTCAACGGATAAAAGGTACTCCGGGGATAACAGGCTGATACCGCCCAAGAGTTCATATCGACGGCGGTGTTTGGCACCTCGATGTCGGCTCATCACATCCTGGGGCTGAAGCCGGTCCCAAGGGTATGGCTGTTCGCCATTTAAAGTGGTACGCGAGCTGGGTTTAGAACGTCGTGAGACAGTTCGGTCCCTATCTGCCGTGGACGTTTGAGATTTGAGAGGGGCTGCTCCTAGTACGAGAGGACCGGAGTGGACGAACCTCTGGTGTTCCGGTTGTCACGCCAGTGGCATTGCCGGGTAGCTATGTTCGGAATAGATAACCGCTGAAAGCATCTAAGCGGGAAACTAGCCTCAAGATGAGATCTCACTGGGACCTTGAGTCCCCTGAAGGGCCGTCGAAGACTACGACGTTGATAGGTTGGGTGTGTAAGCGCTGTGAGGCGTTGAGCTAACCAATACTAATTGCCCGTGAGGCTTGACCATATAACACCCAAGCAATTTGATCCTCCTCGTTGAAAAGACGAACGAGACCAGATTGCGGTGTGTGAAGACGAAACGAACCGAAAGTTCGACGCTTACAAAACACCGACCGCTGTCACATACCCAATTTGCTGAAGCGAGGCCATCTGGTCACGACTCAGTACCCGAATTTCTTGACGACCATAGAGCATTGGAACCACCTGATCCCATCCCGAACTCAGCAGTGAAACGATGCATCGCCGATGGTAGTGTGGGGTTTCCCCATGTGAGAGTAGGTCATCGTCAAGATTAAATTCCGAAACCCCAATTGCGAAAGCAGTTGGGGTTTTGTTTTGTCCGCAGGAAAAACTGACTCTCCGGTTTTCTATGCAACTGTCCGGGGCGTAGCTATCATGCGGGCCTCATTGTGAGGCGAGACTTGCATGCTGACGTTGTTAAAACTTCTTAAAGATGGCCGATTCCATTCGGGTCAGGCGCTGGGCGCTGCCCTGGGCGTCAGTCGCAGTGCTGTCTGGAAGCAACTCCAGCAGCTTGAGGCTGAACTTGGGTTGTCCATTCACAAGGTGAGGGGGCGGGGCTATCAATTGGCGGCGCCCTTGATGTTGCTGGATCCGCAGGAGATAGGCCGCCTAGCGCCATCCTGTAATTGGCCTGCCCTGGTTTTTGACTCGATAGACTCCACAAATGCAGAAGCACTGCGTGCCATAAATTATGGCCAGCCCTCGCCCTTTATCGTGGTTGCCGAGCGCCAGACGGCGGGTCGCGGGAGGCGTGGGAGGAGATGGGCGAGTCCATTTGCAGAAAACATCTATTACAGTCTGGTGCTGCGCATAGACGGTGGGATGCGTCAGCTGGAGGGGTTGAGTCTTGTTGTGGGGCTTGCTGTCATGCAAACGCTACGTGGGCACGGTGTCTCTGCAGCTGGATTGAAGTGGCCTAACGACGTTTTGGTGGGCCAGAAGAAGATTGCCGGAATTCTCCTTGAGTTGGTAGGTGATCCCGCTGATGTGTGCCATGTGGTGCTGGGTGTCGGAATCAATGTAAACATGCAGCTAACCGATGAGGTGGATCAGCAGTGGACTTCCATGCGGCTGGAGTCCGGCAAGATGTTCGATCGCAATAAGCTGGTCGCGGAGCTTGGACTGACGCTGCAGAAGTACCTGGAGCGCCATCAAGTGAGCGGATTTTCGGCAATCCAGTCAGAGTGGGAGCAAAATCATCTGTGGCAGGGGCGTCCGGTGTCATTGATCGCCGGCGTTAGCCAAATAGACGGTGAGGTGCTAGGCATCGATGGTCAAGGAGCCTTGCGCATGAAGGTGGATGGTGTGGAAAAAGTGTTCAGTGGTGGCGAGCTGAGTCTGAGGTTGCGCGATGATTCTTGAGCTCGATTGCGGTAATAGTTTTATTAAGTGGCGCGTGCTTGAGGCGAATGCTCATTCGGTGCTTGGTGAAGGCGTAGTCGATTCGGATCGAGCGTTGCTGGATGGCTTGAATGGGCTAAAAGGCCTTGCTCTGAAGTTTTGTCGATTGGTGAGCGTTCGGACTGCTGCAGAAACAGCTGAACTAACCGATTTGCTGAGGGCGTCCTTCAGTATTTCGGCAATCTGTGCGATCCCGGCGCAGGAAATGTCTGGCGTGCGCAATGGTTATGAGGAATTCGAGCGCCTGGGGTTGGATCGCTGGCTCGCGATGCTTGGTGGTTTTCATCTCGCTGGCGGTGCCTGCCTTGTGCTTGATTTCGGCACCGCTGTTACCGCTGACTTCGTTGCTAGGGATGGCGAGCACCTGGGAGGTTTCATCTGTCCTGGTATGCCGTTGATGCGCAATCAGCTGCGTACGCATACTCGCAAGATTCGTTACGGTGATCTCGCGGCCGAGCGCGCGCTGGAAAGTCTAGTTCCGGGTCGTACGACTGTCGAGGCGGTCGAGCGAGGCTGCCTTCTGATGCTTCAGGGCTTTGTGATAACTCAGCTGGAGCTTGCGCGCAGCTACTGGAGTGACGATTTCGCGGTGTTCCTTACCGGCGGCGACGCCGCTCTGGTTTCAGGCATCGTGCCGCAGGCGAGGGTGGTTCCGGACCTGGTATTCATTGGTTTGGCTATGGCGTGCCCTTTGTCTTGAGGTCCTTATGCGTTGGTTGTTTTTGCTTCTGCTGGTTCTCAACGTTTTTTATTACATCTGGCATCAGCAGGAAGCTCCGTTGCGCGCGAAAGACGTGACGCCTTTAAGTTTGTATCGGGGTTCCCAGCAGGATATTCGCCTGTTGAGCGAGGCGCCTGATTCAACTAAGGAAAAAGCCAAAGCTGCCCAGATTGATGCCGGTTGCCTTTATGTGGGTGGTTTAGCGAGGCAAGATGTAGCTCGGGGGCTTGAGCGCCGATTGACTGGCATGGATGTAAAATTTCAGTCGTTGCCCAAGGGCGGCTCTGAATCGGGCGGCTACTGGGTGCGCGTGGCCCCGGAAAGCAGGCGTTGGCTGGACGATTTGCAGTTGATAAACCTTTCTAAAGAATTCAATGAGTTAAAACATAAAATAATGCCTTGCGAGGGGGTTGCACCCATCGAATAGTTTGCATAGAATGGCGCCCGCTCCACAGCGAAGACCTGAAACGGTTAGCGGTGTGAGGCAAGGTCAATGCAGCTAAGCTCAGGTTTTTAATGAGAAAAATGCTTGACAGAAGGCTGGCATGATGTAGAATGCCGGCTCGCTTAGGAGGGGTTCCCGAGCGGCCAAAGGGATCAGACTGTAAATCTGACGTCTACGACTTCGAAGGTTCGAATCCTTCCCCCTCCACCATTTTTAGCGAGAGCTGCAAGCCTCGCGGGTATAGTTTAGTGGTAGAACCTCAGCCTTCCAAGCTGATGATGCGGGTTCGATTCCCGCTACCCGCTCCACGTTTGCAGGTTTTGCGCAGTGTTGCGCTCTTGTAGCTCAGTTGGTAGAGCACACCCTTGGTAAGGGTGAGGTCAGCGGTTCAAATCCGCTCAAGAGCTCCATATAACAAGGCAGATATGAAAATATCTGCCTTTGTTTTAGGTGGTTGTAGTTGCGCCTCATTGTGTTTTTGAGGTTCGCCGATGTCGTAAGTGGCGGTGTTGCAGCTAGGGTTGCCTAGTAAGTGTTGTAAAGTCTTTTTCGGGTCGGCATAATGGTCGGCCTGATTTTGTTTTAGGTCAGTAGCTCAATTGGCAGAGCGACGGTCTCCAAAACCGTAGGTTGGGGGTTCGATTCCCTCCTGACCTGCCAGATTCACTTGGTGTGTCTGGCTTTCTTTTCACAGGATCTTCATAGATGACTCCTAAAGCTGAAGCTCAAGGCTCTCGTTTCGATCTCCTCAAGTGGCTAGTAGTGGTCGCTCTGGTGGTTGTTGGCGTTGTTGGCAATCAGTACTTTTCTGCTTCGCCGATCCTGTACCGTGTACTCGCATTGCTCGTCATTGCTGCTGTAGCTGCCTTTGTAGGCCTGCAGACCGCCAAGGGCAAGTCTTTCTTTGTACTGGTTAAGGAAGCGCGCACCGAAATTCGTAAAGTCGTGTGGCCAACTCGCCAAGAAACCACGCAGACCACATTGATCGTAGTGGCTGTTGTTCTGGTTATGGCGTTGCTGTTGTGGGGTCTTGATTCCCTGCTCGGCTGGCTTGTCTCCTTGATTGTCGGCTAAGGGTGTCCCGTGGCTAAGCGTTGGTATGTTGTGCATGCTTACTCGGGTTACGAGAAGCATGTCATGCGTTCGTTGATCGAGCGCGTAAAGCTGGCTGGCATGGAAGATGGCTTCGGCGAGATTCTGGTTCCCACTGAAGAAGTGGTTGAAATGCGTAACGGCCAGAAGCGCAAAAGCGAACGCAAGTTCTTCCCTGGCTATGTGCTTGTCCAGATGGATATGAATGAGGGTACTTGGCACTTGGTCAAGGATACTCCGCGCGTGATGGGTTTCATCGGTGGTACCGCTGATAAGCCTGCGCCGATTACTGATAAAGAGGCAGAAGCGATTCTGCGTCGCGTCGCTGACGGTAGCGATAAGCCTAAGCCGAAGACGTTGTTCGAGCCGGGCGAGTCGGTACGCGTTAACGATGGTCCG
Organism: Pseudomonas sp. MYb327; assembly: GCF_040438925.1. Lineage (NCBI taxonomy): Bacteria > Pseudomonadati > Pseudomonadota > Gammaproteobacteria > Pseudomonadales > Pseudomonadaceae > Pseudomonas > Pseudomonas sp. MYb327. The sequence goes on from NZ_CP159258.1 coordinate 5,774,727, forward strand.
TTTGCCGATTTCACCGGTACGGTAGAAGAAGTTAACTACGAAAAGAGCCGGATCCAGGTCGCAGTGCTCATTTTCGGACGCTCTACTCCGGTAGAGTTGGAGTTCAGTCAGGTCGAAAAGGTCTAGCTGAGCAAGCATCCCAACCCCGCAGCCTTAGGCTGTGGGGTTTTGTCGTCACTGGGATAAACGCGCAAGTAACCGGGGAGCCTTTCGAGGCGTTTGAACCCGTAATTGGAGTGCCTCATGGCCAAGAAGATTACCGCTTACATCAAGCTGCAAGTGAAGGCCGCTCAGGCTAACCCAAGCCCACCTGTTGGTCCTGCTTTGGGTCAGCACGGCGTGAACATCATGGAATTCTGCAAGGCTTTCAACGCCCGTACTCAGGGTCTTGAGCCAGGTCTGCCGACTCCAGTGATCATCACTGTCTACAGCGACCGTAGCTTCACTTTCGAAACCAAATCCACCCCTGCTTCGGTTCTGCTGAAGAAAGCGGCCGGTCTGACCAGCGGTTCCGCTCGTCCGAACACCGTTAAGGTTGGCACCGTGACTCGTGCTCAGCTGGAAGAAATCGCGAAAACCAAAAACGCGGATCTGACTGCAGCTGATATGGAAGCAGCCGTGCGTACCATCGCCGGTTCTGCTCGTAGCATGGGCCTTAACGTGGAGGGTGTGTAATGGCTAAGCTGACTAAGCGTCAAAAGGCTATCGCCGGCAAAATCGAAGCAGGCAAGGCCTACAACTTTGTAGACGCTGCTGCCCTGCTGGCTGAGCTGTCGACTGTCAAGTTCAGCGAGTCGTTCGACGTTGCTGTGAACCTGGGTGTTGACCCGCGTAAATCCGACCAGGTTGTTCGTAGCGCTACTGTGCTGCCACACGGCACTGGCAAGACCGTTCGCGTTGCTGTGTTCACCCAGGGTCCAGCTGCTGAAGCCGCTCTGGCTGCCGGCGCTGACCGTGTAGGCATGGACGACCTGGCTGCCGAAATGAAAGGCGGCGACCTGAACTATGACGTAGTTATCGCATCCCCGGATGCAATGCGCGTTGTAGGTCAGTTGGGTCAGATCCTCGGTCCACGTGGTCTGATGCCTAACCCTAAAGTCGGCACCGTAACTCCAGACGTAGCTACCGCGGTTAAAAACGCCAAGGCTGGTCAGGTTCGTTATCGCACCGACAAAAACGGCATCATCCACACTTCCGTTGGCAAGATCGGCTTCGACGCCGTCAAGCTGAAGGAAAACGTTGAAGCCCTGATCGCTGATCTGAAGCGTATCAAGCCAGCTTCCTCGAAAGGCATCTACGTTAAGCGCGTTACCCTGAGCACCACTATGGGCCCAGGTCTGGTCATCGACCAAAGCTCGCTCGACGCGTAAGACACCGATTGGCGCAAGCGATTGCGCCAATTGAAAAAATTGGGGTCCCTGCCTGGCGGGGGCTATCCAAGACCGTAGGCGACGAAAGTCTTAAACCACAAGCCTACGCAGATGGTGCTCCCGGTTCCTTACCGAATCAGACACCAAAACGACATCCGGTTTCGACCAGATGAAACGGTAACAAGCAGGAGTTAAACCCGTGGCAATTAAACTCGAAGACAAGAAGGCCATCGTCGCTGAAGTCAACGAGGCTGCCAAAGTCGCTCTGTCCGCTGTCGTGGCTGATGCCCGTGGCGTAACAGTAGGCGCGATGACCGGACTCCGTAAAGAGGCTCGTGAAGCTGGCGTTTACGTACGTGTTGTACGTAACACCCTGCTCAAGCGCGCTGTTGCTGACACTGAATTCAGTGTCCTCAACGACGTGTTCACTGGCCCTACCCTGATTGCATTCTCCAAAGAACATCCAGGCGCTGCTGCCCGGATCTTCAAAGAGTTCGCAAAGGGTCAGGACAAGTTCGAGATCAAGGCAGCTGCGTTCGAGGGCAAGTTCCTCGCAGCTAACCAAATCGACGTACTGGCAACTCTGCCGACCCGTGACGAAGCAATTTCTCAGCTGATGAGCGTGATTCAAGGCGCTACCAGCAAATTGGCTCGTACTCTGGCGGCAATTCGCGACCAGAAAGAAGCTGCTGCAGCCTAAGGCTCGTCAACTTCTCGCGTTTTTTGTTTTTTTCGATGGTCGCGTAGGCCGTCCCCAATATCAGGAATTAGATTCATGTCTATCTCTCAGAACGATATCCTTGAAGCAGTTGGCAACATGTCCGTAATGGAAGTTGTTGAGCTGATCAAAGCTTTCGAAGAAAAATTCGGTGTTACCGCTGCTGCTGCATCGGCTGGTCCAGCTGCTGCTGCCGCCGTTGTTGAAGAGCAAACTGAATTCAACGTCATGCTGACCGAAGCTGGCGAGAAGAAAGTTAACGTGATCAAGGCTGTACGTGAACTGACCGGTCTGGGCTTGAAAGAAGCCAAGGCTGTAGTTGACGGCGCGCCTGCCATGGTTCTGGAAGCTGTTGCCAAAGACGCAGCTGACAAAGCCAAAGCAACTCTGGAAGAAGCAGGCGCTAAAGTCGAGCTGAAGTAAGCATCGACTTTGCTCCTCCAGCCCGAGCGTTAAGCGACAGGCTGATGGCTGGTGGCTCTTGCCACCGGCCTTTTTCCGTTATTGGCAGCCGACTGGGTCGGTGCTGATAACGAGCTGTAACCACCCGATGTGGTGGCGCAAACCATGGGGTTTGCACGATTTTCTGGCTGCTCCCGTCGGGAGGGGCCAAACAAGCAGGTGACCAAGCTGGGGAACGCTGATGGCTTACTCATATACTGAGAAAAAACGTATCCGCAAGGACTTTAGCAAGTTGCCGGACGTCATGGATGTGCCGTACCTCCTGGCCATCCAGCTGGATTCGTATCGTGAATTCTTGCAAGCGGGAGCGACTAAAGATCAGTTCCGCGACGTGGGCCTGCATGCGGCCTTCAAATCCGTTTTCCCGATCATCAGCTACTCCGGCAATGCTGCGCTGGAGTACGTCGGTTATCGCCTGGGCGAACCGGCATTTGATGTCAAAGAATGCGTGTTGCGCGGTGTAACTTACGCCGTACCTTTGCGGGTAAAAGTGCGCCTGATCATTTTCGACAAAGAATCGTCGAACAAAGCGATCAAGGACATCAAAGAGCAAGAAGTCTACATGGGTGAAATTCCCCTGATGACTGAGAATGGTACCTTCGTAATCAACGGTACCGAGCGTGTAATCGTTTCCCAGCTGCACCGTTCCCCTGGCGTGTTCTTCGACCACGACCGTGGCAAGACGCACAGCTCCGGTAAACTGCTGTACTCCGCTCGCATCATTCCTTACCGCGGTTCGTGGCTGGACTTCGAGTTCGACCCGAAAGACTGCGTGTTCGTGCGTATCGACCGTCGTCGCAAGCTGCCTGCATCGGTACTGCTGCGCGCGCTCGGCTATACCACCGAGGAAGTGCTGGACGCGTTCTACACCACCAACGTATTCCACGTTAAAGGCGAGAGCCTGAGCCTGGAACTGGTGCCTCAGCGCCTGCGTGGTGAAATCGCGGTCCTGGATATCCAGGATGACAAAGGCAAGGTCATTGTCGAGCAGGGTCGTCGTATCACCGCTCGCCATATCAACCAGCTGGAAAAAGCAGGGATCAAAGAGCTGGAAGTGCCTCTGGACTACGTTCTGGGTCGCACCACCGCCAAGGTCATCGTGCATCCGGCTACCGGCGAAATCCTGGCAGAGTGCAACACCGAGCTGAACACCGAGATCCTGGCGAAAATCGCCAAGTCTGGCGTTGTTCGCATCGAGACTTTGTACACCAACGACATCGACTGCGGTCCGTTCGTCTCCGACACGCTGAAGATCGACTCCACCAGCAACCAACTGGAAGCGCTGGTCGAGATCTATCGCATGATGCGTCCTGGCGAGCCGCCAACCAAAGACGCCGCCGAAACCCTGTTCAACAACCTGTTCTTCAGCCCTGAGCGCTACGATCTGTCTGCGGTCGGCCGGATGAAGTTCAACCGTCGTATCGGTCGTACCGAGATCGAAGGTTCGGGCGTGTTGTGCAAGGAAGACATCGTCGCGGTACTGAAGACCCTGGTCGACATCCGTAACGGTAAAGGCATCGTCGATGACATCGACCACCTGGGTAACCGTCGTGTTCGCTGCGTAGGCGAAATGGCCGAGAACCAGTTCCGCGTTGGCCTGGTACGTGTTGAGCGTGCGGTCAAAGAGCGTCTGTCGATGGCTGAAAGCGAAGGCCTGATGCCGCAAGACCTGATCAACGCCAAGCCTGTGGCTGCGGCGGTGAAAGAGTTCTTCGGTTCGAGCCAACTGTCTCAGTTCATGGACCAGAACAACCCGCTGTCCGAGATCACCCACAAGCGTCGTGTCTCTGCACTCGGCCCTGGCGGTCTGACTCGTGAGCGTGCCGGCTTTGAAGTCCGTGACGTACACCCTACGCATTACGGTCGTGTTTGCCCGATCGAAACGCCGGAAGGTCCGAACATCGGTCTGATCAACTCCCTGGCTGCTTATGCGCGCACCAACCAGTACGGCTTCCTTGAGAGCCCGTACCGTGTGGTTAAAGACGCTCTGGTCACCGACGAGATCGTGTTCCTGTCCGCCATCGAAGAAGCTGATCACGTGATCGCTCAGGCTTCGGCCACGATGAACGACAAGAAAGTCCTGATCGACGAGCTGGTAGCTGTTCGTCACTTGAACGAATTCACCGTCAAGGCGCCGGAAGACGTCACTTTGATGGACGTATCGCCGAAGCAGGTAGTTTCGGTTGCAGCGTCGCTGATTCCGTTCCTCGAGCACGACGACGCCAACCGGGCGTTGATGGGTTCGAACATGCAGCGTCAAGCTGTACCAACCCTGCGCGCTGACAAGCCGCTGGTAGGTACTGGCATGGAGCGTAACGTAGCCCGTGACTCCGGCGTTTGCGTCGTGGCTCGTCGTGGCGGCGTGATCGACTCCGTCGACGCCAGCCGTATTGTGGTTCGTGTTGCTGATGATGAAGTTGAAACCGGTGAAGCCGGTGTCGACATCTACAACCTGACCAAGTACACCCGCTCCAACCAGAACACCTGCATCAACCAGCGTCCGCTGGTGCGTAAAGGTGATCGGGTTCAGCGTAGCGACATCATGGCCGACGGCCCGTCCACCGACATGGGCGAGCTGGCACTGGGTCAGAACATGCGCATCGCGTTCATGGCATGGAACGGCTTCAACTTCGAAGACTCCATCTGCCTGTCCGAGCGTGTTGTTCAAGAAGACCGCTTCACCACGATCCACATCCAGGAACTGACCTGTGTGGCCCGTGACACCAAGCTTGGCCCAGAGGAAATCACTGCGGACATCCCGAACGTGGGTGAGGCTGCACTGAACAAGCTGGACGAAGCCGGTATCGTTTACGTAGGTGCTGAAGTTGGCGCAGGCGACATCCTGGTTGGTAAGGTCACTCCGAAAGGCGAGACCCAACTGACTCCGGAAGAAAAACTGCTGCGTGCGATCTTCGGTGAAAAAGCCAGCGACGTTAAAGACACTTCCCTGCGCGTACCTACCGGTACCAAAGGTACTGTCATCGACGTACAGGTCTTTACCCGCGACGGCGTTGAGCGTGATGCTCGTGCACTGTCGATCGAGAAGTCCCAGCTGGACGAGATCCGCAAGGACCTGAACGAAGAGTTCCGCATCGTTGAAGGTGCTACTTTCGAGCGTCTGCGTTCCGCTCTGGTCGGCCACAAAGCCGAAGGCGGCGCCGGTCTGAAGAAAGGCCAGGACATCACCGACGAAGTTCTCGACGGTCTTGAGCATGGCCAGTGGTTCAAACTGCGCATGGCTGAAGATGCTCTGAACGAGCAGCTCGAGAAGGCTCAGGCCTACATCGTTGATCGTCGCCGTCTGCTGGACGACAAATTTGAAGACAAGAAGCGCAAACTGCAGCAGGGCGATGACCTGGCTCCAGGCGTGCTGAAAATCGTCAAGGTTTACCTGGCAATCCGTCGCCGCATCCAGCCGGGCGACAAGATGGCCGGTCGTCACGGTAACAAAGGTGTGGTCTCCGTGATCATGCCGGTTGAAGACATGCCGCACGATGCCAATGGCACGCCGGTCGACGTCGTCCTCAACCCGTTGGGCGTACCTTCGCGTATGAACGTTGGCCAGATTCTCGAAACCCACCTGGGTCTCGCGGCCAAAGGTCTGGGCGAGAAGATCAACCGTATGATCGAAGAGCAGCGCAAGGTTGCCGAGCTGCGTAAGTTCCTGCACGAGATCTACAACGAGATCGGCGGTCGTCAAGAAAGCCTGGATGACTTCTCGGACCAGGAAATCCTGGATCTGGCTCAAAACCTGCGTGGCGGCGTTCCGATGGCCACTCCAGTGTTCGACGGCGCCAAGGAAAGCGAAATCAAGGCCATGCTGAAACTGGCAGACCTGCCAGAAAGCGGCCAGATGCAGCTGACTGACGGCCGTACCGGCAACAAGTTTGAGCGTCCGGTTACCGTTGGCTACATGTACATGCTGAAGCTGAACCACTTGGTAGACGACAAGATGCACGCGCGTTCTACCGGTTCGTACAGCCTGGTTACCCAGCAGCCGCTGGGTGGTAAGGCACAGTTCGGTGGTCAGCGTTTCGGGGAGATGGAGGTCTGGGCACTGGAAGCATACGGTGCTGCTTACACTCTGCAAGAAATGCTCACAGTGAAGTCGGACGATGTGAACGGCCGTACCAAGATGTACAAAAACATCGTGGATGGCGATCACCGTATGGAGCCGGGCATGCCCGAGTCCTTCAACGTGTTGATCAAGGAAATTCGTTCCCTCGGCATCGATATCGATCTGGAAACCGAATAACACGTGACGCGAATCGAGAGCGGGGCAGGATTGCCCGCTCTCTGCTCCGCCAGGAGGAAAGGCCTTGAAAGACCTACTGAATTTGCTGAAAAACCAGGGTCAAGTCGAAGAGTTCGACGCCATCCGTATCGGATTGGCATCGCCTGAGATGATCCGTTCGTGGTCGTTCGGTGAAGTTAAAAAGCCGGAAACCATCAACTACCGTACGTTCAAACCTGAGCGTGACGGCCTGTTCTGCGCCAAGATCTTTGGCCCGGTAAAGGATTACGAGTGCCTGTGCGGTAAGTACAAGCGCTTGAAGCACCGTGGTGTGATTTGCGAGAAGTGCGGCGTAGAAGTTGCGCTGGCAAAAGTTCGTCGTGAGCGCATGGCGCACATCGAACTGGCCTCGCCAGTTGCCCACATCTGGTTCCTGAAATCGCTGCCGTCCCGTATCGGCTTGCTGATGGACATGACTCTGCGTGATATCGAACGCGTTCTCTATTTCGAGAGCTATGTCGTTATCGATCCAGGCATGACCACCCTTGAAAAAGGTCAGCTGCTGAACGACGAGCAGTACTTCGAAGCGCTGGAAGAGTTCGGCGACGATTTCGATGCCCGCATGGGTGCCGAAGCTGTTCGCGAGCTGCTGCACGCTATCGACTTGGAACACGAGATTGGCCGTCTGCGTGAAGAAATTCCGCAAACCAACTCCGAAACCAAAATCAAGAAGCTGTCCAAGCGTCTGAAGTTGATGGAGGCCTTCCAAGGTTCCGGCAACCTGCCAGAGTGGATGGTGCTGACCGTTCTGCCGGTTCTGCCGCCAGATCTGCGTCCACTGGTCCCGCTGGATGGCGGTCGCTTCGCGACTTCCGACCTCAACGATCTGTATCGTCGAGTGATCAACCGTAACAACCGTTTGAAGCGCCTGCTGGATCTGTCCGCTCCGGACATCATCGTGCGCAACGAAAAGCGTATGTTGCAGGAAGCTGTCGATGCACTGCTCGACAACGGTCGTCGTGGCCGCGCTATCACTGGTTCCAACAAGCGTCCTCTGAAATCCCTGGCTGACATGATCAAGGGTAAGCAGGGTCGTTTCCGTCAGAACTTGCTCGGTAAGCGTGTTGACTACTCTGGTCGTTCGGTAATTACCGTAGGCCCGACCCTGCGTCTGCACCAGTGCGGTCTGCCGAAGAAAATGGCTCTCGAGCTGTTCAAGCCGTTCATTTTCGGGAAACTGGAAATGCGTGGTCTCGCGACCACCATCAAAGCTGCCAAGAAGATGGTCGAGCGCGAACTGCCTGAGGTTTGGGACGTTCTCGCTGAAGTGATCCGCGAACACCCGGTTCTTCTCAACCGTGCACCGACCCTTCACCGTCTGGGCATCCAGGCGTTTGAACCGGTACTGATCGAAGGTAAGGCTATCCAGCTGCATCCTCTGGTCTGTGCTGCGTACAACGCCGACTTCGACGGCGACCAAATGGCCGTGCACGTACCGCTGACGCTGGAAGCCCAGCTGGAAGCGCGTGCGTTGATGATGTCGACCAACAACATTCTGTCGCCAGCCAACGGTGAGCCAATCATCGTTCCGTCGCAGGACGTTGTATTGGGTCTGTACTACATGACTCGTGAAGCGATCAACGCCAAGGGCGAAGGTCGTGTGTTCGCGGATCTGCAGGAAGTTGACCGTGTGTTCCGTGCCGGCGAAGCCGCACTGCACGCCAAGGTCAAAGTGCGGATCAACGAAACCGTCAACGACCGTGATGGCGGCAGCGTGACCAACACCCGTATCGTCGACACCACTGTCGGCCGTGCGCTGTTGTTCCAGGTTGTGCCAAAAGGTCTGTCGTACGACGTCGTCAACCTGCCGATGAAGAAAAAGGCGATCTCCAAGCTGATCAACCAGTGCTACCGCGTGGTTGGTTTGAAAGAGACCGTGATCTTCGCTGACCAGTTGATGTACACCGGTTTTGCTTATTCGACCATTTCCGGCGTTTCCATCGGCGTTAACGACTTCGTTATCCCGGATGAAAAAGCCCGCATCATCGGTGCTGCCACCGACGAAGTGAAAGAGATCGAAAGTCAGTACGCCTCCGGCCTGGTAACCCAGGGCGAGAAGTACAACAAAGTGATCGACCTTTGGTCCAAGGCGAACGACGAAGTTTCCAAGGCGATGATGGCCAACCTCTCGAAAGAGAAAGTCATCGACCGTCATGGCGTCGAAGTCGACCAAGAGTCTTTCAACTCGATGTACATGATGGCCGACTCGGGCGCACGGGGTTCTGCTGCGCAGATCCGTCAGCTGGCCGGTATGCGTGGCCTGATGGCCAAGCCGGACGGCTCCATCATTGAAACGCCGATTACTGCGAACTTCCGTGAAGGTTTGAGCGTACTTCAGTACTTCATCTCCACTCACGGTGCTCGTAAAGGTCTGGCGGATACCGCGTTGAAAACGGCTAACTCCGGTTACCTGACTCGTCGTCTGGTTGATGTTGCACAAGATCTGGTTGTAACCGAGATCGATTGCGGCACCGAGCACGGCCTGCTGATGACTCCGCACATTGAAGGCGGTGACGTTGTAGAGCCGTTGGGTGAGCGCGTATTGGGTCGTGTTATTGCCCGTGACGTATTCAAGCCAGGTACCGAGGACGTCATCGTTCCTGCCGGCACTTTGGTAGACGAGAAGTGGGTCGAGTTCATCGAGCTGAACAGCATCGACGAAGTGATCGTGCGTTCGCCGATCAGCTGCGAAACCCGCTACGGCATTTGCGCCAAGTGCTACGGCCGTGACTTGGCTCGTGGTCACCAGGTGAACATCGGTGAAGCTGTCGGCGTAATCGCTGCACAGTCGATCGGTGAACCGGGTACCCAGCTGACGATGCGTACGTTCCACATCGGTGGTGCGGCAAGCCGGACCTCCGCAGCTGACAGCGTTCAGGTGAAGAATGGCGGTACCGTCCGTCTGCACAACCTGAAGCACGTTGAACGAGTGGATGGTCACCTGGTTGCTGTGTCCCGTTCCGGTGAGCTGGCGATCGCTGATGACTTCGGTCGTGAGCGTGAGCGTTACAAGCTGCCGTACGGTGCTGTAATTTCGGTTAAAGAAGGTGACAAGGTCGACGCTGGCGCAATCGTGGCCAAGTGGGATCCGCACACTCACCCGATCGTTACCGAAATGAAAGGTACCGTGACCTACGTGGGCATGGAAGAAGGCATCACGATCAAGCGTCAGACTGACGAATTGACCGGTATGACCAACATTGAAGTACTCGACGCCAAAGACCGTCCAGCTGCCGGTAAAGACATCCGTCCTGCCGTGAAGATGGTCGACGACAACGGCAAGGATCTGTTGCTGCCAGGCACTGACGTTATCGCTCAGTACTTCCTGCCAGCCAACGCCCTGGTCGGTGTGGCGGACGGTGCGAAGATTGCGATCGGTGATGTTATCGCTCGTATTCCGCAAGAAACTTCGAAGACCCGTGACATCACCGGTGGTCTGCCGCGTGTTGCCGACTTGTTCGAAGCTCGTCGTCCGAAAGAAGCGTCGATTCTGGCTGAAGTCAGCGGCACCATCGCGTTCGGTAAAGAGACCAAAGGCAAGCGCCGTCTGGTTATCACCCCGAACGACGGTAGCGATCCGTATGAAGAGCTGATTCCGAAGTGGCGTCACCTGAACGTCTTCGAAGGCGAACAAGTGAACCGTGGCGAAGTTATCTCCGACGGTCCAAGCGATCCACACGACATCCTGCGTCTGCTGGGTGTGAGTGCGCTGGCCAAGTACATCGTTAACGAGATCCAGGACGTTTACCGTCTGCAGGGCGTGAAGATCAACGATAAGCACATCGAGACCATCCTGCGTCAGATGCTGCGTAAAGTTGAAATCGCTGAATCCGGCGATTCCAGTTTCATCAAGGGCGACCAGATGGAATTGACTCACGTTCTGGTAGAGAACGAGCGTTTGAGCGGCGAAGACAAATTTGTCTCCAAGTTCACTCGCGTTCTGCTGGGTATCACCAAGGCGTCGTTGTCCACCGAATCGTTCATCTCGGCGGCTTCCTTCCAGGAAACCACCCGCGTATTGACCGAAGCGGCGGTAACCGGCAAGCGCGACTACCTGCGCGGCCTGAAAGAAAACGTGGTCGTGGGTCGTCTGATCCCGGCTGGTACCGGCCTGGCTTATCACAGCGAGCGTAAGCGTCGTCGTGATGCAGACAAGCCGTTGCGCGTAAGCGCCAGTGAAGTGGAAGCTGCACTGACCGAAGCGCTGAACTCTAGCGGTAACTGAGTTCTGCGATAAATGAGCGTGGGGCCCTGGCAGCTCCGTTCATCGAATCGAGACAATTTGTCGAGGTTGGATGAACGGGGAGGTCGGGGCCTTGCCTTGACTGGGGACAAGATCCTCTTTAGACTCTTGTACCCCTAAATTTGGCAGGGATTCATTCCTGCCATTTTGCTTTTCTTGCAAGACAATAGCGTCGCAAGACAACAGTGGAGCTAGTAGATGGCAACTATCAACCAGCTGGTACGTCAGCCGCGTAAGCGTATCGTCGAGAAATCCGACGTACCTGCGCTGCAGAACTGCCCGCAACGTCGTGGCGTGTGCACCCGTGTGTACACCACCACGCCGAAAAAACCTAACTCGGCACTGCGTAAAGTATGCCGTGTGCGTCTGACCAACGGTTTCGAGGTTTCCTCGTACATCGGTGGTGAAGGCCACAACCTGCAAGAGCACAGTGTGGTACTGATCCGCGGCGGTCGTGTAAAAGACTTGCCAGGTGTTCGTTACCACACCGTTCGCGGTTCTTTGGATACTTCCGGCGTTAAAGGTCGTAACCAGGGTCGTTCGAAGTACGGTACCAAGCGTCCGAAGTAATGGCTGCTTGCTGTTAAAAACTGATTTCTATTTTTCTGAGTCGATAAGAGTAAGGTCGGAGGCGTCCCGTAATGGGCACCGATTCCGAGCGAACCTGAAGACCGTTTGAGGGCTTATCCATGCCAAGAAGACGCGTAGCAGCCAAGCGCGAAGTGCTTGACGATCCAAAATACGGAAGCCAAATTCTGGCCAAGTTCATGAACCACGTAATGGAAAGCGGCAAGAAAGCCGTTGCCGAGCGTATCGTTTATGGCGCGCTGGAAAAGGTTAAAGAACGCAAGAACAGCGACCCCCTGGAAATCTTCGAGAAAGCTCTCGACGCCATCGCTCCGCTGGTCGAAGTAAAGTCGCGCCGTGTAGGCGGTGCTACTTACCAGGTTCCGGTTGAAGTTCGTCCGTCCCGTCGTAACGCTCTGGCAATGCGCTGGTTGGTAGACTTCGCCCGGAAGCGTGGCGAGAAGTCTATGGCTCTGCGTTTGGCTGGCGAACTGTTGGACGCTGCCGAAGGTAAAGGTGCTGCAGTTAAGAAGCGTGAAGACGTGCACCGTATGGCTGAAGCTAACAAAGCTTTCTCGCACTACCGCTTCTAATTTTAGCGTCACTAATTTTGCGAGGGCTTTATGGCTCGTACTACACCGATTAATCGCTACCGTAACATTGGTATCGTTGCTCACGTGGATGCTGGTAAAACCACCACCACCGAGCGCGTCCTTTTTTACACTGGCAAAAGCCACAAGATGGGCGAAGTGCATGATGGCGCTGCGACCACCGACTGGATGGTTCAGGAGCAGGAGCGTGGTATTACCATTACTTCTGCTGCCATTACCGCCTTTTGGCAGGGTTCTGCGAAGCAGCACAAGGACCAATACCGCTTCAACGTTATCGATACCCCGGGCCACGTAGACTTCACTATTGAAGTTGAGCGTTCCCTGCGCGTACTCGACGGCGCGGTGGTAGTGTTCTGTGGTACTTCCGGCGTTGAGCCGCAGTCCGAAACCGTATGGCGTCAAGCCAACAAATACGGTGTTCCACGTATCGTTTACGTGAACAAAATGGACCGTGCCGGCGCGAACTTCCTGCGCGTGATCGCTCAGATCAAGCAGCGCCTGGGTCACACCCCGGTGCCTATCCAGTTGGCTATCGGTTCCGAAGATAACTTCCAGGGTCAGATCGATCTGATGACCATGGAAGCGGTTTACTGGAACGATGCTGATAAAGGCATGACTCCACGTCGCGAAGCTATCCCTGCTGAATTGCAGGAACTGGCTGAAGAGTGGCGCAGCAACATGGTTGAGGCTGCGGCTGAAGCCAGTGAAGAGCTGATGAACAAGTACCTCGAGGGCGAAGAGCTCTCCATCGAGGAAATCAAGGCCGCTCTGCGTCAGCGTACTATCGCTGGTGAGATCGTTCTGGCTGTTTGCGGCTCTTCCTTCAAGAACAAGGGTGTTCCCCTGGTTCTCGACGCCGTTATCGACTACCTGCCTGCTCCTGTCGACATTCCTGCTATCAAGGGTTCCAACCCTGATAACGAGGAAGAAGAGATGGAGCGTCATGCAGACGACAACGAGCCGTTCTCGGCTCTGGCGTTCAAGATCGCTACCGACCCATTCGTGGGTACTTTGACCTTCGTCCGCGTTTACTCGGGCGTGTTGGCATCCGGCGACGGCGTGATCAACTCGGTTAAAGGCAAGAAAGAGCGCGTGGGTCGTATGGTGCAAATGCACGCAAACGCCCGTGAAGAAATCAAGGAAGTACGCGCTGGTGACATCGCGGCCTTGATCGGCATGAAGGACGTCACCACTGGTGAAACTTTGTGCAACGCTGACAAGCCAATCATCCTGGTTCGCATGGACTTCCCGGAGCCGGTTATTTCGGTTGCCGTTGAGCCTAAGACCAAGGATGACCAGGAAAAAATGGGTATCGCTCTGGGCAAGCTTGCTCAGGAAGACCCGTCTTTCCGCGTCAAAACTGATGAAGAGACTGGTCAAACGATCATCTCTGGCATGGGCGAGCTGCACCTGGACATCCTGGTTGACCGGATGCGCCGTGAGTTCAACGTCGAAGCCAACATCGGTAAGCCTCAGGTTTCGTATCGTGAACGCATCACGAAGAATTGCGAAATCGAAGGCAAGTTCGTTCGTCAGTCCGGCGGTCGTGGCCAGTTCGGCCATTGCTGGATCCGTTTTGCTCCTGCTGACGAAGGTCAGGAAGGTCTGCAATTCGTGAACGAAGTAGTGGGTGGTGTGGTTCCTAAGGAATACATCCCGGCTATCCAGAAGGGTATCGAAGAGCAGATGAAGAACGGCGTAGTTGCCGGCTATCCGCTGATCGGCCTGAAGGCTACCGTGTTTGATGGTTCTTACCACGACGTCGACTCGAACGAGATGGCGTTTAAGGTGGCTGCTTCCATGGCGACCAAGCAACTGGCCCAGAAGGGCGGTGGTGAGTTGCTTGAGCCGATCATGGCGGTAGAGGTTGTTACGCCTGAAGACTATATGGGTGACGTGATGGGCGACCTGAACCGTCGTCGCGGCATGATTCTGGGTATGGAAGATACGGTTTCCGGTAAGGTGATCCGTGCTGAAGTTCCGTTGGGCGAGATGTTCGGTTATGCGACCGACGTTCGTTCGATGTCCCAGGGTCGCGCAAGCTACTCTATGGAATTCAAAAAATACAATACGGCTCCGTCGCACATCGTCGAAACCGTTACCAAAAAACAAGGCTGATTCAGTCCTTTAGGCAAGGAGTTAATTGTCGTGGCTAAAGAAAAATTTGATCGTTCCCTACCGCACGTCAACGTTGGCACCATCGGTCACGTTGACCACGGTAAAACCACTCTGACCGCAGCTCTGACTCGCGTTTGCTCCGAAGTTTTCGGTTCGGCAATCGTTGATTTCGATAAGATCGACAGCGCTCCAGAAGAAAAAGCTCGTGGTATCACCATCAACACCGCGCACGTCGAGTACAACTCGAAGATCCGTCACTACGCTCACGTTGACTGCCCAGGTCACGCTGACTACGTGAAGAACATGATCACCGGTGCTGCCCAGATGGACGGCGCGATCCTGGTTTGCTCGGCCGCTGATGGTCCGATGCCTCAAACCCGTGAGCACATCCTGCTGTCCCGTCAGGTAGGCGTTCCGTACATCGTGGTTTTCCTGAACAAGGCTGACCTGGTAGACGACGCTGAGCTGCTGGAACTGGTTGAGATGGAAGTTCGCGACCTGCTGTCCACCTACGACTTCCCGGGCGATGACACTCCAATCATCATCGGTTCGGCTCGTATGGCGCTGGAAGGCAAAGACGACAACGAAATGGGCACCACTGCCGTTCGTAAACTGGTTGAAACTCTGGACAGCTACATCCCAGAACCAGAGCGTGCTATCGACAAGCCATTCCTGATGCCAATCGAAGACGTATTCTCGATTTCGGGTCGTGGTACTGTTGTGACCGGTCGTATCGAGCGCGGTATCGTTCGCGTTCAGGATCCGCTGGAAATCGTTGGTCTGCGCGACACTACCGTCACCACCTGCACCGGTGTTGAAATGTTCCGCAAGCTGCTCGACGAAGGTCGTGCTGGCGAGAACTGCGGCGTTCTGCTGCGTGGCACCAAGCGTGACGACGTTGAGCGTGGTCAGGTTCTGGTTAAGCCAGGTTCGGTTAAGCCGCACACCAAGTTCACCGCAGAAGTTTACGTTCTGAGCAAGGAAGAAGGCGGCCGCCACACTCCGTTCTTCAAAGGCTACCGTCCACAGTTCTACTTCCGTACTACTGACGTGACTGGTAACTGCGAGCTGCCAGAAGGCGTTGAAATGGTAATGCCAGGTGACAACATTCAGATGACTGTTACGCTGATCAAAACCATCGCGATGGAAGACGGTCTGCGTTTCGCTATCCGTGAAGGCGGTCGTACCGTCGGCGCTGGCGTCGTAGCCAAAATCATCGAGTAATCTCTTTTTTGAGATGGCTTTGATGCTTTGAAGAAGCCCCCGCTCAGCGGGGGCTTTTTTATTGGGTTGACACCTATCTGGGGCGTCTATAGAATTGCGCCTCCTTTTAACGGGCGTATTGCGCCCGGTGGGAATAGCAGCCGGAGTCTGAAATCCAATGCAAAATCAGCAAATCCGTATCAGGTTGAAGGCTTTCGACCATCGCCTGATCGACCAATCAACCCAGGAAATCGTGGAAACCGCGAAACGTACTGGTGCTCAAGTGCGTGGTCCAATTCCACTGCCTACCCGTAAAGAGCGGTTCACCGTTCTGGTCTCCCCGCACGTCAACAAAGACGCGCGTGACCAGTACGAGATCCGTACTCATAAGCGCGTTCTGGACATCGTCCAGCCAACGGATAAAACCGTTGACGCACTTATGAAGCTTGATCTTGCGGCCGGTGTGGAAGTGCAGATCAGCCTCGGCTAAGACTCGGTCTTAGTCGTGTAACGCTCTGAAATGGGCGGCCATAGCGGGTGAAAGCCCCGTACACTCATGAGGTTTACAACATGACTATTGGTGTAGTCGGTCGTAAATGCGGTATGACCCGTATTTTCACCGAAGAAGGTGTCTCCATTCCGGTCACGGTCATTGAGATCGAGCCGAATCGCGTCACCCAGTTCAAAACTGAAGAGACCGATGGCTATCGTGCAGTGCAAGTCACTGTCGGCGAGCGTCGTGCTTCGCGTGTAACAGCAGCTCAGGCTGGCCACTTCGCTAAAGCGAACGTTGCCGCTGGTCGTACCGTAATGGAATTCCGCCTTGAAGAAGGCGAGTACCAGGCCGGCGATCTGATCAACGCTGAAATCTTCGCCGCTGGCCAACTGGTTGATGTAACCGGTCAGTCCAAAGGTAAAGGCTTCCAGGGTACGATCAAGCGTTGGAATTTCCGCGGGCAAGATAACACCCACGGTAACTCCGTATCCCACCGCGTTCCAGGCTCTATCGGCCAGTGCCAGACTCCTGGTCGTGTATTCAAGGGCAAAAAAATGTCCGGTCATATGGGCGCTGAGCGCGTGACCGTGCAGTCCCTCGAAGTAGTGCGCGTGGACGCTGAACGCAATCTGTTGTTGGTCAAGGGCGCTGTTCCTGGCGCTACTGGCGGCAACTTGGTTGTACGTCCAGCAGCCAAGGCTCGCGGTTAAGGGGAAGCTGACATGCAATTAAATGTAAATGACGCTCAAGCGATCGAAGTTTCCGAACTGACATTTGGCGGCGAATTCAACGAGACGCTGGTTCACCAAGCAGTCGTGGCCTACATGGCCGGCGGCCGTCAAGGTAGCAAGCAGCAAAAGACCCGTTCCGACGTTCGTGGTGGCGGTAAGCGCCCATGGCGTCAGAAAGGTACTGGCCGCGCTCGTGCCGGTACTATCCGTAGCCCAATCTGGCGTGGCGGCGGTACCACTTTCGCAGCTCGTCCTCAGGATCACTCTCAGAAGCTGAACAAGAAGATGTATCGCGCAGCAATGCGTTCCATCCTTGCTGAGCTGGTGCGTACTGATCGTCTGGTCGTGGTTCAGGATTTCGCCGTTGAAACGCCGAAAACCAAAGACCTGCTGGGCAAACTGAACAACATGAGCCTGACCGACGTTCTGATCGTGTCGGACGCTGTTGATCAGAACCTGTACCTGGCTGCTCGTAACCTGCCACACGTAGATGTACGTGACGTGCAAGGTTCCGATCCAGTTAGTCTGATCGCATACGACAAGGTGTTGATCACCGTGTCGGCCGTGAAGAAATTCGAGGAGCTGCTGGGATGAACCAGGAACGCGTATTTAAAGTTCTGCTTGGCCCGCACGTTTCCGAGAAGGCTACGGTTCTGGCAGACAAGAAAGGCCAGTTCGTTTTCAAGGTTGCTACTGACGCAACCAAGCTGGAAATCAAGAAGGCCGTCGAAAGCCTGTTCAGCGTGAAAGTAGAGCGTGTTACTACCCTGAATGTTCTGGGTAAGAGCAAGCGCACTGCTCGCGGTCTGGGCAAGCGTAATGACTGGAAGAAGGCAGTTATCTCCCTTCAGCCAGGCCAAGATCTCGATTTCAGCAGCAGTGCTGAGTAAGGAAGGGGTGCATCATGGCAATCGTTAAATGCAAACCGACTTCCCCTGGCCGCCGTTTTGTGGTCAAGGTGGTCAACCAGGAGCTGCATAAAGGCGCTCCTCACGCACCGCTGCTCGAGAAGAAGTCGAAGACTGGTGGTCGTAACAACAATGGCCGTATTACCACTCGTCACATCGGTGGTGGTCATAAGCAGCATTACCGTATGGTCGATTTCCGTCGCAACGACAAAGATGGCATCGTCGCCACTGTCGAGCGTATCGAATACGATCCAAACCGTACTGCTCACATCGCACTGCTCTGCTACGCAGACGGCGAGCGCCGCTACATCATCGCCCCTAAGGGTGTGAGTGCTGGCGACACGCTGATCGCAGGTGCCCTGGCTCCAATCAAGCCAGGCAACGCTCTGCAACTGCGCAACATTCCAGTCGGTTCTACCGTACACGGCATCGAACTGAAGCCAGGTAAGGGCGCACAGATCGCTCGTTCCGCTGGTGCTTCGGCTCAGCTGATCGCTCGTGAAGGCGTGTACGTTACCCTGCGTCTGCGTTCCGGTGAAATGCGTAAAGTCCTGGCTGAATGCCGTGCGACCCTGGGCGAAGTCTCGAACTCCGAGCACAGCCTGCGTTCGCTGGGTAAAGCTGGTGCCAAACGCTGGCGTGGCGTTCGCCCAACCGTTCGTGGTGTTGCCATGAACCCGGTTGACCACCCACATGGTGGTGGTGAAGGTCGTACCTCTGGTGGTCGTCATCCGGTATCGCCATGGGGCTTCCCGACTAAGGGCGCGAAGACTCGTGGTAATAAGCGTACCGACAAAATGATCGTCCGTCGTCGCAAGTAAATAGAGGGATACGACAGTGCCACGTTCTCTGAAAAAAGGTCCTTTTATCGATCTTCACCTACTGAAGAAGATCGAAGTGGCGGCGGAAAAGAATGATCGCAAACCGGTGAAAACCTGGTCGCGTCGTTCGATGATCCTGCCACAAATGGTCGGTCTGACCATCGCAGTACACAACGGTCGTCAACACGTCCCAGTTCTCGTTAACGAAGACATGGTCGGCCACAAACTGGGCGAGTTCGCCGGTACCCGCACTTATCGTGGGCACGTGGCAGACAAGAAAGCCAAGCGTTAAGGGGTTAGGAAATGGAAGTAGCCGCTAAGTTGTCGGGCGCTCGAATCTCCGCCCAGAAAGCCCGCTTGGTCGCCGACCAGATCCGCGGGAAGAAGGTGGGCGAAGCGCTCAACCTGTTGGCTTTCAGCAGTAAGAAAGCCGCCGAGATCATGAAGAAAGTGCTGGAGTCGGCCGTAGCCAACGCCGAGCATAACGAAGGCGCAGACGTTGATGACCTGAAGGTCAGCACCGTTTTCGTCAACGAAGGGCGTTCGCTGAAGCGCATCATGCCACGTGCCAAAGGCCGTGCTGATCGCATCGTCAAGCGGTCTTGCCATATCACTGTCAAGGTTGCTGACAAGTAACGGAGTCGAAGAGATGGGTCAGAAAGTACATCCCATTGGCATTCGCCTGGGAATCGTCAAGGAGCACACCTCCGTCTGGTACGCAGACGGTCGGACTTATGCGGACTACTTGTTCGCTGATCTGAAGGTGCGTGAGTATCTCCAAGACAAACTAAAAAGCGCGTCCGTAAGCCGTATCGATATCCATCGTCCGGCACAAACTGCACGTATCACCATCCACACCGCTCGTCCAGGTATCGTTATCGGGAAGAAAGGTGAAGATGTTGAGAAACTGCGTCAGGACCTGACCAAGCAAATGGGTGTGCCTGTGCACATCAATATCGAAGAGATCCGCAAGCCGGAACTCGACGGTATGCTGGTTGCGCAGAGCGTAGCTCAGCAGCTGGAGCGTCGCGTAATGTTCCGTCGCGCTATGAAGCGCGCTGTACAGAACGCAATGCGCATTGGTGCCAAAGGCATCAAAATCCAAGTGAGCGGTCGTCTCGGCGGTGCTGAAATCGCACGTACTGAATGGTATCGCGAAGGTCGTGTGCCATTGCACACCCTGCGTGCCGACATCGACTATGCCAACTACGAAGCTCACACCACTTATGGTGTGATCGGTGTAAAGGTTTGGATCTTCAAAGGCGAAGTAATTGGTGGTCGCCAAGAAGAACTGAAACCACAAGCACCAGCGCCTCGTAAAAAAGCTGCTAAGTAAGGGGTACGCCAAATGTTGCAACCAAAGCGTACGAAGTTCCGCAAGCAAATGACTGGTCACAACCGTGGCCTGGCATTGCGCGGTAGCAAAGTCAGCTTCGGCGAGTTCGCGCTGAAGTCTGTTGCTCGTGGTCGTCTCACCGCTCGTCAGATCGAGTCAGCGCGTCGTGCTCTGACCCGTCACGTAAAACGTGGCGGCAAGATCTGGATCCGTGTATTCCCGGACAAGCCGATCTCCAAGAAGCCTCTCGAAGTGCGGATGGGTAAAGGTAAGGGTAACGTGGAGTACTGGGTTGCCCAGATTCAGCCAGGCAAAGTCCTGTATGAAATCGAGGGTGTTTCTGAAGAGCTGGCGCGTGAGGCTTTCGCCCTGGCTGCTGCAAAGCTGCCGCTCGCCACCTCCTTTGTTAAACGGACGGTGATGTGATGAAAGCGAATGAACTTCGTGAAAAATCCGCACAGCAGCTGAACGAGCAACTGCTCGGCCTGCTGCGCGACCAGTTCAATCTGCGTATGCAGAAAGCAACTGGCCAGTTGGGGCAGTCTCATCTGCTCTCGCAAGTTAAGCGTGACATCGCTCGCGTGAAGACTGTGCTCAACCAGCAGGCAGGTAAGTAATCATGGCTGAAGCCGAAAAAACTGTCCGTACGCTGACTGGCCGTGTTGTCAGCGACAAGATGGACAAAACCATCACCGTTCTGATCGAGCGTCGCGTTAAGCACCCGATCTACGGTAAATACGTTAAGCGTTCGACTAAGCTGCACGCGCACGACGAAACCAATCAGTGCCACATCGGCGACAAAGTCACTATTCGTGAAACTCGTCCTTTGGCCAAGACCAAGTCTTGGGCGCTGGTTGATGTTCTCGAACGCGCTGTGGAAGTCTAAGGACTAGGGGTCGGAGAAATTATATGATTCAGACTCAATCCATGCTCGATGTGGCCGATAACAGCGGCGCTCGCCGCGTTATGTGCATCAAGGTGCTGGGTGGCTCCCATCGTCGTTACGCTGGTATCGGTGACATCATCAAAGTTACCGTGAAGGAAGCAATTCCTCGCGGTAAAGTGAAAAAAGGCCAAGTGATGACTGCTGTTGTAGTCCGCACTCGTCACGGCGTACGCCGTGCTGATGGCTCCATTATCCGCTTTGATGGCAACGCTGCTGTTCTTCTGAACAACAAGCAAGAGCCGATCGGCACCCGTATCTTTGGGCCAGTGACCCGTGAACTTCGTACTGAGAAGTTCATGAAGATCGTCTCGCTCGCCCCAGAAGTGCTGTAAGGAGATCCGACATGCAAAAGATTCGTCGTGACGACGAGATCATCGTGATCGCCGGCAAAGACAAAGGTAAGCGCGGTAAGGTGCTTAAGGTTCTCGCTAACAACCGTCTGGTTATTGGTGGTCTGAACCTGGTCAAGCGTCATACCAAGCCTAACCCGATGTCGGGCGTGCAGGGCGGTATCGTCGAGAAAGAAGCTCCGCTGGATGCTTCTAACGTCGCCATTTTCAACGGCGAAACCAACAAGGCTGACCGCGTTGGTTTCAAAGTAGAAGACGGCAAGAAAATTCGTGTCTTCAAGTCGACCCAAAAAGCGGTTGATGCTTGAACACTGCTAGGTAGATGAGACCATGGCACGACTAAAAGAGATTTACCGGAAGGAAATTGCTCCGAAACTTAAGGAAGAACTTAAGCTTTCGAACGTAATGGAAGTTCCGCGCGTTACCAAAATCACCCTGAACATGGGTCTGGGCGAAGCGATCGGCGACAAAAAAGTCATCGAGCACGCTGTTGCTGACCTTGAAAAGATCACCGGCCAGAAAGTCGTTGTGACCTACGCTCGGAAATCCATCGCTGGCTTTAAAGTCCGTGAAGGTTGGCCGATCGGTGTCAAAGTGACCCTGCGCCGTGAGCGTATGTACGAGTTCCTGGATCGTCTGCTGTCGATCTCCCTGCCTCGGGTTCGCGACTTCCGCGGCCTGAATGCCAAGTCCTTCGATGGTCGTGGTAACTACAGCATGGGCGTGAAAGAGCAGATCATCTTCCCGGAAATCGACTACGACAAGATTGATGCTCTCCGCGGTCTGGATATCACCCTGACCACCACTGCCAAGAACGATGATGAAGGCCGCGCTCTGCTGCGTGCGTTCAAATTCCCGTTCCGCAACTGATTGGAGTAGGACCATGGCCAAGATGAGCATGAAAAACCGCGAGCTGAAGCGTCAGCTCACGGTTGCCAAGTACGCCAAGAAGCGTGCAGCACTGAAAGCAATCATCGTTGATCTGAACGCAAGTCCAGAAGCACGTTGGGAAGCTACAGTAGCTCTGCAGAAGCAGCCACGTGACGCAAGCGCTTCGCGCATGCGTAACCGCTGCCGCCTGACTGGTCGTCCACACGGCGTTTACCGCAAGTTCGGCCTCGGCCGTAACAAACTGCGTGAAGCGGCAATGCGTGGTGACGTACCTGGTCTGGTTAAAGCCAGCTGGTAAGTACTGTCAAAGTCTCGGTGTTCAGGTTCGCAAGATCCTGACCACCGGTGGCCTTGAATCTGAATCAAGCCCCTTTTGGGGCTTGATTCATTTCTGGGGTGTGTCTAGAATACCCGGCTCGCCTGAGCCCGTGTTTTATACGCTCGGAGATTCTCGGCGACACGTAGTAGCCGCAAGGCTAATTTTTCTGTATTAGGAGCGTCTAGCCCATGAGTATGCAGGACCCGTTAGCGGACATGCTAACTCGAATCCGTAATGCCCAGATGGCTGAAAAGTCCGTCGTAAGCATGCCATCTTCTACTTTGAAGGTGGCTGTTGCCAAAGTCCTGAAGGACGAAGGTTACATTGCGGGTTATCAGATCAGCAGCGAAATCAAACCACTGCTGTCTATCGAGCTGAAATATTTCGAAGGCCGTCCGGTTATCGAAGAAGTGAAGCGCGTTAGCCGTCCAGGCCTGCGTCAGTACAAGTCCGTCGAAGATCTGCCGAAAGTTCGTGGCGGTCTCGGTGTGTCTATCGTCTCCACCAACAAGGGTGTGATGACTGATCGTGCTGCGCGCGCTGCCGGTGTCGGCGGCGAAGTTCTTTGCACTGTGTTCTAAGGGGGGATAAGCATGTCTCGCGTCGCTAAGAACCCCGTTAAGCTGCCAGCCGGTGTCGAAGTAAAATTCGCAGGCCAACAGCTTTCGGTGAAGGGTGCCAAGGGCACTCTCGAACTGAACATCCATTCGTCCGTTGAGATCGTTGAAGAAGCTGGTGAGCTGCGTTTCGCTGCTCGCAATGGCGATCAACAGACTCGCGCAATGGCTGGTACCACTCGTGCGTTGGTAAACAACATGGTCCAAGGCGTAAGCCAAGGCTTCGAGCGCAAGCTCCAGCTGGTCGGTGTTGGTTACAAAGCGCAAGCTAAAGGCACAGTGCTGAACCTGGCTCTTGGCTTCTCGCACCCAGTGGATTACGAACTGCCGGAAGGCATCACCGCTGAGACTCCTAGCCAGACCGATATCCTGATCAAGGGCATCGACAAGCAGCTGGTAGGTCAAGTGGCCGCCGAGATCCGCGACTTCCGTCCACCAGAGCCGTACAAAGGCAAAGGTGTGCGCTACGCGGACGAAGTCGTCCGTCGTAAAGAAGCCAAGAAGAAGTAGGGCATAGCAAATGACCGACAAAAAAGTTACTCGACTGCGTCGCGCTCGCAAAGCACGCCTGAAAATGCACGAACTCGAAGTCGTGCGTCTCTGCGTGTTCCGCTCTTCGCAGCACATCTACGCCCAGGTCATTTCGGCCGACGGCAACAAAGTCCTGGCATCTGCCTCGACTTTGGATAAAGAACTGCGTGATGGCGCCACTGGCAACATCGACGCGGCCACTAAGGTTGGCCAGCTGGTCGCTACGCGTGCTAAGGCCGCTGGCGTCTCGCAGGTGGCTTTCGACCGCTCTGGCTTCAAGTACCACGGCCGCGTTAAAGCGCTGGCTGATGCTGCTCGTGAAGCTGGGCTGGAGTTCTAAGTTATGTCAAATAACGACCAAAAGCGCGACGAAGGCTACATCGAGAAGCTGGTTCAAGTTAACCGCGTAGCCAAAACCGTTAAAGGCGGCCGTATCTTCACTTTCACCGCGTTGACCGTGGTTGGTGATGGTAAGGGCCGTGTTGGCTTCGGCCGTGGCAAGTCGCGTGAAGTGCCTGCTGCGATCCAGAAGGCAATGGAAGCTGCTCGCCGCAACATGATCCAGGTTGATCTGAACGGCACCACTCTGCAGTACGCAATGAAGTCCGCTCACGGCGCTTCGAAGGTGTACATGCAGCCTGCTTCTGAAGGTACCGGTATCATCGCTGGCGGCGCAATGCGTGCCGTTCTCGAAGTTGCTGGCGTTCAGAACGTTCTGGCCAAGTGCTACGGCTCGACTAACCCGGTAAACGTGGTTCACGCCACTTTCAAGGGTTTGAAAGCAATGCAGTCTCCTGAATCCATTGCCGCCAAGCGTGGCAAAAGCGTCAAGGAGATCTTCTGATCATGGCTACCGTTAAAGTAACGCTGATCAAAAGCATGACCGGCCGCATCCCTAACCACAAACTGTGCGTTAAGGGTCTGGGTCTGCGTCGCATCGGTCACACTGTAGAAGTCCAGGATACTCCCGAGAATCGCGGGATGATCAACAAGGCTTACTACATGCTGCGTGTCGAGGGTTAATCGATGAAACTCAATGATCTGAGTCCAGCGCCGGGTTCCCGTCGCGAAAAGCATCGTCCGGGCCGTGGTATCGGTAGTGGTTTGGGTAAGACTGGTGGCCGTGGTCACAAAGGTCAAACCTCCCGCTCCGGTGGCACCATTGCTCCAGGCTTTGAAGGCGGTCAACAGCCGCTGCATCGTCGCCTGCCGAAGTTCGGTTTCGTTTCCCTGAAAGCCATGGACCGCGCAGAAGTGCGTCTGTCCGAGCTGGCTAAAGTGGAAGGCGACATCGTCACCGTGCAGTCCCTGAAAGATGCCAACGTGATCAACGTCAACGTTCAGCGTGTGAAAATCATGCTGTCCGGCGAAGTTACTCGCGCTGTAACCATCGGAAAGGGAATCGGCGCCACCAAAGGTGCGCGTGCGGCTATCGAAGCAGCTGGCGGCAAGTTCGAGGAATAAATGGCTAAGCAAGGTGCTCTCTCTGCGCTCGGCAAAGGCGGTATGTCTGAACTCTGGGCTCGTCTGCGTTTTCTGTTCCTGGCGATTATCGTCTACCGAATAGGCGCACACATCCCGGTTCCAGGTATCAACCCGGACCGACTCGCGGACCTGTTTCGACAGAATGAGGGGACCATTCTTAGCTTGTTCAACATGTTTTCCGGCGGCGCGCTGGAGCGGATGAGCATCTTTGCGCTGGGGATCATGCCGTACATTTCGGCATCGATCATCATGCAGCTGATGACCGCCGTCAGCCCGCAGCTGGAGCAGTTGAAGAAGGAAGGTGAAGCTGGCCGTCGCAAGATCAGCCAGTACACCCGCTACGGCACTGTCGTCCTGGCTCTCGTCCAGGCCATTGGCATGTCCATTGGTCTGGCGGGGCAGGGCGTAGCGTTCACTGGTGACTTTGGCTTCCATTTCGTCGCGGTATCCACTTTTGTGGCTGGTGCGATGTTCATGATGTGGCTGGGTGAGCAGATTACTGAGCGTGGTGTTGGCAACGGTATCTCGATGTTGATTTTTTCGGGTATCGTCGCCGGTCTTCCGAGAGCGATCGGGCAGTCTTTCGAGTCTGCGCGTCAGGGTGATATCAACATCTTCGCCCTAGTTGCCATCGGTTTGCTGGCAGTAGCGATTATCGGTTTCGTGGTGTTCATTGAGCGTGGTCAGCGTCGTATTGCTGTTCACTACGCCAAGCGTCAGCAGGGCCGAAAGGTCTTCGCTGCGCAGACCAGCCACTTGCCGCTGAAGGTGAACATGGCCGGCGTTATTCCGGCTATTTTCGCGAGCAGCATTTTGCTGTTCCCGGCTTCGTTGGGTGCCTGGTTCGGCCAGTCTGAAGGTATGGGCTGGTTGCAGGACATCTCGCAGTCGATCGCTCCTGGTCAGCCGTTGAATATTCTGCTGTTTAGTGCAGGGATTATTTTCTTCTGCTTCTTCTATACGGCGTTGATGTTCAATCCGAAAGACGTAGCGGAAAACCTGAAGAAGTCCGGTGCCTTTATTCCGGGCATCCGTCCAGGTGAGCAGTCTGCGCGCTACATTGATGGCGTTCTGACTCGCTTGACCATGTTCGGTGCTCTTTACATGACGGCCGTGTGCCTGTTGCCCCAGTTCCTGGTGGTTGCAGCCAACGTACCGTTCTACCTTGGCGGGACCTCGTTGCTGATCGTCGTCGTGGTTGTGATGGACTTCATGTCCCAAGTACAATCGCACCTCGTTTCGCACCAGTACGAATCCCTGATGAAGAAAGCCAACCTGAAGGGTTACGGCAGCGGCATGCTGCGCTGACCCATAAGGTTCGAGGAGTTGGTGATGAAAGTTCGTGCATCGGTGAAAAAGCTGTGCCGTAACTGCAAGATTATTCGCCGCGAAGGTGTTGTTCGAGTAATTTGCAGCGCGGAACCGCGTCACAAACAGCGCCAAGGCTGAGTGTGATTGTGCTTCAAGCCCGGTAGCTAGTGCGCTACCGGGTTGATTATTTGTTATTACAGCGATATTATCTCGCGCCCTATTTCTTGGCTTCCGGGGCGTAGGTAGCTGTCAATTGGAGTCCCACTGAATGGCCCGTATTGCAGGCGTTAACATTCCAGATAACAAGCATACTGTTATCTCGCTGACCTACATCTATGGTGTTGGTCGCACTACTGCACAGAAAATTTGTGCAGAGACTGGGGTAAACCCAGCAGCAAAGATCAAAGATCTGAGCGACGAGCAAATCGAACAGCTGCGTGGCGAAGTGGCGAAGTTCACCACTGAAGGTGACCTGCGTCGCGAAATCAACATGAAAATCAAGCGCTTGATGGACCTCGGTTGCTATCGCGGTCTGCGTCATCGTCGTGGTCTTCCAGTACGCGGTCAGCGTACCAAGACCAACGCGCGTACCCGTAAAGGTCCGCGTAAGCCGATCCGCAAGTAATCGCCCCAGCGAATCGACAGGAAAATTATCATGGCAAAACCTGCTGCTCGTCCTCGTAAAAAAGTTAAAAAGACAGTGGTTGATGGCATCGCCCACATCCATGCATCTTTTAACAACACCATCGTGACCATTACCGACCGTCAAGGTAACGCTCTTTCCTGGGCTACCTCCGGTGGTTCGGGTTTCCGCGGTTCCCGCAAGTCCACCCCGTTTGCTGCTCAAGTAGCTGCTGAACGTGCTGGTCAAGCTGCGCTGGAATACGGCCTGAAAAACCTCGACGTAAACGTCAAAGGTCCAGGTCCAGGTCGTGAATCCGCAGTTCGCGCTTTGAACGGCTGTGGCTACAAGATCGCCAGCATCACCGACGTGACGCCAATCCCGCACAACGGGTGCCGTCCGCCGAAGAAGCGCCGCGTGTAATCCAGGAGATTGTAAAGAATGGCTCGTTACATTGGTCCAAAATGCAAACTCGCTCGTCGCGAAGGCACCGATCTCTTCCTGAAGAGCGGCGTGCGCGCGATCGAATCGAAGTGCAACATTGAAGCAGCACCTGGTATCCACGGCCAACGCCGCGGTCGCCAGTCCGATTACGGCACCCAACTGCGTGAAAAGCAGAAGGTCCGTCGTATCTACGGCGTTCTCGAGCGTCAATTCAGCGGCTACTACAAAGAAGCTGCTGGTAAGAAAGGTGCAACCGGTGAAAACCTGCTGCAACTGCTCGAATGCCGTCTGGACAACGTTGTATACCGTATGGGCTTTGGTTCGACTCGTGCCGAATCCCGTCAGCTGGTATCGCACAAGTCGATCAGCGTAAACGGTCAAACCGTTAACGTTCCGTCCTACCAGGTTCGTGCTGGTGACGTGGTTGCTGTTCGCGAGAAAGCAAAAAACCAACTTCGCATTGTCCAAGCTCTCGATCTGTGTGCCCAGCGTGGCCGCGTAGAATGGGTAGAAGTAGACACTGAGAAGAAGTCGGGCGTTTTCAAGAACGTTCCAGCTCGCAGTGATCTGTCCGCCGACATCAACGAAAGCCTGATTGTCGAGCTCTACTCCAAGTAAGGGCTAGAAAATAGGTGCATCCATGCAGATTTCGGTAAATGAGTTCCTGACACCTCGCCACATTGATGTGCAAGTTGTCAGTCCAACCCGCGCCAAGATCACTCTCGAGCCTCTCGAGCGTGGTTTTGGCCACACCCTGGGCAACGCGCTGCGCCGCATCCTGTTGTCCTCAATGCCCGGCTGTGCAGTAGTCGAGGCCGAGATTGACGGTGTGCTCCACGAGTACAGCGCCATCGAAGGTGTACAGGAAGACGTAATTGAAATCCTGTTGAACCTTAAAGGTCTGGCTATCAAGCTGCACGGTCGTGACGAAGTTACGCTGACCTTGTCGAAGAAGGGTTCGGGGGTGGTTACCGCTGCCGATATTCAGCTGGATCATGATGTCGAGATCGTTAACCCCGATCACGTAATCGCTAACCTGGCGTCTAACGGCGCCCTGAACATGAAGCTAGTAGTAGCTCGTGGTCGTGGTTATGAACCGGCCGACTCGCGTCAGAGCGATGAAGACGAAAGCCGCAGCATTGGTCGCTTGCAGCTTGACTCTTCGTTCAGCCCGGTTCGCCGTATCGCATACGTGGTGGAAAACGCCCGTGTCGAGCAGCGTACTAACCTGGACAAGCTGGTTATTGATCTGGAAACCAACGGTACTCTGGATCCTGAAGAGGCTATCCGCCGCGCTGCAACCATCCTGCAACAGCAGTTGGCTGCGTTCGTCGACCTCAAAGGTGACAGCGAACCAGTGGTAATCGAGCAAGAAGACGAGATCGATCCGATCCTGCTTCGCCCGGTTGACGATCTGGAACTGACTGTACGTTCGGCTAACTGCCTTAAGGCGGAAAACATCTACTACATCGGTGACCTGATTCAGCGTACCGAAGTAGAGCTGTTGAAGACTCCGAACCTTGGCAAGAAATCCTTGACTGAAATCAAGGACGTTCTGGCCTCCCGCGGTCTGTCCCTCGGCATGCGCCTCGACAACTGGCCGCCTGCAAGTCTTAAGAAGGACGACAAGGCGACTGCCTGATCGTCGTAATCACCGAACGTAGTGTTTGGTAAGGAATGAACCATGCGTCATCGTAAAAGTGGTCGTCACCTGAGCCGCACCAGCTCGCACCGCAAGGCCATGTTCCAAAACATGGCGGTGTCGCTGTTCGAGCACGAGCTGATCAAAACTACTCTGCCAAAAGCTAAAGAACTGCGCCGCGTTGCCGAGCCGCTGATCACTTTGGCCAAGACAGATAGCGTTGCTAACCGTCGTCTGGCTTTCGACCGTACTCGTTCGAAAGCTATCGTTGGTAAGCTCTTCAACGACCTGGGCAAGCGTTACGCTACCCGTGAGGGTGGCTACCTGCGCATCCTCAAGTGCGGTTTCCGCGCTGGCGACAACGCGCCTATGGCGTACGTCGAGTTGGTTGATCGTGCTACTGCTGGCGAAGCTGTATCCGCCGAGTAAGACGTCAGTCTGAAACAAAGGACCGGGCCTAGTGCCCGGTTTTTTGTGCCTGTTTGAAAAGCGATCAAACGTGCGTGCAGTTTAGTTTTTATCTATCGATTGACATTAGTCAATGAATTAGAGCATGTCATCTCGATCATCAATACTTCCTTTCAGCCGATTAGCCGGCAGTTCAAGACTGACAAAGGAAGAGATCGCATGAGCCAAAATAAAACGCTTACAACTGCCAGTGGCGCTCCTGTCGCCGATAACCAGAATTCCCGTTCCGCCGGCCCTCGAGGCCCCCTGCTCCTCGACGACTTCCACTTGATCGAGAAGCTCGCACACTTCAATCGTGAAAACATTCCTGAGCGTCGTGTACACGCCAAGGGTTCGGGGGCTTACGGTACGTTTACCGTGACTCGCGATATCACCCAATACACCAGCGCCAGGTTGTTTGAGTCTATCGGCAAGCAAACTCCAACCTTTCTGCGGTTCTCCACTGTCGGTGGCGAACGCGGCTCGGCTGATACCGAGCGCGATCCTCGTGGCTTTGCGCTGAAGTTCTACACCGAGGAAGGCAACTGGGACATTGTTGGCAACAACACGCCGGTGTTCTTCATTCGTGATCCGCTGAAATTCCCGGACTTCATACACACTCAAAAGCGCCTGCCGCAAAGCAACCTGAAAAGCGCCCAGGCGATGTGGGACTTCTGGTCGCACTCTCCTGAAGCGTTGCACCAGGTCACTATCTTGTTTTCGGATCGCGGCATTCCCGATGGCTACCGTCACATGCACGGGTTCGGCAGTCACACCTATAGCTTGATCAGCGCCAAAGGCGAACGTCACTGGGTCAAGTGGCACTACAAGACCCAGCAAGGGATCAAGAATCTGGCGCCAGCAGACGCCGCACGCTTGGCCGGTACAGATCCTGATTACGCACAGCGTGATCTGTTTGAGGCTATTGAGCGCGGCGACTACCCGAAGTGGCGTGTGTGCATACAGATCATGAGCGAGGCCCAAGCCGAAGCGCACTACGAGAATCCGTTCGACGTGACCAAAACCTGGTCGCAGAAAGAGTTTCCGCTGATCGAAGTCGGTGTGTTGGAGTTGAACCGTAATCCGCTCAATTACTTTGCCGAAGTCGAACAAGCTGCCTTTGGTCCGAGCAACATGGTGCCGGGTGTAGGACTGTCGCCAGATCGCATGTTGCAAGGTCGTGTTTTCGCTTACGCCGATGCGCACCGCTACCGTGTTGGCACCAACCACCAGCAACTGCCGGTGAACGCGCCTCGCAGTCCGGTAAACACTTACCAACGCGATGGCTCAATGGCGTTTGGTAGCAACGGCGGTGCGGCACCGAACTACGAGCCGAACAGCCACGTGGACTCGCCTAAGCAGGCGCCTCGTTATGCCGAGCCTGGGTTGGCTTTGAGCGGCGCTGCGGATCGCTATGATCATCGTGAGGATACCGACTACTACAGCCACGCCGGTGCACTGTTCCGGTTGATGAGCGATGATCAGAAAAAACTACTGGTCAGCAATATCTCCGGCGCAATGGCAGGCGTATCAAGCGATGTGGTCGACCGTCAGTTGCAGCATTTCTACAAGGCCGATCCGGCGTATGGAGAAGCAATCGCAACGCTGCTCAACGTACAGCTTAACGAAGTCTAAATGAGAAGCAGAACCGCCCTTATTTGGGCGGTTTTTACGTTATTTAAACTATTTTTCTCAGAATATCTTCGCTTTTATCGCGCAAACGAAGTGACCAATCCGTCGTCGTGGTTCAAACTACAGACTTTCAAGCAGGGAGATGTAGGGCGATGCAAGGCCACCCAGACGTAATCGATTACCTCAACACATTGCTGACCGGCGAACTGGCCGCGCGCGATCAATATTTCGTCCATTCGCGGATGTATGAGGACTGGGGTTTCACCAAGCTCTACGAACGAATCAACCACGAAATGGAAGAAGAAGCAGGGCACGCCGACGCGCTGATGCGCCGGATCCTCATGCTTGAAGGCACTCCGCGTATGCGTCCGGACGACCTTGATGTTGGGACTACGGTGCCGGAAATGCTCGAAGCGGATCTACGTCTTGAGTACAAAGTCCGAGCAGCGCTGTGCAAGGGCATCAAGCTCTGCGAGCAGCACAAGGACTATGTCAGTCGCGAAATGCTGCGGGTCCAATTACATGACACCGAAGAAGATCACACTTACTGGCTCGAGAAGCAGTTGGGCCTGATCAAGTTGATTGGTCTCGAGAATTACCTGCAATCCCACGCCTGATTGCTCGGATACAACAAAGCCCCTGTCACTGATGAGGTGACAGGGGCTTTTTCATGGCCTGGATTCAGGCCCTGTCGCGTTCCAGCAGCGGCTTGAGGTAGAAGCCGGTGTGAGATTGCTTCATCTCGGCGACTTCTTCCGGCGTGCCGACAGCAATGATCTGCCCGCCTTTGGAACCACCTTCCGGCCCGAGGTCCACCAGCCAGTCGGCGGTCTTGATCACGTCCAGATTGTGCTCGATGACCACCACCGTGTTGCCGTGGTCGCGCAGTCGATGCAGGACGTCGAGCAATTGCTGGATATCCGCGAAGTGCAGGCCAGTCGTTGGCTCGTCGAGGATGTATAAGGTCTTGCCGGTGTCGCGCTTGGATAGCTCGCGGGACAGTTTCACCCGTTGAGCCTCACCACCGGACAGTGTCGTCGCCGATTGTCCAAGCTTGATATAGGACAGGCCGACGTCCATCAGTGTCTGGAGCTTGCGAGCCAGTGCCGGTACCGCGTCGAAGAACTCCCGTGCTTCCTCGATAGTCATCTCGAGAGTTTCGTGGATGCTCTTGCCCTTGTATTTGATTTCCAGGGTTTCGCGGTTGTAGCGTTTGCTCTTGCACACGTCGCACGGCACGTAGATGTCCGGCAGGAAGTGCATTTCCACCTTGATCAGGCCATCACCCTGGCAGGCCTCGCAGCGTCCGCCCTTCACGTTGAAGGAGAAACGCCCCGGACCGTAACCCCGGGAACGGGATTCCGGCACGCCGGCGAACAGTTCGCGAATCGGCGTGAACAGCCCGGTGTAGGTCGCGGGGTTGGAGCGCGGTGTGCGACCAATCGGACTCTGGTCGATGTCGACGACCTTATCCAGATGCTCCAGGCCCTTAATGCTGTCGTGAGCGGCAGCCTCTAGCGTTGTGGCACCGTTCAGCGCCGTGGCACTCAGAGGAAACAGCGTGTTATTGATCAGCGTCGATTTGCCCGAGCCGGACACCCCTGTCACGCAGGTCAGCAGGCCGATCGGAATATCCAGGTCGACATTGCGCAAGTTGTTGCCGCGGGCGCCCTTGAGGGACAACGACAACTTTTTGTTGCGCGGTGTGCGCTTGGCCGGAACTTCGATCTTCACTCGCCCTGACAGGTACTTGCCGGTCAGCGAGTCAGGGTGTGCCATGACTTCTGCCGGCGTGCCTTCAGCAACGATATGTCCGCCGTGAACGCCGGCACCCGGGCCGATATCCACCACATAGTCAGCCAGGCGAATCGCGTCTTCATCGTGCTCGACGACGATCACCGTGTTGCCGATATCGCGCAGGTGCTTGAGGGTGCCAAGCAAACGGTCGTTATCGCGCTGATGCAGGCCGATGGAGGGTTCGTCGAGGATGTACAGAACGCCCACCAGGCCGGCGCCGATCTGACTGGCCAAACGAATACGTTGAGCCTCGCCACCGGACAAGGTGTCCGCGCTACGATCCAGCGACAGGTAATCGAGGCCGACGTTGACCAGAAACTGCAGGCGCTCGCGGATTTCCTTGAGGATCTTGTCGGCAATCTCGCCACGGCGGCCAGTGAGTTTCAGCCCGCCGAAGTAATCACACGCATCGCCGATGGGCAGGTTGGTCACTGCCGGCAGGGTTTTTTCCCCGACCCACACGTGCCGCGCTTCACGCCGCAGGCGGGTGCCGCGACAGTCAGGGCAAGCCTGGGTGCTGAGGAACTTGGCCAGCTCTTCGCGCACCGAGGCCGACTCGGTTTCGCGGTAGCGGCGTTCCAGGTTCGGCACGATGCCTTCGAACGGGTGCGAGCGTTTGACGATATCGCCGCGGTCGTTCAGGTATTTGAAATCAACGTTTTTCGAACCGCTGCCATGCAAGATTTGTTTCTGCTGATCGGCCGGCAGTTCATTGAATGGCACTTCCAGGCTGAATTTGAAGTGCGAAGCCAGCGAGCCAAGCATCTGGAAGTAATAGACGTTGCGCCGGTCCCAGCCGCGAATCGCGCCTTCGGCCAACGTCAGTTCGCCGTTGACCAGGCGCTTGATGTCGAAAAATTGCTTTACGCCCAGGCCATCGCAGGTCGGGCAAGCACCTGCCGGGTTGTTGAAGGAAAACAGCTTCGGTTCGAGCTCGCTGATGGCGTGGCCGCAAATCGGGCAGGCGAAGCGTGCGGAGAAGATCATTTCTTCGCCGGGCTCGTCGTCCATCGGCGCGACCAGAGCGATGCCGTCTGCCAGCTTCAGCGCGGTC
The DNA here is from genome assembly GCF_040438925.1 of Pseudomonas sp. MYb327. Classification (NCBI taxonomy): domain Bacteria; kingdom Pseudomonadati; phylum Pseudomonadota; class Gammaproteobacteria; order Pseudomonadales; family Pseudomonadaceae; genus Pseudomonas; species Pseudomonas sp. MYb327. The sequence goes on from NZ_CP159258.1 coordinate 5,808,693, forward strand.
TCGAAGGATTCGGCCAGACGCTGTTGCAGGTCAGCACGGACCTTGAAGCGGTCGACCACGACGTCAATCGTGTGCTTCTTCTGTTTGTCGAGCTTGGGCGCTTCGTCCAGCTCATACAGCTTGCCGTTGATCCGGGCACGCACAAAGCCCTGGGCTCGCAGTTCTTCGAAGACTGAAAGGTGTTCGCCTTTGCGCTCGCGGATTACCGGGGCCAGCAACATCAGTTTGCTGCCCTCCGGTTGCGCGAGGACCAGGTCAACCATTTGGCTGACGGTCTGCGCTTCCAGGGGAATGTCGTGATCCGGGCAGCGCGGAATGCCGACGCGTGCATAAAGAAGGCGCAGGTAATCGTAGATTTCGGTAATGGTGCCGACGGTCGAACGCGGGTTGTGCGAGGTCGACTTCTGTTCGATGGAGATCGCCGGCGACAGGCCTTCGATGGTGTCTACGTCGGGCTTTTCCATCATCGACAAGAACTGCCGGGCATAGGCCGACAGCGATTCAACGTAGCGGCGCTGGCCTTCGGCGTACAGCGTGTCGAATGCCAGGGAAGACTTGCCGGAGCCGGACAGGCCGGTGATGACGATCAGCTTGTCCCGTGGCAGGGTCAGGTCGATGTTCTTCAGGTTGTGGGTTCGAGCCCCACGAATCAGGATCTTGTCCAAGGTGGCCTCGCTCGGCGGGCGTCGAAAACGTAGGAGTATACGGCCAAATACTGGATGGATGCACACTATCGAATAATGTCATTACAGCCTTAGATGAAAGCTCTGTCATCTAGCGCGGCAAAGCGTCGCGATATACCCCGCCAATCGATGGGACTGGTAGAATCGCCGCCGGTTCACATGAGGTTTTTCCATGCACGATCCCCACAGCGAACGCATGAGTGGCAGCGAGACCCGCGCGGCGAGTGGTCTGGCCCTGGTGTTCGCCTTCCGTATGCTAGGCATGTTCATGGTGTTGCCGGTGTTGGCGACCTATGGCATGGACCTGGCGGGCGCGACCCCGGCCCTGATCGGGCTGGCGATTGGCGCTTATGGCCTGACCCAGGCGATTTTCCAGATTCCATTCGGCTTCATTTCCGACCGCATCGGCCGCCGCCCGGTGATCTACCTCGGTTTGATCGTCTTCGCCCTCGGCAGCGTGCTCGCGGCCAACGCCGATTCGATCTGGGGCGTGATCGCCGGACGAATCCTGCAAGGTGCCGGAGCAATTTCTGCAGCGGTCATGGCGTTGCTGTCAGACCTGACCCGTGAACAGCATCGGACCAAAGCCATGGCCATGATCGGCATGACGATTGGTCTGTCGTTCGCTGTCGCCATGGTTGTCGGACCGCTGCTGACTCGCGCGTTTGGCCTGTCCGGGTTGTTCCTTGCCACCGGCGGCATGGCCTTGTTTGGCATTGTGATCGTGATGTTCATGGTGCCGCGCTCCACGGGGCCGTTGCAGCATCGCGAATCCGGCGTGGCGCGCCAGGCTTTGATCCCGACGCTCAAGCATCCGGACTTGCTGCGCCTGGACCTCGGCATTTTTGTGCTGCACGCGATGCTGATGTCGAGCTTCGTCGCTTTGCCGCTGGCCCTGGTCGAAAAAGCCGGGCTGCCCAAGGAGCAGCACTGGTGGGTGTACCTGACCGCGCTGCTGATTTCTTTCTTCGCCATGATCCCGTTCATCATCTACGGCGAGAAGCGACGCAAAATGAAACGAGTTTTGCTCGGCGCCGTCGTGACGCTGATGCTCACTGAGCTATTCTTCTGGCAGTTCGGCGACAGCTTGCGGGCTCTGGTGATCGGTACGGTGGTGTTCTTTACCGCGTTCAATCTACTGGAAGCTTCGTTGCCATCGCTGATCAGCAAGGTTTCACCGGCAGGCGGCAAAGGCACGGCGATGGGGGTTTATTCCACCAGTCAGTTCCTCGGATCGGCACTGGGCGGGATCCTCGGCGGCTGGTTGTTCCAGCATGGCGGTTTGTCGGTTGTGTTCCTCGGTTGCGCCGGGCTGGCTGCACTTTGGCTGGTCTTTGCTGTTACCATGCGTGAACCTCCCTACGTGACAAGCCTGCGCTTGCCGTTGTCGCCCGAGGCAATCCGCGAAGCGGGTCTGGTCGAGCGCCTGAAGGCTGTCGTAGGGGTAACAGATGCAGTGATCGTCGCGGATGAAGCGGCGATTTACATCAAATTGGACACCGAACTATTGGATCGCACCACCCTTGAGCGCCTGGTGAACAACCCGGCCGAGGCAGCGTGCGTAGCCTAGGAGAACGTAATGGCCCGTGGGGTTAACAAAGTCATATTGGTCGGCACTTGCGGCCAGGATCCTGAAGTTCGTTACCTGCCGAATGGCAACGCCGTGACCAACCTGAGTCTGGCGACCAGCGAACAGTGGACCGACAAGCAAACCGGTCAGAAAGTCGAAAAAACCGAATGGCACCGTGTGTCGATGTTCGGCAAGGTTGCAGAGATCGCTGGCGAATACCTTCGTAAAGGTTCGCAGGTCTACATCGAAGGCAAACTGCAGACCCGCGAGTGGGAAAAAGACGGTATCAAGCGTTACACCACTGAAATCGTGGTCGACATGCAAGGCACCATGCAATTGCTGGGTGGCCGTCCTCAGGGCGAGCAACAGGGCCAGGGCGGTGGTAACTACCAGCAATCCGCTCCGCGTCCGCAGGCTCAGCGCCCAGCACCGCAACAGCAGCCACAGCGTCCAGCGCCTCAACAAGCCGCGCCGCAACCGGCTCCGGATTTCGACAGCTTTGACGACGATATTCCGTTCTAAGCAACTGCTTCCCCGAACGGCATAAAAAAGGCCCGTAGCGCTCAACCGCTACGGGCCTTTTGCTTTTTCAGATTCGATCAGCTTTTGGAAAACGCCAACATATCCGCATTTACCTGTTCCTTATGCGTATCCGTCAGTCCATGGGGTGCCCCGGGATAGACGATCAATTCGGCATGTTCGATCAGGCGTTTGCTCTCCAGCCCGGCCGCTTGGATCGGTACGATCTGGTCGTCATCGCCGTGGATGATCAGGGTCGGCACATCAAACTTCTTCAGGTCTTCGCGGAAATCGGTTTCCGAGAACGCCTTGATGCTGTCCAGGGTGTTCTTGTGGCCGCCCATCATGCCTTGCATCCAGAACGAGTCGATCAACCCTTGCGAGGCTTTGGCGCCTGGGCGGTTGAAACCGAAGAACGGGCCTCCGGCGATGTCTTTGTACAGCTGCGAGCGGTCGGCGATGGAGCCGGCGCGGATGCCGTCGAAGACTTCGATCGGCAGGCCCTTCGGGTTGGTATCGGTTTTCAGCATCAGCGGTGGTACGGCGGAGATCAGCCCTGCTTTCGCCAGACGGCCGGTGCCGTGACGGCCAATGTAGCGGGCAACTTCGCCGCCGCCCGTGGAGAAACCGAAGAGAATCACGTCCTTGAGGTCCAGATGCTCAATCAGTTCCGCCAGGTCATCGGCGTAGTGATTCATGTCATTGCCGTCCCACGGCTGGCTGGATCGGCCATGGCCCCGACGATCATGTGCGATGGCGCGGAAACCGTTGTTGGCGAAATGCAGCATCTGCGATTCCCAACTGTCGGCGCTCAAGGGCCAGCCGTGGCTAAACACCACCGGTTGTCCGCTGCCCCAATCCTTGTAGTAGAGGGTGTTGCCTTCGCGAGTCGTCAGAGTAGCCATGTCGATCATCTCCAATGAAGTAGCGTGAATGAGGCTTTTTAACGGGCAAGGAATTCGTCGGTGGACACCACGTTGGCGTAGGCAAAGCCCAAGGCCGACATGAAGGCCGCATGAACATGCGCCGCCGGAACGGTCACGCCGTTGAATTCCAGGTCACGGGAGGCACAGGCATCGTGTATCACCGTGACGCTGTAGCCGAAGTCGTTGCCGGCGCGGGTGATGCCATCGACGCACATGTGGCTCATGCTGCCGACGACCACCAGTTCCTCGATGCCTTGCTCGTCGAGAATGGACTTTAGTTCGGTTTCGCGGAAAGAGTTGACGAAGTGCTTGAGCACCACCGGCTCGTTGCCTTGATTGAGCACTTTGGGGTGCAGCTTGGCGCCGTCGGAGCCCGGAGTGAAAAAAGGTGCGTCTTCGGAGGTGAATTCGTGGCGGATGTGCACCACCGAATCACCTGCGTCACGAAAGGCTTTGAGCAGACGAACGGCGTTGTCTGCGGCGGCATCGGCGCCGACCAGCGGCCACTTGCCTTGAGGGAAGTAGTCTTTTTGGATATCGACTACGATGAGTGCTTGCTTGGCCATGACTGTTTCCTCGAAGTGCGGGTTGGTGTGGAATGAAGTATTGGCCCTGGCAAACCATCCGTGGATTGGCCGCACCGACAATAGAAGGGGGAAAACTGACAATGGACGCACAGAGGGCAGTCGCCGAGCTGGGCGTGTTGATCTATCCCGGCGCGCAGATGGCGGCGGTGCATGGGTTGACGGACCTGTTCGGGGTGGCCAACCGAATCGCCGCCGAGCATCAGGCGGCGCGCTTGCCGTTGTTGCGGGTCAGCCATTGGCAGGTCGATGGCGAGCAGACTCCGAGGCGGGTCTACGACAGCCATCCTGATAAGGACGGCGCATTGGTGGCGGTGCTGATTCCGCCGTCGATTGCCGGGTTCTCCGAAGGTCAGGCACCACAACCCCTGCTGGGCTGGCTTCGCCAACAACACGCCAGCGGGGCAACACTTGGTGGTGTCTGCGTGGGCTCGCTGTTGTTGGCCGAAAGCGGTCTGCTTGACGGTCGCAGCGCCACCACTCACTGGACGTCCGCGAAGACCTTTGCCGAGCGTTACCCGGCGATCAAGCTCAAGGCCGATACGCCCATCGTCGACGACGGCGACTTGATCACCACTGCTGGATTGATGGCGTGGTCCGAGTTGGGATTACGTTTGGTGGATCGTCTACTGGGGCCGAGCATCGCCACCGGCACTGCGCGGTTCCTGGTGGTGGAGCACAGCGACAGCGCCAGCGAATGCGGCAGCAACTTCGCGCCGATTCTCAGCCATGGCGACGCCTCGATTCTCAAGGTTCAACACTGGCTGCAAGGCACCGGGGCCACTGACGTTTCGCTGCCGGCCATGGCCGAGCGGGCAGGGTTGGAGGAGCGTACGTTTTTGCGACGCTTCCGCGCGGCGACCGGCCTCAAGCCCACCGAGTACTGTCAGCATCTGCGGGTCGGCAAGGCTCGGGAAATGCTCGAATTCACCAACGGCACTATCGACCACATCGCGTGGACCGTGGGCTATCAGGACCCGGGGGCGTTTCGCTCGACGTTCAAGAAAATCACCGGGCTGGCGCCGAGTGATTATCGGGCGCGGTTTGGGGTGATGCCGAGTGCATTGCCCCGATAGAGCCATCACCACAAATCCCCTGTGGGAGCGAGTCTGCTCGCGATGGCGGCGTGTCAGGCAACGTACATTGCTAATGTGTTGACCTCATCGCGAGCAGGCTCGCTGCCACACAAATGAAATAGCTTTGAATCGTGCAAAATGCCAGAACGTCCAAGGGGGTCGTGCAGAATAAAACAGGCGCGGTGCCACTACCTTTTCCGCAACTGACTGATTCGCCGTCCGTTTTCTTCGATAGGCGGTTGGCCTGAACCCTGCACCCCATCAGCTACATTCATTCAGCGATCATTGAAGGGGGACGCATGACCCCAACAAGCCGCAAGAAACTGGTTGTCGCCCATTCGGTGCGCCCCGGTGCACCGCAACACGAAGTCGAAACCAATCGCGCGCTGGCCCGCTGGCTGGCGCAAATCCTCGGGCTCAAATTCGGCGGCAGTTACGATCCGCAGCTGCATGGCGGACACGACATCTATCTGTTGCCAACCCAGACACTGGTAGGCGCCGTTGCTGCCCGCGAGTTGGGCGTCAAAGGGCCTGGGGATTTATGGGGCGGTTATGTCGAACATGACTTCATCTGCACCAAAGCCATCACCCACGGTTTATTGAACAGGCATGCCCACGCACCGCAAGGCTGGGCGCCTTTATTTTCCGAGCGGGTGCGCTTGGTGGTGCTCGACGGTCTCAGTGTTTTTTCCTACGAGGATGCGCGGCCAGCAGCGGAACATCTGCTCTACAGCGGTCCGATCCGAATGAAGCCGATCCATGCCTGCGCAGGGCGCGGTCAGGAAGTCATCAACAGCCTCGACGAGTTCGATGAAATTCTCGCCCGCCCCGAAGCGCAAACGCTGTTCAACGAAGGCGTAGTGTTGGAGCAGGACTTGGACCAGGTAATTACCCACAGCGTCGGGCAGAGTTTCATCGGCGATAAGGTGCTGAGTTACTGCGGTGATCAATACTTGACCAAAGACGCTCACGACGAAGAGGTCTATGGTGGTTCCAACCTGCTGGTGGTGCAGGGTGGCTACGATGATCTGCTGACGCTGGACCTGCCTGACGATGTACGCCTGGCGATTCAACAGGCCCAGGTGTTTGACGGCGCCGCCGATGAAGCCTATCCCGGTTTCTATGCCTCACGGCGCAATTACGACATCGCCCAGGGTGTCGCCAGCGACGGCCAGCAACGCAGCGGCGTGCTCGAACAATCCTGGCGCATGGGCGGTGCGAGCAGCGCTGAAGTGGCGGCCTTGCAGAGTTTCGTCAACGATCCGCGGATGCGCGCGATTCGCGTGTCTTCGGTGGAAACCTACGTCGATCAGCCGCTGCCGGCAGACGCCATCGAGGTATACCGCGGGCCGGCAGAAAACAGTGAATTCCTCCTCAAGTACGTAACGGTCAAATCCTATGACGGCTAGAAGCGAAAGCATTCAAATCGACATCGACGATGAACAAATGAGCGGGACGTTTCTCAGTCCAAAATCAAAAGTCCCCGGCGTGCTGTTCGTGCACGGTTGGGGCGGCAGCCAGGAGCGTGATCTGGAGCGGGCCAAAGGCATCGCCGGGTTGGGTTGCGTGTGTTTGACCTTCGACCTGCGCGGGCACACCGGCGGTACGGGTATTCCGCTGACCCGCGTGACCCGCGAAGACAACCTGCGCGACCTGCTGGCGGCCTACGACCGCTTGCTTGCGCACCCCGCGCTGGATACCTCGGCCATTGCTGTAGTCGGCACCAGTTACGGCGGTTATCTGGCTTCGATCCTCACATCACTGCGCCCGGTGCGCTGGCTGGCGCTGCGCGTGCCGGCGTTGTATCGCGACGATCAATGGCACACGCCCAAGCGTGATCTGGACAAGCTCGATCTGCGCGATTACCGCAGCACGCTGGTGCGCGCCGATAGCAATCGGGCGCTGCATGCCTGTTCGCAATTTACCGGGGATGTGTTGTTGGTGGAGTCGGAAACCGATGTCTACGTCCCCCATGCGACCATCATGAGTTACCGCGCGGCGTGTCAGCAGACGCACTCGCTGACGCACCGCATCATTGATGGGGCTGACCATGCATTGAGTGAACCCGTGTCACAGCAGGCCTACACCTCGATCCTGGTGGACTGGATCACGGAAATGGTGGTGGGCGAGCGGTTGAGCATCATTCAGTCCAAGTGATTTTGTGGTGTTCTTTTGGACACCTTCGCGAGCAGGCTCGATCCCACAAGGGCTCGGCGGAGTGTGTAGATCTTGAGTTCACTACTGGCCCAGTATTGGGAGCGAGCTTGCTCGCGAAGGCGTCAGATCAGGCACTGCTCATCACTTGGGTTTCTTCGAAATCCGCAACGACTTGGCCTTGGCCTCCACCAGCAGGTACATCACCAGCGTGATCAACAGCGGCAGCAGAAAATAGATCGCCCGATACGCCAACAACCCCGCCACCAGGCTGCCTCTTGATGCTTCGTGTTGCAGCAGCGCCACGAACACCGCCTCCAGTACACCGAGCCCGGCCGGAATGTGGGTAATGACCCCGGCAATCGCACTGATCAGCAACACGCCCAGCACCAGTGGATAGTCGAGTTTGCTCGGCAGCAAAGTGAAAATCACCGCCGCCATCAACGACCAGTTCAGCGCCCCGAGGGCCAGTTGCAGGATCGCCATGCGCAGCGACGGAAGGTTGATTTCAACCCCGCGAATCGCCCATTCCCGACGCTTGGAAAACTGGCACGCCGCCAGATACCCCGCACTCAGCAACAGCAGTAACACGCCCACCGCCTGCAACGCACCGCTGCTCAGTTTCCAGCCCGGCGGCATGCGCACCAACCCGCTGCTGAAAACCGCGCCGGCAATCATCATGTAGCCAAACCAGTTGGTCGCCAGGCTGAGGCCGAGGATCTTCGCAATGTTGGCTTTGCTCACTCCTAACCGAGAATACAGCCGATAACGCATGGCAATGCCGCCGACCCAGGCGCTCAGGTTGAGGTTGAAGGCGTAGCTGATGATGCCCACCGGCAAGATCTGTTTCCACGTCAGGTCCTGGCGGATGTAGGTGCGGCCAATCAGGTCGAAACAGGCATAGACCAGAAAACTCACCAGGGTCAGCCCGGACGCGATGATCAAGGTGCGCACCTTGAAATCGGCCAAGGTGTCGAACACTTCGTTCCATTCGATGCGCTGGGCGAACATCGTCAGCAGCACGATCAGCGCCAGGAAAAACAGCATTGTCAGCGGTCGTTTCCAGCGGCTCCAGCGCGACTTGGCCGGGTGCTCGGCGTGGGGCGCCGCGTGGGCTTCAGTGCGGCTCATGTTGTTTGCTCCGGGTCGGTGGGGTGAACGCTTTCAGACGTGGTTTGTGCGCGGGCAACCAACCGGCCCAGGCCGGAAAATGCCGCAGGAAGTGAAACACCAGAAAACCCACGGTCATGTGCCAGATTCGCCCGCGCGGAGCCTTGTCCACCGACATGGATTTGCAGTGGTTGTCACTGAGGTCTTCGAGGCGATCGAACAGTACCCGGTTGAACCCACGGTCGCGGATCAACACGTTGGCCTCAAGGTTCATCGACAGGCTCAACGGGTCGAGGTTACTGGAGCCGACGGTGCTCCAGTCTTCGTCCACCAGCGCGACTTTGCCGTGCAGCGGCCGCTCGCAATATTCGAAGATTTTCACCCCGGACTTGAGCAGGTAATCGTAAGTCATGCGCGCCGCCAGTTTGGCCACCAGCATGTCCGGCTGACCCTGCAGAATCAGGCGGACATCCACTCCGCGGCGCGACGCGTTGCGGATTTCCCGCAGCAAGCGATAGCCGGGGAAAAAGTAGGCGTTGGCGATGACCACGCGCCGCTGCGCCGTGCGCAACGCCAGGCGATAAACCTCTTCGATGTCGGTCGAGTGCTCGGCGTTGTCGCGGTACACCAGCCGCACCTGGCCATCGTGATCCGTCACGGCCAGTTCCGAGCGCCGTTGCCGACGCCGTTGCCACCAGTATTTGGCGCGCGCCGGGCGACCGCATTGCAGCAGGGCAAAGTGATGAATGTCGGCCACCGCCGGACCTTCTACTTCAACCGAATAATCCTGCTTGGCCTCGGGGCCGAAATCGGCCAAATGGTCGGCGGAAAAGTTGATCCCGCCGATGAACGCAATCGTTCCGTCTACGACCACGATTTTGCGGTGCAGGCGGCGGAACCAGTTGGTACGAATGCCCAGACGTTTCGGTGCCGGGTCGAACATCTGTAGATGCACGCCGGCACCGCTCAGGTCATTGAGATAAGCGGTGGTCAATTCTCCGCAACCAAATCCGTCGAAGCTGGCGGTGACCCGTACGCCCCGTTGCGCCGCTTCGATGAGCACTTGCTTCAATTCATCACCGACCTTGTCCTCGAACACAATGAAGGTTTCCAGGAGGATTTCGGTCTTGGCCTGGCGCATGGCCTCGAACACCCGGGGAAAATAGGCTTCGCCGTTTTCCAGCAGTTCGACCCGATTGTTGCCTTGCCAGCCGTACTCGACGTCAACCGGCGCCGGCTCGCTGATGGGCGGCGCGGCAATCGTTTCCACCGTGGTTTTTTCCATCGACGGGATACTCATAGTTCGATCTCCACCGACAACGGTGCGTGATCCGAAAGGTGGGACCAGGGTCGGGTCGTCAGCACTTGCGGACGGCTGGCCTTGAGGTTGCGCACGTAGATACGGTCCAGACGCAGTGCCGGCAATCGTGCGGGGAAACTGCGCGCCGGTTTGCCATGGTGTTCGGCGAACACTTCGCGCAAACCGCAGGGCTTGAGCAGGGCGTCGGCGCGCTGGCGCCAGTCGTTGAAATCACCGGCGATCACCACGGGGGCATCGCTCGGCAGTTCTTCCAGGCGACGGGCCAGCAGCTTGAGTTGTTCGGAACGGTGCGTTTCGCGCAATCCCAGATGGACGCAAATGGCATGCACCTCCGGACCATCGCCCGGCAGGCGCAACACGCAATGCAGGATGCCGCGATTCTCGTGGCCGCTGATGGACACATCGAGGTTGTCGTGGCGCACGATCTGGAATTTCGACAGCAATGCATTGCCATGATCGCCCGCCGGATACACCGAGTTGCGCCCATAGGCGAACTGCGGCCACAGCGTGTCGGCGAGGAATTCGTACTGCGGCATCGCCGGCCAATTGTCGTAGCGCTTTGGGTGCTGTTCGTGGGTGCCGTGGACTTCCTGCAAAAACACCACGTCGGCGGACACGCTGCGGACCGCTTCGCGCAGTTCCGGCAGGATGAAACGCCGGTTGAGTGCCGTGAAGCCCTTGTGGGTGTTGACGGTCAGGACCGTAAAACGGTGCACCGTGGTCTCGATGGACGCTTGCTCGTCGGTGGTGCCAACCGGCTCGGAAATGCTCATGGCAGCACTCCTTCGGCAACCGGCTTGCCGGGTGCGGTGAGCAGGTCTTTGTCGAGGTCGAAACGCTCCAGGAGACTCCGCGCATCAAAGGGCGCGCGGACCTTGATGTCGTTATCGAAATAGCAGAACACTTCTCGCGATTTGCGCACCCGGGGTTTCAGTCGAGGTGCTATCAGATGCGGGTCACCCGGTTGGCGCCCGTGGTGCCAGGCTTCAATCCGCTCGGCCCAGCGCTTCAGGGCCTGAGGGGTGTAGCCGCTGGCGTAGAGCTCCTCGGCGCCGTGCAGACGCAGATAGACGAAGTCGCTGGTGATGTCTTCGCGATACGGCCATTTACCGGCAGTGTCAGCGATCACCAGCGCTGTGTTGTAGCGTTTGAGCAGACGCACAAAGGCCGGGTCGATGAAGCTTTCGTGGCGGATCTCCACGGCGTGGCGCAGTGGCGTTTTCTTGCCCGCCTTCAGGCTGGCGTGGCCGTTTACGTGTGAATCGTGCTGGCGGGCGAGGGCGGCGGCTTGTGCAGTATCGTGGGGCAATTGTTCGAGGAAGGTTTCGAACAGCTCGGCATCGAATTTGAAGTTGGGCGGAAACTGCCAGAGGATCGGACCGAGTTTTTCCTTGAGTTCCAGCACGCCCGAGGCAAAGAAATTAGCCAGGGGTTTGTGGATGTCACGCAGACGCTTGATGTGGGTGATAAAGCGCGGGGCTTTGACGCTGAACACAAAGTGCGCCGGGGTTTCGGCGTACCACTGGGCGTAGCGTTCTGGCCGTTGCAGGGCGTAAAACGATCCGTTGATCTCAATGCTGTTGACCGCCCGCGAGGCGAATTGCAATTCGCGCTTCTGGGCCAGGCCCTTCGGGTAGAAATCCCCCCGCCAAGGCGTGTAGCGCCAACCTGAAATACCGATGTGAATCGCCGCCATGTCCCCTCCCGTCTGACCGCCCTGTGATCTTTTGATGACTGTGGGGCGGGGGCGAAAGTTTCGGCGAGGCTACGGACGGTACGTGTTTCAAATATCACCGCAAACCTTGTAGGAGCCGGCTTGCTGGCGATAGCGGCCTATCCGTAGCATCAATGTCGAATGTGCTGCCGCCATCGCCGGCAAGCCGGCTCCTACAGGGGATCAGTGGCCGGTGACGATGCGGGTTGAGCCTTGGGAATAGACCGGGCCGAGGCGATCCAGCCGACCGCTCCACGCGGTCAATGCCAACGCCACCAACACCACCAGTCCGCCGATCCAGGCGGTATGAATCAACCCCATGTGCGCGACGATCAAGCCGCCACCCCACGCTCCGCCAGCAATGCCGAGGTTGAACGCGGCGATATTCAGGCCGGAAGCCACGTCCACAGCCTGCGGCGTGTGATGTTCCGCCTGGCGCACCACATACACTTGCAGCCCCGGCACGTTGCCGAATGCCACGGCGCCCCAAACCAGCACGGTGGCCAGTGCCAGCCATGGGTTGGCGGCGGTGAAGGTCAGGACAAACAGCACGGCGGCGAGCAGGGCGAAGATGATTTTCAGGGCGCTGATCGGGCCGCGTTTGTCTGCCATTTTGCCGCCCCAGATGTTGCCGACAGCCACAGAAACGCCGTAGACCAACAGCACCAGGCTGACGGTGCCGGCGCTGAAACCCGAGATGTCCTGAAGGATCGGCGCCAGAAACGTAAACGCGATGAACGAACCGCCGTAACCGACCGCCGTCATGGCGTACACCAGCAACAGGCGGGGTTGTTTGAGTACTTGCAATTGCTGCAACAACGAAGCGGGTTTGCTGTGGGCGATGTTTTTCGGCACGTAGAGCAGGCTGCCGATAAAGGCGATTACACCCAGCGCCGACACGGCGAGGAAGGTTTCACGCCAGCCGAAATGCTGGCCGATAAAAGTGCCCAACGGCACGCCGGTGACCAGTGCCACGGTCAGGCCGGTGAACATGATGGCGATGGCACTGGCGGCTTTTTCCTTGGACACTAGACTGGTGGCGATTGTCGAGCCGATCGAGAAAAACACCCCGTGGGCCAGGCCAGTGACAATTCGCGCGAAGATCAGCGATTCGTAACCTGGCGCTTTCCAGGCCAACAGGTTGCCGAGGGTGAACAGCACCATCAGCGACAACAACAGCAATTTGCGCGGGACCTTGCCGGTCAGCGCGGTCAGCACCGGGGCGCCAACGGCGACGCCCAGGGCATACAGGCTGACCAAAAGGCCGGCGGACGGCAGGCTGACACCGAGGTCGGCGCCTATGGTCGGTAACAGGCCAACGATGACGAACTCGGTCGTCCCGATGGCAAAAGCGCTGAGGGTCAGCGCGAGCAAGGCAATGGGCATGGCTGCAACTCCGGTGGGTTGATTCGATGGAGCGCAGTGTCGAGGTTTGGGTTGTGCGGAAAAATACCGGGATGAGCATTTGATATTTGCGTTTAGATCAAATATTGCAGGGACGCTGGGAGTGCTGTGGCGATCGAACTTGCTCCCGCTGGGGTGCGAAGCGCCCCCAAATGAGTCTACTCAGACACACTGCATGCAATTGTTTTGCGACTGCTTCGCAGTCGAGCGGGAGCAAGCGCCCTCGCCACAAAAGGCCATGCCATCCGATCATCGGTGGGCTATCAGCGAACTTGCCCGGCATTTCCCGATCAGTTCCTTACAGTCTTGTCCAAAGGAGCGGGTACGTTGATCAAGCTCAAGACCGCAATGCTATTGGGAGCGCTGCTGTTTTTCGGCAGCGAGGAACTGGAAGCGGCGGCGATACCGGGAGTGCCGGCAGCCACCACCGCCGCGACACCGCCGGCTCATCCTGAACCGCTTGTACAAGGCGGGTTGCTGGGCGCCATCAGTTCGAGCATCGATGGCATCCAGAACAAATTCAATCTCAACAAGGACCTGCTCGACGCCTGGCGTTTGCGCGCTGACCGTGCGGCCGATGAGGTGGATCAACTGGTCAATCGTCCATCGACCCGTTCGAGCTGGAGCGTCGCCGGGGATTTCCTGCTGCTGACAGCGGTGTGGGTGGGTGTCTTCGGCCTGCTTTGGATGATCGGGAGATGGTTGGCCGAACGCCTGTGTCGCCATCGCCTGCTGCTCAGTCGAGAGCGTGGGCAGGCGCTGCTGGGTTACGTCTTGCCTTACAGCCTTCCTGCGGTAATCAGCCTGCCGCTGACGATTTATGCCAGTCAGTTTTTGCCTGTTTCGGCCGGTCGCGCGCTGGCGTTGTGTTTGGCTTATGCCACCAGCAGTGGCGTGTTCGCCGCGTCGTTGGTGATGTCACTGATGGTGCTGTTCAACGTCGGGCACAAGCGCCGGGCGGTGCAGATCATTCGCCAGGACAGCCCACGGCCGCTGTTCGCAATCGGCTTCCTCGTGGCCCTGAGCGATGCGCTGACCAGCCCGCAGATCGCCCATCAGTTGGGCAACAACCTCACCAGCAGCATCGCCGTGTTCACCGGGTTGGCCGCCTCGATTTCCTTTGGTTTGCTGGTGATCCGCATGCGCCGTCCGGTCGCCCATGTCATCCGGATTCTGCCGCTGGCCCAACGTCGATCGCAGCCAGCGCTGCGCGAAACCCTGCGGATTTTTTCCGGGCTCTGGTATTGGCCGATTCTGTTGATGGTGCTGGTCTCGATCATCAACCTGATCGGCATTGGCGACGACAACCAGCAAGTGCTGCGCAGCGCGTTGTTTACCACGGTGTTGCTGATTGCGACGGTGTTCCTCAGTACCACGCTGCACCACTTGTTCAGAACCCGCAACGAGTCCGACGTGCGCCGCAATGGTGCCTACAAAGAACGCTTTCTGAGCCTGTCCCACGCGTTGCTGCGCATCGCCATGGCCGTCGTATTCATCGATATTCTCGGGCGAATCTGGGGCGTGTCGTTGTTTGAATTCGCGGTAAGCAATGCGGTGGGCCGGGCGATCAGTGATTCCCTGAGTCATATCGGACTGATCTTTCTGGTGACCTGGATGGTTTGGGTCGTGCTCGACACGGCGATTCAGGAAGCCCTGAAACCGCCGGCCAACAAACGCTCGGCGCGCCAGCCGAGTACGCGGATAAAAACCATCCTGCCGCTGCTGCGCAACGCAATCAAAATCATCCTGGTGGTGATCTGTGCGATCACCACCATGGCCAATCTTGGGATCAACGTTGCGCCGTTCCTGGCCGGTGCCGGGGTCATCGGTCTGGCGATCGGTTTCGGTTCCCAGCAACTGGTGCAGGACGTGATTACCGGGTTGTTCATCATCATCGAAGACACCCTGTCCATCGGCGACTGGGTGGTGCTCGATTCCGGGCATGCCGGTACGGTCGAAGGCCTGACCATCCGCACCTTGCGCCTGCGCGACGGCAAGGGTTTCGTGCACTCGGTGCCGTTCGGTCAGATCAAGGCTGTCACCAACCAATCGCGGCAGTTTGCCTACGCGTTCTTTTCGGTGCAGTTCACCTACGACACCGATGTCGACAAGGCCATCGAACTGATTCGCGAGGCCGGGCACTCCATCAGCGACGACCCGTTTCTCAAGTACAACCTGCAAGGGCCGCTGGATGTGTTCGGCGTCGACAAAATGGACCTTAACGGCGTGGTGCTGACGGCGCAGTTCCGAACGGTGTCGGGCGGGCAATATGCGGTGAGTCGGGCGTTCAACCAGCGTTTGAAAAAGCTTGTGGATAACAGCCCGTGGGTGCATTTCGCGCAGACTTATCCACAGCAGGTTTTGATGCCGAGGCAGCATGAGCCGTTGCAGGATGGGGCGGCTGAGCCGGAGCATGGGGCGGTGTTGATGCCGGAGCGGCCACGTCCCCAATAACAACCCGATTCCTTTGTAGGCGCTGGCTTGCCAGCGATAGCGGTACGTCAGCGACATAAATGTCGAATGTGCCGACGCCATCGCTGGCAAGCCAGCTCCTACAGGTGATGGTGTTGAATCAGCTTGTTGCGTAAATCCAGGCTGGCCTGCTGATCCAGTTCCAGCCAAAAATGCGGCTGACCCGCAATCTGCGCAGCCGCCGGCAACCCATCGCGGTAGATCAGCCTATTACTCGCCAGCGCTGGCACTTTCACGCCGGGTAAAAGGGTTCCGGCAAGGTTCAACGGATCGACCCCGCACACCGCGATCAAACTCCCGTCATGGGGCCGACGGCGTACTTCGCGCAGCAGTGGAATCGCCTCGGGTAACGCGAATTGCTCGCCCGCCAAACCACTGACAAACCGCCCCCCGCGAATCTCACCTCGCGCCTCCAGTCGATGGAACGTGCGCAACAACTCGCGCCAGCTTGGTAGCCAGTCCGCCTCGCGCTCCAGCAAGCGCCAGAACACCACGCCGTAGCGGCGCAGCAGCGTCATCGCGATGTGTTCCAGGGTGTCGATGGGCGTGGGCGCCGGGCGTTGGTCATCCACAACCGGTGCGACAACACCGCGCCGCAACAACGCCCAGCGCCCGGCATCGTCCATGCCGCCGACAAACGCCCCGCGCCCACGTCGACTGCTTCGTTGCTGGCGTTTGCTGGCCGGCGTGATCAGCGCCCGCAGGCCGGCAAAGCTGTCGGCATTGACCAGCCCCGCACCCACCAGTTCCTGCAAGGCGATTTCCAGTTCCGCGCGCAACAGATGCGCCTCGTGAATCAACTCGTCAAAAAACAATGCACCGTGCTGGCTAAGCGCAGCGTGGACCTTTTGTGTTTTTGGCGACAACTCGCTGACCGGCGTCTGCTCGGTCAAATCGCTCCAGAGCCCGACCTGATTGCGCGGCAGCAACAGAATCGGCGTGCTGCGCAGGGCCGTGCCGGCACTTTTGTTGCGCGCGGTGAGGCGGGTCCAGACCAGTTTGCCGCTGCGGCACAGTTCATCCAGCCAGGTCGGCGAATAATCCTTGATTCGCGCCGGCAAGATGTCGCTGTCCCAGGCTGACGCGGCGGCAGGGAAGCCCTCGAACTGCGCAATGATCGCCGGCAACACCGCGTTGCCCTGGCCGCGCGTGGTGCTGGACAGGTGCTGCCAGTCGAACAGAAAACGCATGAAATCCTGCAACGCCACCGGCTCGATTTCCCGGCGCAGGCGCTTGACTGTGTAGCGGTGAATCCGCGCTAGCAGATGGCGTTCGCACCACTCATCTTCCTGGCTGCCCGGCGTGAAACGGCCGCGTAGCACATAGCCTTCGCGCTCAAGTTGAGCCAGTGTCCGGGTGACCTCTGTCGTCGGCAATTGCAGCGGTTCGGCAATCGCCTTCAGTGGCAGTGGACCAAACGCGCTGAGCCGGGCGCGAATCACTTCGAGCACGGCATCGTCCGCTTGCCAGGCTTCATCGAATCCCGGCAACGCCTCCAGCGGCGGCGACAAAACGTCCTGTGGATAAATCGCCCGCAGGCAAGTCAGCCGTTCCCGCGCCAACCAAAGTGAATGGTTGATGCGGCAGGCACGGCCGCTGTCGGCCAGGGTGTTCAACCAATCGAGCCAATGGACGTTGGCGCTTGCTTCGGCCTCGGTGATGCACGCCAGGCTCATCAACGCCTCGTGCATTTCATCGACACTGCTGGGCGCTGGCCAGGCTTCCTCGCGCACGGCGGCGATGGCATCGGCATCCAATGCGCCGAGGTCGTCGGTGGATTGCGGGTCGCTCCAGCGCCGGTTGATAACGGCTTGCGTCCGGCGCTCTTCCAGCGGCGCATCGTCAAGAAAGGTATAGGGCCGAGCGCTGAGGATTTCCGCCGCCAGCGGCGAAGGCGCGGGCAGGTCGCGGCTGATCAGCCGGACCTCGCCGCGCTCCATGCGCCGCAACAACGCCAGCCAGCCTTCGCTGTCCATCGCTTCGTGCAGGCAATCGTCGAGGGTTTGCTCCACCAACGGGTGGTCGGGAACCTCCCGTTCGCCGACGAGGTTTTCCACGCAGGCGATCTGATCGGGAAACACGCTGGCGATCAAGTCTTCGCTTTTCATCCGCTGGATCTGCGGCGCGACTTTGCGCCCGCCGGTGTAGCGCGGCAACGCCAGGGCCACGCCGGCATTCCAGCGCCAGCGCACGCCGAACAGCGGTGCGTCGAGCACAGCCTGGATCAGCGTGTGCTCGGCGCTGTTGCTGTGCAGGTAACGCCAGATGTCATCCAGTTCAAAGCTGTGGCTGGTGGAGAGCGACAGGACGATGGCGTCTTCGCTGGCGGCGGCCTGCAATTCGAAGTTGAAGGTGCGGCAAAAACGCTTGCGCAGGGCCAGTCCCCAGGCGCGGTTGATGCGGCTGCCGAACGGGCTATGGATGATCAATTGCGTACCGCCGGACTCGTCGAAAAAACGTTCCATCAGCAACGTGTCTTGCGAGGGCAGGGCGCCGAGGGTCTGGCGCGCACGGGCGAGGTATTCGACCAATTGTTCGGCGCTGGCCAGGTTCAGTCCGAGGGTTTCTGTCAGCCAATCGAGGCTGGGTTGCAAGTTGCCTGGCGTGGCACCCAGCAATTTATCGAGATGCGCTTGCAAGCGGGCCACGGCAAACGACAGCTCGGCACTGCGTCCCGGCGCTTCACCGAGCCAGAACGGAATGGTCGGCGGTTGACCGTGGGCATCTTCGACTCGAACCTTGCCGGTTTCGACCCGCAGGATCCGGTACGAGGTATTGCCCAACTGGAACACGTCGCCAGCGATGCTTTCCACGGCGAAATCTTCGTTGACGCTGCCGATGTTCAGCGCTTGCGGTTCCAGCAACACGCTGTAGTCGGCGTTGTCCGGAATCGTCCCGCCGCTGGTCACGGCCGTCAGTTTCGCGCCCCGGCGACCGCGCAGAGTGCGGCTTACGGCGTCGCGGTGCAGGTAAGCGCTGCGGATGCCCTGGCGCCCGTTGTAGCCCTCGGCGAGCATTTGTAGCAGCGCTTGATAGTGCTTTTCGTCGAGCGCGGCGTAGGGCGAGGCTTGGCGGAACAGTGCGAGCAGCGCGTCCTCCGGCCATTCCTGGCAACTCACTTCAGCGATGATTTGCTGCGCCAGTACGTCCAGCGGTGCTTCGGGAATCAACAGCGTGTCGAGTTCGCCCCGGCGCACGCAGTCGAGCAGGGCAGTGCACTCGATCAGGTCGTCACGGGTGGTGGCGAACAAACGGCCCTTGGGCGTGCCGCCGACCTGGTGACCGGAGCGGCCGACCCGTTGCAGAAATCCGGCAATTGAGCGCGGTGAGGCGATCTGGCAAACCAGGTCGACGTCGCCAATGTCGATGCCCAGTTCCAGAGACGCCGTGGCGATGAGCACTTGCAGATCGCCGCGCTTGAGCCGTTGCTCGGCGTCCAGGCGAAACTCCTTGGCCAGGCTGCCGTGGTGCGCGGCCACCGCTTCTTTGCCGAGGCGTTCGCTCAGGTGACGGCTCAGGCGCTCGGCGAGGCGGCGGGTGTTAACGAAAATCAGCGTTGTCTGGTGTTCGCGGGCGAGGGTGGCGAGGCGGTCGTAGACCAGTTCCCAGACATCGTTTGCCATCACCGCCGACAACGGCACGGGCGGCACTTCGATGCCCAGGTCTCGTGGTCGGGCGTGGCCGATGTCGATGATCTCGCAAGGGCGATCACGACCGACCAAAAAGCGTGAGACCGCTTCGATGGGTTTTTGCGTGGCCGACAGGCCAATGCGCACCAACGGTTCGGCACACAGCGCTTGCAGGCGTTCGAGGCTCAGGGCCAGGTGACTGCCGCGTTTACTGGCGGCGATGGCGTGGATTTCATCGACAATCACCGTTCGGGTGGTTTTGAGCATTTGTCGACCGGATTCCGAACCGAGCAGCACGTACAGCGATTCCGGGGTGGTGACCAGAATATGCGGCGCCGTCTTGCGCATCGCCGTGCGGTCTTTTTGCGGGGTGTCGCCGGTGCGCACGGCAGTGGTGATCTGCAAGGGCGGCAAGCCCATGCCGTGCAGTTGCCCGGTAATGCCGGCCAACGGATTTTGCAGGTTGATCCGGATGTCGTTGGACAGCGCCTTGAGCGGCGAAACGTAGACCACCAGGGTTTCGTCCGGTAATCCGTCAGGCTGATCTTCGGGATGGGCCAGGCCACGGTGAACCAGGTCGTCAATCACGGCGAGGAACGCGGTGAGGGTCTTGCCGGAACCGGTGGGAGCGGCGATCAGGGTCGAGCGTCGCTGGCGGATCAACGGCCACGCCCGGGCCTGCGCGGCGGTCACCGTCGCGAAGGTGGCGCTGAACCAGGCGCTGACGGCGGGGTGGAAGCCGCTCAGGGCACTGTCTGCGGGGATGGGCAGGTTCATGTGCTGATTTATGCGGGCGGGGGGCGCAAGTTGCAAGTACCGCTCGGTTGTCACAACTCACTCTCCACAGGGGCTGCATTGAAATCCCGCACATCTACACTTTACGGATGACGGTTGCGCACTAAACCCGCAAAATGCAACGATTCCGGCATCTATCAACGACAGCGCCCGCAAGCGTTGTCGACAAAGCCATTGTTTCAATCAGACTGGGCCTGCTGACTCTATGCGAATGCGCCTTATGTTACTGGGCGGCGGAAATGCCCTTGGGCAGGCGCTGATTCGCCTCGGTGCGGAGGAAGACATCGGTTTCCTCGCCCCCCGCCCGCCGCAAGACGGCTGGGATGCCGCGAGCCTGACGCAACTGCTCGACGACACCCGCCCGGACGCGTTGATCAACCTTGCCTACTATTTCGACTGGTTCCAGGCCGAGGCGGTCAGCGAACAGCGTCTGGCCGGGCAGGAGCGGGCGATCGAGCGTCTTGCCGAACTGTGCCAGCATCACAACATCGTTCTGCTGCAACCTTCGAGCTATCGCGTGTTCGACGGCTCCCGCGCGACCGCCTACAGCGAAAAAGACGAACCAGTGCCGCTGGGCCTGCGCGGTCAGGCCTTGTGGCGGATCGAACAGAGCGTGCGCGCCACATGCCCACAGCATGTGTTGCTGCGTTTCGGCTGGCTGCTCGATGACAGCCCCGACGGCACCCTCGGGCGTTTTCTCGGCCGGGCGGAAAATCCGGAAGAGCTGCTGATGGCCGACGATCGTCGCGGCAATCCGACTCCGGTGGACGATGCCGCCCGGGTGATCATTTCCGTGCTCAAGCAACTCGACTGCGCCGCGCCGTTGTGGGGCACCTATCACTACGCCGGGCATGAGGCGACGACGCCGCTGGCGTTGGGCCAGGCGATCCTCACAGAAGCGCGCGCCCTGCATCCGCTGGCCATCGAAGCGCCGACCGCCCAGGCCCACGCCGCGCGGCCGGACGCCTCCGAAGAACCGCAACACGCGGTGCTGGCCTGCAAGAAAATTCTGCATACTTTCGGGATCAAGCCGCGCGCCTGGCGTGCAGCGCTTCCCGGCCTACTGGACAGGTTCTATCGACATGGCTGAGCGCCCCGTTTTAATCACTGGCGGTGCCGGTTTCATTGGTTCGCACCTGACCGACGCCTTGCTTGCCAAGGGCCGTTCGGTGCGCATTCTCGATGACCTGTCGACCGGTAAGCGCAGCAATCTGCCGCTGGGCAATCCCAAGGTTGAACTGATCGTCGGCGACGTCGCCGACGCGGCGTTGGTCGCACAAGCGATGCTCGGCTGTAGCGCTGTGGCGCACCTGGCGGCAGTGGCCTCGGTGCAGGCTTCGGTGGACGACCCGGTCAAGACCCATCAGAGCAATTTCATTGGCTCGCTGAATGTCTGCGAGGCCATGCGCCAGACGGGTGTCAAGCGTGTGCTGTTCGCCTCCAGCGCGGCGGTCTATGGCAACAATGGCGAAGGCGAGTCGATCAACGAAGACACGCCCAAGGCGCCGTTGACGCCCTACGCGTCGGACAAGCTGGCCAGCGAGCAATACTTCGATTTCTATCGGCGCCAGCATGCACTGGAACCGGTGATTTTCCGCTTCTTCAACATCTTCGGCCCGCGCCAGGATCCTTCCTCGCCGTATTCCGGGGTGATCAGCATCTTCAGCGAACGCGCGCAGAAAGGCCTGCCGATCATTGTGTTTGGTGACGGTGAACAGACGCGGGACTTTGTCTACGTCGAGGATCTGGTCGATTTGCTGGTGCAAGCCATCGAGAAACCCCAGGTGGAAGAGGGCGCGGTCAACGTCGGCTGGAACCAGGCGACCAACCTCAAGCAAATGCTGGCAGCCCTTGAGGTAGTGGTCGGCAAACTGCCGCCGGTGAGCTACGGCCCGGCGCGCTCCGGGGACATCCGTCATTCGCGGGCGGACAACCGGCGTTTGCTGGAACGCTTTGACCGACCACAGCAGACGCCGATGAGTGTCGGGCTGGCGCGGTTGTTGGAAAAATAGAAAAAGGCGCCTGTTGCAGGCGCCTTTTTTGTTGCTGATCGTTCCTGCATTGAGCATGCAACGATCAATTCACCACCACGTGAATCCTTAGAACTTGTAACCCAGACCGACCATGTAGATGAACGGATCGACGTCCACGTTCACCCGTGCCCGAGTACCTGGTGCTACGGCGTCGTTTTCCACGGTCGCGCGGGTGTCGATGTCGATGTAGCGCATTTGGGCGTTGAGCATGATGTTATCGGTAATCATGTAGTCCGCACCAACCTGGAACGCCATGCCCCAGGAGCTTTCCGCCTTGAAGTTGCTGAAGCCGGCGGCGCTGGCTTCACTGCCGACGTGCTCGTCGTAGATCCAGGTGTAGTTGATACCGGCGCCGACGTACGGCTGGAACGCGGACTTGTGGTCCAGCGGGTAGTACAGAACGCTGAGGGTCGGTGGCAGGTGTTTCAGCGTACCCAATTTGCCGTTGGCCGCGCTCAGGGCGGTGCCCTTGAGTTTCACGTCATGCTCGAACGGCGTGGCCGCGAGCAATTCGATCCCCCAGTTGTTGGTGATCATGTAGGCCACGTTCAGACCCAGTTGCGTGTCGCTGCTCATTGTCGCCTTGCCACCCAGATCGGCTCCGCTCAGAGGACCTTGATCGACCTTGACGGTGGAGCTATCAGCTTTCGGGTTGACGGTAATGGCGCCGGCACGAAGGATGATGTCACCGGCCTCGTGGGCGTGCGCGAGCGGGGCCGCGAGCGCGAGGGAAAACAGCGCGGCACCGAGCAAGGACTTGTTCATGGGGGCTCCAAAGGACGTTAAAAATTTTGATGTCCAATGGTAAGGCTGCTAACGATTCGGTCTTTTGACCCAGCTCAATGAAAGTGGGATGGGCTGGATTTTATGGCGTTTCTGATGACCTCATCGCTAGCCTGATAAAACAACACATGACTGCCGGATTCACTCCGGCAATTCATACACGTAAATTTTGTCCGCCTCCATCTGATACCCGGCATCCGCCAACTCGCTGGTGGACGGTTTGACCTGCATCGCGCCTTCGATCCAGTACGGCTGATACAACTCGTCGAGCTTCACGCCGACTTCGCTTTTGACGTGCACGATCTGGTTCGACGGTGGTGGCGGTACGTGGATGCAGGCACCGAAATACGGCACCAGCAGAAACTCCGTGGTGCGACCTTCCTCGCTTACTTCCAGCGGCACGATGTAACCCGGCAAACGAATATTCTTGCCATCGAGAGCTTTGACCACCGGCGCATTGGGCATGTCCTGCCTGGCCGCTGGCGCCGATTCGGCGGACAGGGTGTCACTCATCTTTGACATGTCGTGCAGCGGCGTCATGTTCGGCACTTCCGCCGGGGCGTCCGGCGGGATCATTTCCGACCAGGTCAACTCTTTCGGCTCGGCCGCCCACAGGGGCAGGGCGACCAGCATCAACAGCGCGAGCAGAGCGCGGGGCATTTTCAGCGTCCTCATAAACGGATCGACAGGCCATCGGCCAAAGATTGGCGATACGCGCGCCAGGCCGGTACGCTGCCCATCAGCAGCGCGGCGATCAGGATGCCACCGAGCAGCGTCCATTCATATTCGCTGGGCCAGGCCAGCGGTAAAAACAGGCCGTAATTGGCTTGCACATAACCCTGGGCCGCCGCGATGCCGACATAGAGTAACGCCACGCCAGCGACCACGCCGGAGAGCGCCAGGGCAAACGCCTCCAGCACCAACAACGTCGCGATGTGCCACGGTCGCGCGCCCACTGAACGCAGAATCGCCATCTCGCGCCGACGTTCATTGAGGCTGGTGAGAATCGCCGTGAGCATGCCGATCAACCCGGTCAACACCACAAACAGCGAGACCACGAACAAGGCTTTTTCCGCGGTGCTCATCAAACTCCACAACTCTTGCAGCGCCACGCCGGGCAGGATCGCCAGCATCGGTTCGCCACGGAATTCGTTGATTTCGCGCTGCAGGGCAAAGGTCGAAATCTTGTTGTTGAGGCCGAGCATGAACGCGGTGATCGCTTGCGGCGTCAGGTCCATGTTGCGCGCCTGGTCGGCGCTGACCCGGCCCTCGCCTCGGGCCGGCACGCCGTTGTGCCAGTCGATGTGAATCGCTTCCATGCCGCCGAGGCTGATGTGCAGCGTACGGTCCACCGGCGTTCCGGTGCGTTTGAGAATGCCAACCACGGTGAACGGTTTGTCGTCGTGCTTGACCAGGCTGATCGCCGCCACGCCGTGGGCCAGCACCAGTTTGTCGCCGAGCTTGTAGTGCAATGCTTCGGCCACTTCGGCGCCGAGTACCACCTCGAACGGATCGGTGGCGAAGGCGCGACCATCGGCCAATGCCAGATGTTGCTGACGGCCATATTGGTAATGCTCGAAGTAGGCCTCGGTGGTGCCCATCACACGATAACCGCGGTGGGAATCACCGAGTGACATGGGGATCGCCCACTTCACTTTCGGGTTGTTGGCGAAGTGTTCGAAGCTGTCCCAACGGATGTTGTTGGTGGCGTTGCCGATGCGGAACACCGAGTACAGCAGCAGGTTGACCGAGCCGGAGCGGGCGCCGACGATCAGGTCGGTGCCACTGATGGTGCTGGCGAAACTGGCCTTGGCTTCGGTGCGCACACGCTCGACGGCCAACAGCAGGCAGACCGACAGCGCAATGGCGAATGCGGTGAGAATCGCGGTGAAGCGGCGGTTAGCCAGACTGGCCATGGCTAGACGAAACAAATACATCTCAGACCTCGGACGGGGTGGCGGCGCGATTGAGATCGGCCAGCGACAGGTGACGATCGAACAACGGTGCGAGGCTCTGGTCATGGCTGACAAACAGCAAACTCGACCCGGCTTCACGGCATTCGGCAAACAACAGGCGAATGAAGTTTTCGCGGGCGTCGTAATCCAGAGCCGAAGTCGGTTCGTCGGCGATCACCAGTTCCGGTTGGCCGATCAGTGCGCGTGCGGCGGCGACCCGTTGTTGCTGGCCGATGGACAGTGAATCGGCACGGCGGCTGAGGATGTCTTCATCTTTCAGGCCCAAATGGGCGAGCAGGGTGGCAGCGGCCTGCTCGATGCTGGCGTGGCGCTGGATCGCCCGTTTCGCCCGCAACTTGGAAAAGTGGCATGGCAGTTCAACGTTCTCCCGCACCGAGAGAAACGGCAGCAAATTGAACTGCTGGAAGATGTAGCCGGTGTGATCGACGCGGAAGTGGTCGCGGGCACCGGCGGAGAGTTCGGTCAGTTCCTGGCCGAGCAGGCGGATGCTGCCGCGATTGGGTTTCTGCACACCGCCGAGGAGGCCGAGCAGGGTGGTCTTGCCGCTGCCGCTGGGGCCTTTGAGGAACAGGGTTTCGCCCGGTTCCAGGCGAAACGCCGGGATGTCCAGCAACGGCGGGTGACCGGGCCAATTGAAGCCCAGGTCGGACAGTTCGATGAGTGCTTGGGTCATGGCGCGGTTTTCACAAATGTTGATGACCTGTGTAGGAGCCGGCTTGCCGACGATAGCTTCGACGCGGTCTGTACATTGAACTGCGTATCGTCCATCGCCAGCAGGCCGGCTCCTACGGGAGAGGGTGATTTCAGAATTTCAGGCTGGCAGCCTTTGATGTCACTTCAACACCCTGCTGCCCGCTCGGGCCGATCAGTTGTAGCTGAATTTTCTGAGTGGCCGGGAAAGTGTTGAAAATATTCGCCAGATCCAGGGTATTCAGCGCACCCGGCGTGGCGCAGGTGAAATGGTAATGGGCGTGGATTTCGCTGTGGTCGTGATGATGCTCATCCTTGGCATCTTCGTCGTGATCGTCATCGGCGTCCGGTTTGTCGCCGAACAGTGGGCTCTCCAGTTCCTGACTCGATACCACGCAACCAGCGGCCTTCGGCAGGTTGAACAGCGCCAATGGTTTCTCCAACTGCGCGCGAACGGCGGCGACCTTGGCTTGGTCGGCATCGCTGGTGGCGACGTGTTCGAAGCCCACCAGGTTCATCGCCGGGCTTTCCAGTTCAATTTCCAGGGTCTGACTGTCCAGCGCCGCGTTCAGGCGGCCGACGCCATGTTCATGGGCGCTAAGGCTGCCGTGCTCATGGTCGTGATCATGCTCGTCAGCGGCGTGGGCGACAGCCAGCGGCAACAAGGCAAATGGCAAAGCGAGCAGCAGACGGCGCATGGCGAATCTCCGGACATAAAATGAAAAAATTGTTATGTAATCTTATAACGTAAGTGCGGAGAGTTTGACCGTCTGCTTGGCGTTGCACAAGTCCCATGGGAGCATGCAGGTCAGAAATGTGCGGGAGCAGACCTATGTTGCGAATTCGCGGAAGCATCGGCGAGTGGCCGGTGGATTTGACACTGGAAATGGATGACGCCGACTGGGCGCGGTTCGGCGCACAGTTGCAGGTGGAAAAAACCGAAGTCAGTGCGACGCCAACACCCAAACCGTTGAATCAGGATGACGCGCTGTGGCAGATCGCCAGGGATTTGCTGCGCAAGGCGGGGCAGTTGAGCGGGCCGGATCTGCTTGATCAACTGGAAGGGCTGACCGGTAGCGCGGCGGCCGGCAAGCGGCTGTTGGTGCGTCTGCGCCACAGCCCGGACGTGAAGGTGGAAAGCGGCGCAGATACGCCGATCTACCGCTGGTTGTAGGAGCCGGTTTGCTGGCGATGAACGATGACGCGGTTCACCTGATGGAGCGCAGCGTCTGCATCGCCGGCAAGCCGGCTCCTACAGGTCACGATCAGTACAGCGCAGCAAACAACTTGCGACGGTACGTGGTCACCAACGGGTGGTCGTTGCCCAGCAGTTCGAACACCTGCAGCAAGGTCTTGTGCGGCAAGCCTTCGCTGTAACTGCGGTTGCGGATAAATAGCTTGAGCAAGCCATCCAGCGCGGCGTCGTACTGCTGGCGCGCCAGTTGCTGAACCGCCAGTTGATAGACCGCTTCATCGTCCAGTGGATTTTTCGCCAGACGCGCTTTCAGGTCGGCGGCATCCGGCAGATCCTTGGCCTGACCCAGAAACTTGATCTGCGCCTTGGCACCGGCCAATGCTGCCTTGTGTTCATCACTCTTGACCGCGTCGAGCACCGCTTGCGCCTCGCCCAGTTCACCGCGTTCGGTGAGGCAGCGGGCGTAGAGAATCAGCGCCTTGGCGTTGGTGTTGTCTTCGCCCAGCAGCACTTTGAGGATGGCTTCGGCGTCGGCAAAGCGACTGTCATCGAACAGTGCCTGAGCTTGTTCGAACGGATCGGCGGCGGCCGGTGGCGGCATCTGCACGTGAGGTTCAAGCAACGCCCGTACCGCCGATTCCGGTTGTGCACCGGCAAAACCGTCGACCGGCTGACCATCCTTGAACAACACCACGGTCGGCAGGCTGCGAATGCCAAAACGGGCGACGATGTCTTGCTCGACGTCACAGTTGACCTTGGCCAACAGCAACTCGCCCTGATAGCTCTCGGCGATGGTTTGCAGCATTGGCATCAGCACTTTGCATGGCGCACACCATTCGGCCCAGAAATCCACCAGCACCGGTTTGTGAAAAGAGTTCTCGATCACCGACTGGTCGAAATCGGCTGTCGTGGCGTCGAAGATGTACGGCGTTTCCTGACTCATGAGCAATCTCGTAAAAGCGTGAATGGGGCAACTATACGGCTAGCCGCGCCGCGCGTGGTAGAGGCTCACATGCCGAAACTCTTGCGGCTCGGCCAGATCCGGCAAGGTCATCGCTTCCAGCATTTCAATGCGTTGATATAGCGGATGGCGAAAATCCCTCACCCGCGAATCGGCCACCAAGGCTTCCTTGCCACGACTCAAGAATTCATCGAGTAACGGCAGGTTTGCCCGGTCGTACAAGACATCGGCCACCAGGATCAGATCAAAGCGATCGTCCTCGGCGAAAAAGTCACTCGAATAGCTGAACTGCACATCATTGAGTTCGGCGTTCGCCCGACACGCGGCAATCGCCAGTGGGTCGAGGTCGCAGGCCACTACTTCCAGTGCGCCAGCCTTGACCGCAGCAATTCCCGCGACGCCGGAACCGGCACCGAAATCCAGCACCCGTTTGCCTTTGACCCATTCCGGGAATTCGGCGAGATAACGCGCCACCGCCAAACCACTGGCCCAGCAGAAAGCCCAGTACGGCGGCTCATGCAGAATCCGCCGGGTTTCTTCCGGGCTGAAGGCGCGGTCCATGTTGTCACCGTCGATCAGCCACAATTTCAAGTCGGTCCCCGGCAGCTCACATGTCACCAGCCGTGCATCGCCGAGCAATTCACCCAAGGCCTGTTGCAGGTCGAGCGGTGCACTCATGGGGCTTTGACGAATTGCAGTTGGCCCAGGGCCTGGGTGGTCGGTTGGCTGATCACCTGCGACGGCAGGTGCAGGATCAACTGGCCGGACTGGCTGGCGCGGCCACGCAGTTCTACGCGGGCACCGGCCGGGAAGGATTCCGGGTTGAAGCGCAGGTGGAACGGCAGAATCTGATTGGTGCCGATCAGGCTGGAGCTGGCGAGCAATTGTTGCGGGCGGTCTTTTTCGTCGATCACCAGCAATGCCAGTTCGACTTCGGCACCGGCCGGCACGCCTTGCAAGCTGCCGCTCAATTCACGCTGATACGCCGGCAGCGGACCGAGGTTGGCCGATTCCCTGGCTTTCTTTTGCGCCTGTTCCGGCGCGGGGCCTGGTTTCGGCGGCTGAGGCTTGGGTGCATCGCTGCTGCAGGCCACCAGCAGGCTGAATACGCTGAGCAAAACGAGCGGTCTTAGGGACATTTGCGGCTCCGGCAAGACATGATCCATATATAGCCAGTCTGTATACCGCAAACCCTATGGCTTGTCTTGCCACGGGGATGCGCTACCATGGCCCTCCCTTTTTTTGTTGCCTGCCACCATGCACTGTCCCTTCTGCGGTGCCAACGACACCAAGGTCATCGACTCGCGTCTGGTCGCCGAGGGCGAACAGGTGCGCCGCCGGCGTGAATGCCTGGCCTGCGGCGAGCGTTTCACGACGTTCGAAACCGCTGAACTGGTGTTGCCGCGCCTGATCAAAACCGACGGCAGTCGCCAGCCGTTCGACGAAGAAAAACTCCGCGCCGGCATGCAGCGTGCGCTGGAAAAGCGCCCGGTGAGTGTCGAGCGCCTCGAATCGTCGCTGGTGCACATCAAACACAAACTGCGCGCCACTGGCGAACGCGAGGTCAAATCCCTCGTGGTCGGCGAATTGGTGATGGCCGAGCTGCAAAAGCTCGATGAAGTCGCCTATATCCGCTTCGCTTCGGTGTATCGCCGCTTCCAGGACCTCAATGAGTTCCGCGAAGAGATCGATCGCCTGGCCCGTGAACCGGTGAAAGAATGACCACCTCCCCGGAACAATCCATCCTCGATGCCCATTACATGGCCCGCGCGCTGGAACTGGCGCGCAAAGGTCATTACACCACGCACCCTAACCCTCGGGTCGGATGTGTGATTGTGCGTGACGGGCAGATCGTCGGTGAAGGCTGGCACGAGCGCACCGGTGAACCCCATGCCGAAGTCCATGCCTTGCGCGCCGCTGGCGACAAGGCGCGGGGCGCCACGGCCTACGTGACGCTGGAACCTTGCAGCCACCACGGCCGCACGCCGCCCTGCGCCGATGCACTGGTGAATGCCGGCGTGGCACGGGTGGTGGCGGCGATGCAGGACCCGAACCCGGAAGTCGCCGGTCGTGGTCTGCAACGCCTGGAACAGGCCGGCATCGCCACCGAAAGCGGCGTGCTGGAAGGTGAGGCGCGCAAGCTCAATCAAGGCTTCCTCAAACGCATGGAACACGGTTTGCCGTTCGTGCGGGTCAAGTTGGCCATGAGCCTCGACGGTCGCACGGCCATGGAAAGCGGCGAAAGCCAATGGATCACCGGTTCGGCCGCGCGTTCGGCGGTACAACGCCTGCGCGCCCAGGCGAGTGTGGTGCTGACCGGCGCCGACACGGTGCTGGCGGACAACGCCCGTTTGACCGTGCGTGCCGATGAACTCGGACTGGATCCCGAGCAAACCGCCCTGGCCATGAGCCGACCGCCGTTGCGCGTGCTGATCGACGGCCGCCTGCGCGTGCCGCTGGATGCGCCGTTCTTCAAGGCCGGTCCGGCGCTGGTCGCCACTTGTGTCGCGGTGGAAGAGCAGTACGCCAACGGCCCGGAATGCCTGATCGTGCCTGGCTACGACGGCCAGGTCGATCTGCATCAACTGCTGATTGCACTTGCCTCCCGAGGGGTCAACGAAGTGCTGGTCGAGGCCGGTCCGCGTCTGGCCGGTGCGTTTGCCCAGCTCGGGTTGGTGGACGAGTTCCAGATTTTCATCGCCGGCAAGTTTTTGGGCTCCTCGGCGCGACCGTTGCTGGATTGGCCGCTCGCGCAAATGAAGGATGCGCCGGAACTCAAAATCACCGAAATTCGTGCGGTTGGCGATGACTGGCGAGTCATCGCCATTCCTGTGCCAGTAGCGAGCGTATAATTCCCGGCCATCGCTACAGCGCTGGCTTTGTTCTCGAGGAGAACCTCATGTTTACCGGCATCATCGAATCCATCGGCAGTATTCGTGCATTGACCCCAAAGGGCGGTGATGTACGGGTTCACGTCGAAACCGGCAAGCTCGACCTGAGCGACGTCAAATTGGGCGACAGCATTGCGGTCAACGGCGTGTGCCTGACCGCTGTTGAATTGCCGGGCAACGGCTTTGCGGCGGACGTCAGCCGCGAAACCCTCGATTGCACCGCCATGAACGACCTGAAAAGCGGCAGCCCAGTCAACCTCGAAAAGGCTTTGACACCGACCACTCGCCTCGGCGGGCATCTGGTCAGCGGTCACGTCGATGGCGTGGGCGAAGTGGTTGCCCGCACCGAGAACGCCCGTGCCGTGGAATTTCGCATCCGTGCGCCGAAAGAACTGGCCAAGTACATCGCCCATAAAGGCTCGATCACCGTCGACGGCACCAGCCTGACCGTGAACGCGGTCGATGGCGCCGAGTTCCTGCTGACCATCATTCCGCACACCTTGAGCGAAACCATCATGGCGTCGTACCAGCCAGGTCGCCGGGTGAACCTGGAAGTGGACTTGCTGGCCCGTTACCTGGAGCGCCTGTTGCTGGGCGACAAGGCCGCAGAGCCGACTGCCGGCAGCACCATTACCGAAAGCTTTCTGGCCGCCAACGGCTACCTCAAATCCTGACTCCAAGGGGGTGCCTAGTGGCGCTCAATAGCATCGAAGAACTGGTTGAAGACATCCGCCAAGGCAAGATGGTCATCCTCATGGATGACGAAGACCGCGAGAACGAAGGCGACCTGATCATGGCCGCCGAGTGCTGCAAACCCGAGCACATCAACTTCATGGCCAAGCACGCCCGTGGCCTGATCTGCATGCCGATGAGCCGCGAGCGCTGCGAACTGCTCAAGCTGCCGTTGATGGCGCCGCGCAACGGTTCCGGTTTCGGCACCAAGTTCACCGTATCGATCGAAGCGGCCACCGGTGTGACCACCGGCATCTCCGCCGCCGACCGTGCGCGCACGGTGCAGGCCGCTGCCGCCCGTGATGCCAAGGCTGAAGACATCGTCAGCCCTGGCCACATCTTCCCGCTGATGGCCCAGGCTGGCGGTACGCTGGCTCGCGCCGGTCACACCGAAGCCGCCTGCGATCTGGCGCGCATGGCCGGTTTCGAGCCGAGCGGTGTGATCTGCGAAGTGATGAACGACGACGGCACCATGTCCCGTCGCGCCGAACTGGAAGCGTTTGCTGCCGAACACGACATCAAGATCGGCACCATTGCCGACCTGATTCACTACCGGATGATCCACGAACGTACCGTTCAGCGGATTGCCGAGCAGCCACTGGACAGCGAACTGGGCCAATTCAACCTGGTGACCTATCGTGATTCCGTGGAAGGCGACGTGCACATGGCGCTGACCCTGGGCAATGTCTGCGCCGAAGAACCGACCCTGGTTCGCGTGCACAACATGGACCCGCTGCGCGACTTGCTGATGGTCAAGCAACCGGGTCGCTGGAGCCTGCGCGCCGCCATGGCTGCGGTCGCCGAGGCGGGCAGCGGCGTGGTGTTGTTGCTCGGTCACCCGCTTGACGGCGACGTGTTGCTGGCGCATATCCGCGAAACCGCCGACCACGCTGCTGTGAAAAAACCGACTACCTACAGCATTGTCGGTGCCGGTTCGCAGATCCTGCGTGACCTCGGTGTGCGCAAAATGCGTTTGATGAGCGCACCGATGAAATTTAATGCGATATCCGGTTTCGATCTGGAAGTTGTAGAATACGTGCCCTCCGAATAATGACCGGTTGTTTCCAGCATTGTTGACATAGATTTATTGTGGCGAGGGAGCAAGCTCCCTCGCCACAGTTTGTAATCAGGCAGCAATGCGGATTTTTCCGGCCGTGAATTCGTGGCTAATATCACTGAGGGACGCGTACGAGACGCGTCCCGGCTCTTTAAGAGATCTAACGAATGACCCTGAAGACCATCGAAGGTACCTTCATCGCCCCTAAAGGCCGCTACGCTTTGGTAGTGGGCCGTTTCAACAGCTTCGTCGTTGAAAGCCTGGTCAGCGGTGCAGTTGATGCCCTGGTTCGCCATGGCGTGAGCGAAAGCGACATCACCATCATCCGTGCGCCTGGCGCCTTCGAAATCCCGCTGGTTGCGCAGAAAGTCGCTCAGAAGGGTGAGTTCGCGGCGATCATCGCTTTGGGCGCAGTCATTCGTGGCGGTACTCCGCACTTCGAATACGTCGCGGGCGAATGCACCAAGGGCCTGGCCCAGGTGTCCATGGAGTTCGGCGTTCCGGTCGCTTTCGGCGTCCTGACCGTTGATTCCATCGAGCAAGCCATCGAACGTTCCGGCACCAAGGCCGGTAACAAAGGTGCCGAAGCTGCCCTGTCCGCTCTGGAAATGGTCAGCCTGCTGGCGCAGTTGGAGGCCAAGTGATTAGCGACGAAAGCGATCGTTTCAACCCGCGCGATCCAAAGCCTGCGGACGCCGGCAAGCCATCGAAAAGCGTCAAGCGTCGCGAAGCCCGTCAGCTCGCGACTCAAGCGCTGTACCAATGGCACATGGCCAAGCAGTCGCTGAACGAAATTGAAGCGCAGTTCCGGGTCGATAACGATTTCAGCGATGTCGATGGCGCTTACTTCCGCGAAATCCTTCACGGGGTTCCGCAGTTCAAGACTGAAATCGACACCGCGCTCACGCCATGCCTGGACTTGACCATTGAAGAGCTGGACCCGGTTGAACTGGCGGTTCTGCGCCTGTCGACCTGGGAACTGCTCAAGCGCGTCGACGTGCCGTACCGCGTTGTGATCAACGAAGGTATCGAACTGGCCAAGGTCTTCGGTTCCACCGATGGCCACAAGTTCGTCAACGGCGTACTCGATAAGCTGGCCCCGCGTCTGCGTGAAGCTGAAGTGAAGGCGTTCAAGCGCTAACTTGCGCTTGAACTGCCATTGCCATGGGCGAGTTTGAGCTGATCCGCAATTTCTTCGCCGCCGCGCCTTGTGCGCAGGGCGGCGAAGGCGTTGCCCTCGGGATTGGCGATGACTGCGCCTTGCTGGCTGTTCCTCCCGGGGAGCAGTTGGCGATTTCCACCGACACCCTCGTGGCCGGTGTGCATTTCGCAGATCCTTGCGACCCGTTTCTGCTCGGTCAGCGCTCGCTGGCCGTGGCCGTCAGCGATCTCGCCGCCATGGGCGCCACTCCCGTTGCCTTTACCCTTGCCCTGACCTTGCCGACGGTGACCGCCGAATGGCTGGATGCCTACGCCCGTGGGTTGAACCGCATGGCGCAAAGTTGCGGCGTGGCATTGGTGGGTGGCGACACCACTCGGGGGCCGTTAAGCCTGACCATGACTGTTTTCGGCCGAGTGCCGTCCGGGCAGGCACTGACTCGTAGCGGTGCGCAACCAGGCGACTTGCTGTGTGTCGGTGGCGAACTGGGCAATGCTGCCGGCGCGTTGCCGCTGGTGCTCGGTGAGCGCAGTGCCGAAGCCGCCATCGCCAATCCGCTGTTGGCGCATTACTGGTCGCCGCAACCGCAACTGGGCCTCGGCCAGGCGTTGCGCGGCAAGGCGACTTCGGCGCTGGATATCTCCGACGGCTTGCTCGCGGACTGCGGGCATATCGCGCTCGCGTCGAAGGTCAGCCTTCAGGTGGACATTGAGCGCTTGCCGTTGTCGAAAGCGTTGGTTGCCTTCCTCGGCCACTCGGGCGCACAAATCGCAGCCCTGAGTGGTGGCGACGATTACGTGCTGGCCTTTACCTTGCCATCCGTCGAGCTCCCGTCGTTGCTGGTTAATGGCTGGCCCGTTCATGTGATCGGGCGGGTAGTCAGCGGGCAGGGCGTGACACTGTTGGACGCCGCTGGACAAGACATCACCCCGCAAACCCGGGGCTATCAACATTTTCGGGAGACACCGTGACAGATCATCCCAAACAGGTCCCGGCGGAATTTGTACCGCCGTCGGTCTGGCGCAATCCATGGCATTTCCTGGCGTTTGGCTTCGGCTCGGGCATCTTGCCAAAGGCACCGGGCACCTGGGGGTCGTTAGTTGCGCTACCCTTCATCCCGTTGTGGCAGATGTTGCCCGATTGGGGCTATTGGCTGATGCTGGGCATCACCATGCTGTTCGGCTTCTGGCTGTGCGGCAAGGTCGCCGATGATTTGCGTGTGCACGACCATGAAGGCATCGTCTGGGACGAAATGGTCGGAATGTGGATTACCCTGTGGCTGGTGCCGGAAGGTTGGCAGTGGTTGCTCGCGGGATTCCTGGTGTTCCGCTTCTTCGATATTCTCAAGCCATGGCCGATTCGCTGGATCGACCGGCATGTGCACGGCGGTGTCGGGATCATGCTCGATGACGTATTGGCCGGAGTGTTCGCATGGTTGGCGATGCAAGGGCTGGTGCGGATTTTCGCCTGACCAGAGAGGGTTTGGGGCGTTAAGTGGGAGAACTAGGGATGGCTCTACGCGGTTTGATGGTGATGGTGTTGGCCTTGTTTTGCTTCTTCGCTCAGGCGAGGGATGTCGCGCCGACGCCTTCCGTGATTCACCTGGCCAGCGAGGACTGGGAAGACTACACCGCTGCCGACGGTCATGGACTGGCCTGGGACGTGCTGCGGCAAGTTTTCGAGCCGGCGGGCGTCAAGCTGGATATCCGCACTGAGCCCTACGTGCGCTCCATGGGCCTGGCCGAGCGCGGCGAAGTGGATGCCTGTGTCGGTTCCTATCGTGACGAGTCGGATGAGTTGCTCTACCCGCACTGGAACTTCGACACCGATCACATCTATGCCCTTGGCCTGTCCACAGGTCCGGTGCCGACCCCGGAAACCCTGGGTAATTATCGACTGGCCTGGGTGCGCGGCTACGATTACCAGCATTACCTGCCCAACATTCGCCGCTATAACGAAGTGCTGCGGCGTACCGGCATTGTCTCAATGCTGATGCAAAATCGCGCCGATTTTTACATTGATGCGTTGACTGAAGTCGATTACGTCGTCAATCGGGCGAAGGATCCATCGCAATTGCGTCGAACCCATATCGCTGAATTGCCGCTGTATCTGTGCTTTGCCAAGACCCCGCAGGCCCGCACGCTGATGGCGATGTTCGACCAGCGCATGGAGGAATTGGTCAAAAGCGGCGAGCTGAAGCCGATTTTCGAACGCTGGAAACAACCCTATCCATTTGAAGAGCATTAACGCGGATTTTGTGGTCGTCGGCGATTACCCTTCGTGGGAGCGAGCGGACATCAAACTTTTTGATAGTTATCGCCGATAATTCAGCCTAAGCGTCGTCAGGAACCTGCTGTTACAATGCCGGCCTGCGAATCTTCAGACTCTTTAGATCAGGAGCACACCGGTGCCTGTCGTTTTTGTCGCCGCTTCCAAGCTGCCAACGCCTTTTGCGCAATTCACCATGCACGGCTTTCTCGATGAAGCCACCGGCCGCGAGCACGTTGTGCTGAGCCTGGGTGAGATCGCCGACGGTGCCCCGGTACTCGGCCGATTGCACTCCGAATGCCTGACGGGCGATGCCTTGTTCAGCCAGCGTTGCGATTGCGGCTCGCAACTCGAAGCTGCGTTGCAGGCCATTGCCCGTGAAGGTCGTGGCGTATTGCTGTACTTGCGTCAGGAAGGCCGTGGCATTGGCTTGCTGAACAAAATCCGTGCCTATGAATTGCAGGATGGCGGTGCCGACACCGTTGAAGCCAACGAACGTCTGGGCTTTGCCGCCGACCAGCGCGACTACGCCATGTGCCTGCCGATGCTGGAGCACCTGGGCGTGAAGTCCCTGCGTCTGATGACCAACAACCCACGCAAGGTCAAAGCCTTGACCGATATGGGTATCGTGGTCGCCGAGCGTGTGCCGCTGCACACCGGCCACAACCCGCACAACAAACTCTACCTGGCGACCAAGGCCAGCAAACTCGACCACATGATGGGCAACGAACATCAGGGCGAGGTAGGCCGGGCGTGACCCGTGGTCAGGTGCGGCGGCGACTGTCCGTCAACTGGTGGCAATACCTGGCGCTGGCCTTGTTGCCGCTGTTCGTGATCAACGGTGTGTTCGGCCAGGGCGAAGCCATTTTGCCGGTGCTGGCGATGCCGTTGTTCATCGCCGGTGTCGCTTCGATGTTTGTCAGCCTGAAGTTTTTCGGTGGCTACAAGCATGCGCTGATCACCACTCAGAAAGCCCTCGATACCCCTGATGAACCCGCCGCGTGGATCAGCCTGGCGGCCAAGCGGCGCACGGCGTTCCTGGCTGCCGGTTTGCCGGCGTGGATCGGTGCGCTGGCGGTGTTTGTCGGCCTTGAAGCGGTGCCATTGTTCTTGCTGGCGCTGTCGACCACGGTGCTGTTCTACCTCTACCGTATTCCGCGTCAACTCGGTTGATGCGTCCCGTCTGGCTGGCGGTTTTGCTGCTGGCCCTCAGCGGCTCGGCAGCCGCGGTCGAACGGGTGGTCAGCCTCGCGCCTTCTCTCTCTGAAATCGTCGTTGAACTGGGTTCGGCCGACCTGTTGGTGGGCGTGCTGGATGCCGGTGAACGTCCTGCACAACTGAACAACCTGCCTTCCGTTGGTCGTTACGGTCAATTGGACATGGAGCGGCTGCTTAGTCTGAAGCCGGATTTGCTGTTGCTCTGGCCCGGCAGCGTCGGACCGGCTCAGCGTGAACAACTCAAGCGCTTGAATATTCCGACCTACGTCGCCGAGCCGCACAACTTCGAACAGCTCACAGCACAGATCGAGGCGATAGCCGCGCAGCTCGGACGGGCCGAGCGTGGGACTTCACTGGCGACGGATTTGCGTCAGAGGCTGGATGAACTGCGGCAGCGCTATCGTCGGGATCAGCCGGTGCGGGTGTTCTATCAGGTCTGGGATCGGCCGCTGTACACCGTTGGCGGCGGACAGATCATCAGTGATGCGCTGGAAGTGTGCGGGGCAAAGAATGTGTTTGCCGATCTGACGTTGCCGGCACCCCAGGTCAGTGTGGAGGCGGTGTTGCAGCGCAATCCCGAGCTGATTCTGGCCAGCGACCAGACCCAGCTCGATACGTGGAAAGCCTGGCCGCAGGTGGCGGCGGTGAAGCAACAGCAATTGCGTTTAGTGACGGACAAAGGACTGGAGCGGCCGAGTGGGCAGATGGTAGAAGCGACTGCCAAGCTTTGCCAGTTGATTGCGCCCGATCGCTGAGACCCAGGCGCCTGCTCGCGATGACGTCTGTCGAGACACCGCAAATTTCAACTTAAAGCTCCGGCGTCCACGTCACCCCGAACATCCACGCCCGACCTTCCTCGCGATACCCATACTGGCTGCCTTCATGGCTGTACAGCGCCCGGCTGTATTCCTTGTCCAGCAGATTGTCGACCTTGAGCTCCAGGCTGATCTCACGGTTGAGTTCCCAGCTGCTGCGCAAACCCAGCAACCCATAACCACCCAATGGTTGCTGATTGTTCAAGTCGTCATAGCTGCTGCTCACCGCTTGCCAACTGGCGCCGAGGCCCAGCCGGTCGAACTGTCGATCCAGGTCCCAGCTCAATGTACGACGTGCACGACGGGCCAGGGTATGGCCGGTGTCGCGGTCCCGAGGGTCGATGATCGCCACGCCAAGGTTGCTCTGCCAGCCGAGCAGTTCCTGCTTCAACGCCGCTTCGAAGCCATTGATCCGTGCCGAGGCAACGTTCTGCGGGCGTGAGTTGCTGCCGAAGATGATCGCGTCTTCCAGATCCGTTCGGTACAGCGAGGCTTCCAGGCGACTGTTTTCGGTCAACTGGCTGCGCCATTGCAGCTCGTAACTTTTCGAGGTTTCAGGTTTCAGGTCGGGGTTGCTGAAGTCCGGGTAATACAAATCGTTGAATGTCGGTGCACGGAAGCCTTCGCTGTAGCTCAGCAGTACGTCGTTGTTCATGTTCAGTGGCAGGGTGAGCGTGCCACTCCAGCTATTCTGGCCGCCGAACTGCTGGTTCTGATCGCGGCGCAGACCCAGTTCGGTGGAGAAGCTTTCCGCCTGATAACGATGCTGGATAAACGCCGCGCGGTTCCAGCGGCTGTCCTCGTCGAAGTCCGTGGTGCTGTTGACCCGGTCTTCGTACCAGTCGCCGCCGAGGATCAAGCTGTTGCTTTCGTTGAGCGTCAGATCGTTCTGCCACGTCACCGAGTCGCGGTAGGTGTCAAACACGCTGCGCTCATCGCTGAGCTTGTCGAGGGTCTTTTCGCGGTTTTCGCTGTGGCCGAGTTCGATACGCGATTTCCACGCGTCGTTGATGCGGGCATCGACGTAGCTGCTGACGCTGCTCACGTCGAACTCGCTATAGGGCTGCTGCTGGACGGACTCGAAGGTGTCCAGGTCGAAGCGCCCGAACGGGTTGTCGAACTCGCTTTTGCCGCGGTTATCCAGCAGGTTGGCGCCGATTTCGATGTCATCGCTGAGTGCATGACTCAGGCTCAGGCTCAGCGACTTGTTGCGGTACGCGTCGTGGTCGCCGTCGCTGGGGTACGACTCGTGGGTGCGATCGATGCCGGCGGTTTCATCGAGGCTGGCGCCGAGGTTGAACCGGGTCTGCTCATCGCCACCGGACAAACCAAAGCTGCGTTCCCAAGTCTGGTTGCTGCCAAATCCTATATGCAGACGTGGTTGCAGGCCTTGTTCGCCGCCACGCCGGGTGAAAATCTGGATCACCCCGCCAATCGCATCGCTGCCGTAAATCGCCGAACGGGAACCGCGCAACACTTCCACGCGCTCGACTTGTTCGATGTTGATGTGTTGCAGGTTGCTGTCGCCCGACGTCGAATTGCCGATCCGCTGGCCGTCCACCAGCACCAGGCTTTGGGCTGACTGAGTGCCACGGATATAAACCCCGGGCAGGCTGCCACGGCCACCGGTTTGCGCGACTTGCACACCCGGGACTCGACGCAGCAGATCCGTGACGCTGTTCGGTTGCAGGCGGTCGATGTCTTCGCGGGTGAACACGGTGTTGGCGGCGCTGCTGTCGTTGCGAGCTTCGACCTGGCGGTTGGCGCTGATCAGCACGTCCGGCAGCTTCAGGGCCTGGTCGCGTTCGAAGGTGTCGGCCAGCAGTGGACCTGACGGCAGAAGGGTCAGCGTCAAGACGATGCGAAGGAAATTCATAGTTTTATCGTAAAAGCGAAAGAGTACATCGTCCCTGTAGGAGCTGGCTTGCCAGCGATGGGGCCCTTGAAGACGCCATCGTCGGAACGCCGCCCGCAGCAAGCCGGCTCCTACAGGTGTGAAATCGGGTTTACAAGTTGAGCAGTTGCAGACGTTCGCGAATCGAGGCTTCGATTCCGGCCTCATCCAGCCCGCACTCGGCCAGCATCTGCGCAGGTTTGGCGTGCTCGACATAGAGGTCCGGCAAGCCCAGGTGCAGCATCGACTTGAGTATGTTTTCGCGAGCAAGGAACTCGCTGACCGCGCCACCCGCACCACCCATGATCGCGTTCTCTTCGACCGTCACCAGCAACTCGTGGTTGGCGGCCATTTGGCGAACGAGCTCTTCATCCAGCGGTTTGACGAAGCGCATGTCGACCACGGTCGCATCCAGCGTCTCGGCGACTTTCAGCGCTTCGGCCAGTTGCACGCCGAATACCAGCAGGGCGACTTTGCTGCCCTGACGGCGAACCACGCCTTTGCCGATCTCGATTGGCTCGAGGTTTTTCTCGATAGTCGCGTTTGGACCGTTGCCTCGCGGATAACGCACAGCCGCTGGACCTTCGTACAGGTGACCGGTGGTGAGCATTTTGCGCAGTTCGTTTTCGTCGCTCGGGGTCATCACCAGCATGCCGGGGATGCAGCGCAGGAACGACAGATCGAAGCTGCCGGCGTGAGTCGGGCCGTCTTCGCCCACCAGACCGGCGCGGTCGATGGCGAACAGCACATCGAGGTTTTGCACCGCCACATCGTGAACAAGCTGGTCGTAGCCGCGTTGCAGGAACGTCGAGTAAATCGCCACTACCGGTTTTGCACCTTCGCAGGCCATGCCGGCGGCGAGGGTCACGGCATGTTGCTCGGCAATCGCCACGTCGAAATAGCGCAACGGGAACCGTTCGCTGAAGGCCACCAGGTCGGAGCCTTCTTTCATCGCCGGAGTGATCCCGACCAAGCGCGGATCGGCGGCTGCCATGTCGCACAGCCATTCGCCAAACACGCCTGAATATTTCGGCCCGCTGGCCTTTTTCGGCGCGGCGGCAGGAGCGTCCAGCGGTTCGAGTTTGGTAATCGCGTGGTAACCGATCGGGTCGACTTCTGCCGGGGCGAAGCCTTTGCCTTTCTTGGTGACGATGTGCAGGAATTGCGGGCCTTTCAGATCGCGCATGTTGCGCAAGGTGGCGATCAGGGTCGGCAGATCGTGGCCGTCGATCGGGCCGATGTAGTTCCAGCCCAGTTCTTCGAACAGGGTGCCGGGAACCAGCATGCCTTTGGCGTATTCTTCGGTGCGACGGGCGATTTCCCAGGCGCCGGGCAGGCGCGACAGCACTTTCTTGCTGCCTTCGCGCATGCTCGCGTAGGTGCGGCTGGAAAGAATCTTCGCCAGGTAGTTCGACAAACCGCCGACGTTGCGTGAAATCGACATGTCGTTGTCGTTGAGGATCACCAGCATGTTGGCGTTCACTTCCGGCGCGTGGTTCAGCGCCTCGAAGGCCATGCCGGCCGTCAACGCGCCGTCGCCGATCACCGCGATGGCCTTGCGATCACTGTTTTGCAGGCGGGCGGCAATGGCCATGCCCAGCGCTGCACTGATCGAAGTGCTGGAGTGGCCGACGCCAAAGGTGTCGTACTCGCTCTCGGAGCGACGCGGGAAAGCGGCAATGCCGTCCTTCTGGCGCAGGGTGCCCATGCGCTCGCGACGACCGGTGAGGATCTTGTGTGGATAAGCCTGATGGCCGACGTCCCACACCAGCCGGTCGTCCGGCGTGTCGAAGACGTAATGCAACGCGATGGTCAGCTCGATCACGCCCAGGCCGGCGCCGAAATGCCCACCGGTCTGGCCGACCGTGTAGAGCAATTCCAGGCGCAGCTCATCGGCCAGGGTTTCCAGCTCGGCTTCGCCTAACCGGCGCAGGCCGTCCGGCGTGTTCGCGCGGTCGAGCAGGGGCGTGGTCGGGCGCTTGCGGGGAATCTCATGAAACGTCGTGGGCATCAGGCGAATCGTTATAGGTATAAAAGATGCGGCAGTTTACCTGATGGATCGCACCCTGCCCACGCATAGGTCTTTTTTGGCGGATACGCCGTCAGCTGCGGCGCTCGACGATATACCGGGCCAGATCGCGCAACGGCTCGGCCGCCGCGTCAAACGGTCGCAGCGCGTGCAACGCCTGGTCGCGCAGTTCCAGGGCGTAGGCCTTGGCAGCGTCGAGGCCGAGCAGGGCCGGGTAGGTCGGTTTGTCCCGGGCGATGTCGGCGCCCTGGCGTTTGCCGAGGGTTTCGGTATCGCTTTCGACGTCGAGAATGTCGTCCTGGACCTGGAACGCCAGACCGATGGCCTGTGCATAACTCTGCAGGGATTTCAGTTCGTCTTTCTCGGCACGGCCGCTGGCCAGGGCGCCGAGTTTGACGCTGGCCTCGATCAATGCGCCAGTCTTGTGCCGGTGCATGTATTCGAGTGCCTTCTGATCAAGCTTCAGACCAACCGAACCCAAGTCGATGGCCTGACCGCCCACCATGCCCGCCGGGCCGGCCGCCAACGCCAGCGCACTGACCATTTGCAGGCGAATCTCCGCGTCCGCATTGCTCAGGCGCGGGTCGAGCAGGGCGCTGAACGCCAGGCTCTGCAAGCCGTCACCGGCGAGGATCGCGCAGGCTTCATCGAATTTTTTGTGGGTGGTGGGCTGGCCGCGACGCAAATCGTCATCGTCCATTGCCGGCAAATCGTCGTGAACCAGAGAATAGGCGTGGATCAGTTCCACTGCGCAGGCTGCGCCGTTGGCTTGCTCGGCCTTGCCACCCAGCGCTTCGCACGCGGCATAGGCCAGCAACGGACGCACGCGCTTGCCGCCGTTCATCACGCTGTAGCGCATGGCTTCGTACAGGCGCGCCAGCTCAGGGCCCGGCGCGGTGAACAGGGTTTCCAGGGCCGCATTGACGCGGGCCTGGCTGGTCGCCGAATACGCTGCAATCATTCTGGCTGGTCCGCGTCGAAGGGTTCCTCGGCCAACTCGCCATCACGCTCGAGCAGCACCTGAACCTTTTGCTCGGCCTGAGCCAGCGCCGCCTGGCAATCGCGGGTCAGACCGATGCCTTGCTCGAAAGCGGTCAGCGAGTCTTCCAGCGACAATTCACCATTCTCCAGACGCTCGACCAGCGTTTGCAGGTCAGCGAGGGATTGTTCGAAATCCAGTGCAGCTTTTTTGCGGGCCATGGCGGCGATTTCCGGTTGACGTTAAACCGGCGCGACACTAGCAGATAGGGGGTTTATGGGCAAATGAGCGGGGTGATTTGGCGGCTAAACCCTGTGGCGAGCGTTGCCCGCGATTATGGTGTCGAGTCATCTGGATAGTGGATTTCATAGCGCGTACTGCGCCCACCACCTGGCAGGCGTTGCAGGCATCCCTTATCCAGCAGTTCGGCCAGATGACGGGTCGCGGTTGCCTTGGATACCTTCGCCACGGCTTGATACTGAGCCGCGCTGATCCCGCCTTCGAATCCGCGCTCCCCGCCATCCAGCAGGCGATTGAGTACTTTGGTCTGCTCGATCGACAGTTCAGATTCGCGGTGCGCTTGCCAGAATCGCGCTTTGCCCAGCACCGACTCGATCCGCACCATTGCCTGTTGCAGGCTGCTTAGTAGGGTTTGCAGAAACCATTCGAGCCATTCAGTAGCGTCCAGATCGGCTTTTTGGCTGCGTTCAAGTACACGGTAATAACCGGAACGATCATCGAGAATGCTCGCCGACATGGCGCAGAAGCGAATCGCCTGGGCCTCGCCTTGTGCCAATGCCAGGTCGGTGATGGTGCGCGTCAGGCGTCCGTTACCATCATCGAAGGGGTGCAGCGTAACGAACCAGAAATGCGCGATACCTGCGCGCAACAGGGGATCGAGTCCTGCTGCATTGCGGCTGTTCTCGAACCACGTGAGGAAGGTGTCGAGTTGTCGCTCAAGGCCCTTGCGAGGCGGCGCTTCGAAGTGCACGGTCGGCCTGTCCAGACGGCCGGAGACCACTTGCATCGGCTCTTCGCCACGCAAAGCACCAACACGGATGCTGCGCGCAGCGAGATCGGAATTTTGTTCTGGGAACAGCCACTCATGCCAGTCCAGTAATCGGTCAAGCGTCAGCGGGGCGGCGAAATGCTGCGTGGCATCTAGCATCAGTTGCGCGAGGCCCTCGCTGCGTTTGCTGACGTTGTCTGCCTCGTTGAGTTCCAGCCCCAATCGCCGAGCCAATGAAGAGCGAACCGAACC
Organism: Pseudomonas sp. MYb327; assembly: GCF_040438925.1. Taxonomy (NCBI): domain Bacteria; kingdom Pseudomonadati; phylum Pseudomonadota; class Gammaproteobacteria; order Pseudomonadales; family Pseudomonadaceae; genus Pseudomonas; species Pseudomonas sp. MYb327. The sequence continues at coordinate 5,852,591 of NZ_CP159258.1, forward strand.
GACATTCAGCTGTTCACCTTCGATCGCGGACGAAGTGACGATGTTTTGCAGCAACGCATCCAGTTCACTTTGCGCGCTCAGCGAACTGCCCACAGAACGGGCCATACCCATTAATCGCCCTTGCGCTTGGATGCACTCGCGCAGCAAGGGTGCCAAGCGCTCGGCATTCCAGGTGAAGTCCGGCCAGTCAGGCTGCTGCCATATCCATTGATGTGTCATGAACGGGATGCTCTTAAAGGTTGAGCCGATTGGAAAGTCTATTCGGCTCATTTTGTGAGCCGAATATGACGCTTATTCGGCTCACCGTCCACCACGCGTCGTGAAACCCTACGCACTTTGAGGCACCCGCGATTGTTAAAAAACACCCGACTGGCTAACCTTCGCGCCAACGACGACCCGACAGTCACGGGTCTTTCAGACGAAACGCAGTAGTCGCATCTGTAACGCGCCGAGGATCGGGCGCAAGGTTTCGTCAGGCATGGCAGGAGGCATCACATGCGCTCATTTCTTTTGCTGCTGATCGGGTTGGCTTGCATGCCGGTTCTGGCCGAGCCGAGCACCGATATGTCGGAACCGGTAGGCGGCTGGCGCTACAACGGCCTGCTGGATCGCACGGAGAACCCGCGAGTCGCCTATCCCACGCCGCCCATCGACCGGGGCGTACAGCGCAATCGCACGATGATCGAAGGGCAGCTCAAGGCCATCGGCCCTCAACGTGGCCCCCATACGCTGGCGGTCAACGGCAATCCGCTGAACCTGTACACCGACGACCAGGGGCGTTTCGCCCGGCCGTATGCGTTCGGTGCCGGTTCCAATAGTGTCGAAGTGCGCAGCGCAGAAGGCCAGTCGCTCAAGCGGGTTCAATTCTATGAAGCCAACAACCTGCGCACGCCTGCGCGGATTCGCGTGGTGCTGGGTTGGGACGACCCCAAGGCCGAGCTCGACCTGCACATCGTTACGCCTGACGGCCAGCATGCGTTCTGGGCTCATTCGGCGCTGACCAACGGCGGCGGCCTCGATCCGGACGGCGTCGATGGTCCCGGCCCGGAAATGTTCACCATGACCGCGCCGTTGCATGGCACCTATCTGGTTTACGTCAACTACTGGGGCAACTTTGGCAGCGGCGGCTATAACTTCGATGAGACCAGCAACCAGAACGAGGTCATCACCTCGCAGATCAACCTGGTGCTCAACGAAAACACCGTCGACGAAAAACGCGAAACCTTCATCGTGCCCCTGCGCGCGATCGGTGATCTGCTGCTGGTCAAGACTTTCAACTATTGAGCATCCCGCACCACGGATGACATCGGGTTTTGTGAAATGAGCGATAACACTGTTTCCCCGGCTGCCGAAACACCGAGCGCCAAACCGTCCCGCCGTTGGCCGGCCATTGTGATCGGGCTGTGTCTGGTCGCGGGCGTGGCCGCTGGCATGGGCTGGCTGATGCAAAAAAGCAAGGCGCCGGCTCCACAACTGGCGGCGGAAAAACTCGGCATGCGCCGCCCCGATGGCTTGCTCGAAACCCACTCCTTGAGCCAATTGCCCAAGGACTTGCTGGCGGTGCCGTTCCTTAAGGAAACCCTCACCGAAGATTTCGTCTTCTATTACGAAACCCACGCCGATCGCCTCGGGCTGATCGGCAGTCTGCGACGGATCATCTACGAGCATGACTTGAAGCTGCAGGACAGTCTGATCGAGCAGCTCTTCGATCAACCGGCGGACGTGGCGCTGTGGCGTGGCGCGGATGGACGGCTCAAGGATTTCCTGCTGGTGATGGATCGCGGCGGGCTGGCCAAGGTTTTGGAGCCGCTGGCGAAAGTGGCGCTGGATGATTCGCAACTCAGCAAAGTCGCTGACGTCAAAGTCGGCGCCGATGACGTGCCGCTCTATCAACTCACCTACAACGCCAGCAAGGCGCTGCTGTTTGCCTCCCATGGCGACAAACTGGTGGTGCTGTCGAATCCGACCAAACTCTACGACCCGCAAAGTGGCGCGACGCAGGAGTCGGGCAGCGTCTCGACTCAGGCCATCGCCGCGTTGCTCAACGGCGACAAACTATTCCCCGAAGCCTTTGGCCTGCAACCCCGTGCGCCAGAGGTGAAGCAACGGCTGTCGGTCAACGCCAGTGTATTGGCCATGGGTTACCAACGCTTCATCCCGAACTTCGCCGGCCTGCGTTTCGACATGGACGACAAAGGCTGGCACAGCTACCTCGCCATGGATGAACTGGATGATCAACCGGACTTCGATTTCAAACCGATCTGGCAAGCCATGCCCATGGGGGCCAGCGCTTGCGTGGCCCTGCCGCTGGCCGCTGAACAACAGAAGCCGCTGCTGGTGAAGCTCGGTGCGCAAGAGCCCGTGGCCCAGGCGCTGACCGCTCACATGGCCGGTGCTGCCGGTCTGTGCTGGTACGCCGATTCGCGGCTGTACACGCCGCTGTTGGTGGCCAGCCTGAATGACAAGGACAGCGCCAGACTCGATGGCGATCTGGGCCAGTTGTTCGGCTCGATGGTCGGCGCCTATGAAGCCAAGGTTGATGACCATGCGTTTCCGGTGATCGAGAAGCAGGACGGAGAAAATCATCAATGGCAGCGTCAGGTCAGTTCGAATTTCGGCCCTTACAAAGCCGTGGATGCTGAGAGTCCCGACGCAATTACCGGCAAGGCCTTCATGCGTGTGAGCCTGGCGCGCCACGGTTCGACGCTACTGTTTTCCCTCGACGACAAGCTTGTCGACAAAGCCCTCGGCACCCTCGACAAACGCTTCCCGCCGATGGCCGACGTGGTGCCGAAAGACCTGCTGATGCCGGTCTACTTCGGCCCGGATTCCATGGCGCAGTTGATGCAGCAGGAAACCCTCGACAGCCTGCCCCAGGACATGGAACCGGTGTTCTACAACGCCGCGCAAACCTACCTGATCCCGAAATTGCGCAAGCTCGGCGGTTACGGCAAATACGCCCTGACCTTGCCCGAAGGCAGCGAGCCGGATGGTCATTGGCAATGGCTGCCGCTGGAATGGAAAGCGCTGTGAAGGCACTGATCCGAAGCCTCGGCCTGTTGGCGTTGCTGCTGGGCAGCCGCGCGTTTGCCGTGGATACGCCAGCGCTTGACCCGCAGCAGTCCCAGGTGTTCCGCGCCTGGTTCGTGCGCATCGCCCAAGAGCAACTGAGTCAGGGCCCGAGCCCGCGCTGGTATCAGCAGGACTGCGCGGGTCTGGTGCGCTTCGCCGCCAACGAAGCGCTGAAAGTGCATGACGATAAATGGCTGCGCAGCAATGGCCTGTCCAATCGCTACCTGCCGCCAGAGCTGCAACTGAGCGACACCCAGCGCGGCCTCGCCCAGCAATGGCAGCAGGGCGGCGGCAAGGTCGGGCCGTATGTCAACGCGATCAAATTGATCCAGTTCAACAGTCATCTGGTCAGCCGTGATGTCTCTCAAGCACGGCCTGGCGACCTGATGTTTTTCGATCAGGGCGACGACCAGCATCTGATGATCTGGATGGGCCGCTACATCGCCTATCACACCGGCACCACCACACCCACCGACAACGGCATGCGCTCCGCAAGCCTGCAACAACTCATGACATGGAAGGACACCCGATGGATACCCGATGCAGCCAACCCCAACTTCATCGGCGTTTATCGACTGAATTTTCTCTCCCAATGATCGGTGCCCGCATGTTGCGTTTCCTGCCTCTGCTGCTGGTTTTGCTGCTGCCATTTTCGACGGTCAGCGCCGAAGACACGGTCGAGCCGAGCGGCTACACGCCGGTGGCCGGTGAAAGTTTTTTCCTGCTGGCCGACAGCAGTTTCGCCAGCGACGAACAGGCGATGGTGCGCCTCGAAGCACCGGGTCGCGACTACCGCCGATTCCGCATGGAACCCTATGGCGGCGCCGACATCCGGGTGTATCGCATCGACAAACCGCTGGACTTTCTCAAGCGTCAGAAGAACTTGCACCGGGTGGTCAGTGACGGCCAGTTCAAGGGCGAAGGCCTGTCCAACACACTGGCGTATCTGTGGGACAACTGGTACCGCAAATCCCGTCGGGTGATGCAGCGGGCGTTTAACTACGAGTCGCGCAAACAGGTCACCGAAGAAGTGCCTGAGCTGAAGATGGGCGCCGCCATGGCTGCGCCAACACCTTACGATGCGCAGCCACAATTCGCGTTGATTCCGGGCCTGCCGGTGGTCAGTCAGTTCCGCTATCCGCTGTGGCAAGCCAAACCGATCCAGCCGCCCGAAGGCGTGAACCTCGCCGGGTCTTCCAGTGAGTTCGTCAGCGCCGCGCCGGGCAACGTCTACATCCCGTTGGGCAACCTGAAACCCGGTCTGTACCTGGTGGAAGCGCTGATCGGCAAGTACCGCGCGACCACCATGGTCTTCGTCTCCAACACCGTGGCCGTAAGCAAGATTGCCGGTGATGAACTGCTGGTGTGGGCCGCGCGTAAACACGAAGGCAGCTCGGTGCCGAAGGTCAATGTGCTGTGGACCGATGGCCTCGGCGTAATGAGCAGCGGCGCCACCGATACCGATGGTTTGCTGCGCCTGAAACATGTCAGCCCAGAGCGTTCGTTCGTGATCGGCGAGGATGAAGAGGGCGGGGTTTTCGTCTCGGAAAACTTCTACTACGACAGCGAAATCTACGACACCAAACTCTATGCCTTCACTGACCGGCCGCTATATCGGCCGGGGGATTGGGTATCGCTGAAAATCGTCGGGCGCGAATTCAAGAACGCCCGCGACTCGGTACAGCCAGCCGCTGCCGACGTCAATGTCACGGTGCTGGACGCGACCGGCACGGCACTGCAATCGCTGGCGCTGAAACTCGATTCCAAGGCCGGCGCTCAAGGTCGTTTCCAGTTGCCCGACAATGCGGTGGCGGGCGGTTATGAGCTGCGTTTCAACTACAAGGATCAAGCCTACAGCAGCGCCTTTCGCGTGGCCGAGTACATCAAGCCGCACTTTGAAATTTCCCTGAACCTGGCCAAGCAGGATTACCGCACCGGCGAACCGCTCAAGGGCAGCCTGGTACTGCTATACCCGGACGGCAAACCGGTGGCCAACGCCAAGTTGAGCCTGAGCCTGCGCGCCCAACAACTGTCGATGGTCGACAACGAATTGCAATATCTCGGGCAGTTTCCGGTGGAGCTGACCAGCACCGAACTGACCACAGACGTCAAAGGCAACGCCACGCTCGATCTGCCGGCTGCGGAGAAGCCGAGCCGCTACATGCTGACTGTGTTCGCCAGCGATGGCGCGGCGTATCGGGTCAAGACCACCAAGGAAATCCTCATCGATCGCGGTGCGGCGAATTTCCGCTTGAGTGCGCCGCAGCGCTTCAGTGCGGTGGGCGACAAGGTTGCGTTCAGCTACGTCGGCGAAGGTGAGAATCTAGCGGTCAGGCCGGGAAGCTACGGCTGGGTACGCCTGGAGGACCAGAGCACGGGTGAAGGCAAACTGGCGGCGACCGATAAAGGCTTCACACTGGCTTTCGATCGCCCCGGCACGTACAACCTGACGCTCAGGGATGAACACGGCCGAACCCTTGGTGCGACCGGTCATTCAGTCACCGGCGACGGCGTCAAAGCGGTACCCGGCACGGTAGAAATCGTCTTCGACAAACCCGAGTACAAGACCGGCGGCGAAGCGCTGGCGCTGATCACGTTCCCCGAGCCGATCAGCGACGCATTGCTGTCACTGGAGCGCGACAAGGTCGAGGCCACGGCGCTGCTGTCCAAGGGCGGCGACTGGCTGAAGATGGAAAAACTCAGTGACACTCAGTACCGCGCACGCATCCCGGTGAAGGACAGCTTCGCACCGAACCTGACGTTTTCGGTGCTGTACACCAAGGGCGGCCAGTACAGCTTCCAGAACGCCGGGATCAAGGTGGTCACGCCGCAAATCGACGTAGCCATCGCCACTGATAAAGAGACCTATCAACCAGGCGACACCGTGTCGGTGGACCTGACCACGCAGTTCGCCGGCAAACCGATCCCGGCGCACCTGACGGTCAGCGTGGTCGACGAAATGGTCTACGCGTTGCAACCGGAAGTCGCGCCGACCATCGACCAGTTCTTCTACCATCCGCGCCGCAACAACGTGCGCACCAGCGCCAGTCTGTCGTTCATCAGCTACGACGTCGCACTGCCGGGCAGTCCCGGCGCACCGGGCAAAGCCAACCGCAGTGAGCGCGGTGTGAAGGTGCTGGAGCGGCCGCGTCGCGAAGACGTCGACACCGCCGCGTGGCAGCCAGAGCTTGTAACCGACGCCAATGGCAAAACCCGTTTCACCTTCAAGATGCCGGACTCGCTGACCCGCTGGCGCATCACCGCGCGAGCCATCGCCGATGACGGGCAGGTCGGGCAGAAGAAGCAGTTCGTGCGCTCGGAAAAGCCGCTGTATCTGAAGTGGAGCGGGCCAGGAAAATTCCGCTCCGGCGACAAACCGGACCTCGGTGTGTTCGCTTTCAGCCAGGCGCAAAACCCGGTCAAGGCTGAGCTGGTGATTCATTACGCGGGCAATGAACAACGTGTCCCTGTCACGCTCAACGGCGGCATCAACTACATCCCTCTACCGGCGTTTGCATTGACCAGTGGCGAGTGGACCGCCGAACTGGTGCAGGACGGCAAAACCGCCGATGCCCTGGCCGTGCACCTGACCGCGACCGGCGAAGGTTGGCAGGTCACGCAAAGCCAGAGCCTGGACGTGGGCAGCGGTGATACGCCGCTGACGTTGCCGGCGGACGCCTCGGACATTCGCCTGCGACTGGATGACAGCCCGCAAGCGCTGTTCCGTTCCGCCCTCGATGATCTGCTGAGTTACCCCTATGGCGGTGTCGAACAAACCGCCAGTCGTTTGCTGCCGTTGAGCATCGCCTATCCAGCCTTGTCGTCGAACCCGCAAATCCGCGACCGCTTGCGCCTGATCATTCAGAACAGCCGCTTGCGTCTGGTGCAAATGGCCGGGCCGTCGGCGAGTTTCACCTGGTGGGGCATGGACGGCGAGCCGGACGCGTTCCTCACCGCTTACGCCTACTATGCCGACTGGCACGCCAGCCAAGTGCTGGAACTGAACCTGCCGCCGGAGCATTGGCATCGGGTGCTGGAGGTCTATGCGAAACAGGCGAAGAACACGCCGCTGTTGCAGAGGGCGCTGATCCTGTCGTTCGCCAAGCAGATGCAATTGCCGGTGAACACTTTGCTCAGCGGATTGATGGACGACCTGGCGAAAGCAGGCGAGGGTAATGCTGCGAATCTGATGGACGATGGCGACGACAGTCTCGTCATGAGTGATCCGGATTCTGCGCTGGGTCTCGCCGCTGCCCATATGTTGACGGCGTCCTTGGCCAGGCAGTCGAAGGTCGCTCTGCCAGAGGCGTTCAACCGGCAACTGGCCGATGCCCAACAGCGTTTGGCCGTCAGCTCGCAGCCGTTTGCCGAGGCCTTGAACCTGTCCCTGCAACCTTTCGATCAGGCCCGTGCGCAAGCGTTGCTACAACGCTTGCTGCCGCAGCAATCGACGCTGGAACGTGCGTTGGCACTGACGTGGTTGCAACGCAGCATCGAACAGGCTTCACCCACCATCGCACTGGCGCCGGGCGCCAGCTGGAAGAAAAACTATGGCGATACCGGCGAGATGTATTGGACCTGGCAAGGGGCTGAGCCTGTACCAGCGATGTTGTCGCTGACCGGTGTGCAGGAGCGTCCATTGCGTGCCGCGTTGAGCTACAAGACCCGGCAACCACCGGTTGATCCGATGGCCGTGACCATCACCCGTCGCCTGTCGCGTCTGGTGCCGGGCGATGAAGCCTTCACCTTCAAACTTGAAGCGGTCGGCACTCAGCCGTTGTCCAGCGACAGCCTGTATCTGGACGAAGTGATCCTCACCAGCAAAGCCGCAAAACCGCTGCGCTATGGCCTGCTCGAAGTGCCGCTGCCACCGGGTGCCGACGTTGAGCGAACCACTTGGGGTATCAAACTGATGGGCAAGGCCGGCACCGAACCGACCGCACTCGAGAAAGCGCGATTCGAGCCGGGGCAACTGGCCTATGCCGTGCCGGTGGATGCGCTGAGCGGCGAGTTGCGATTGCGGCATCTGGTGCGTTTCTCGCAGAAAGGTCAGTTCAACCTGCCACCGGCGCGCTTCACGCAGGTCTACGCGCCACAGCATCAGGCGCAGGAACAGAAACCGGCGCTCGGTCAGGTCACGGTTCACTGACATGATCCGGCCTCTGGTCTGTTTGCTGCTGTGTTTGATCCCTGCGCTGGCCACCGCGCAGGACGAGCCGCTGCGACTCGGCTTTAAAGGTGAGCTGCTGTCGTTGAGCCGAACCCAGGTGATTTCACGCGAGCCGTTGCCTGCTGACTTGCAGGCGCCGTTGGGCAGTTTGTGGAAATTGTTTGTGTACGGTTGGCTGGTGGATAGCGGCGCCCATGAGCAGCCTTACGAATGTCGCGGCCAGTCCAGGGAAGAGGTTTATTGCTGCACCGCGGGTGGCAAGATTGAGCGCGATCAGGCGTTAGTGAAATCCTGCGGGTTGTATTTTGAGCCGGCACGTTTGGGCATTACCGACGCTGGCTGGCGCACGTATTGGCAAGCGCGACAGGCGCCGGAGTGGTTGCAGGATTTGCTTTCGTTGCAGCCTTCGACGCGCGTGTCGGTGGCTGACTTGTTACAGGCGCTGGCGTTGATGCCCGCCCAGGATCAGGCGCGACGCGTATTGCTCGATGTGGTGTTGAACGCCGCTGACGGCAATGTCGTCGGCGAACTCGGTGGCCGATTACGGGTGAAGACCTGGAGCTGGTTGGGGGATCAGGATTCATCGTCGCGTCAGGGCGGCTTTGCCGGTTGGACAACGGATGGCACTCCGATATGGGCGGGAGGGCGCGGAACCAGTCAAATGGTGCTTCGTCATTATGCTGCTGCGTTGGCAACGGTGTTGCCGACAGATTGGCCAGCGGATACGGGGCGTTGTGTCGAAGTCGGACTGTTTTCCCGCTATCCGGTTCAGCGCGTTCTGGCAGGAGAGCGTGTGGTTTCTAACGGGCCATTGCAGGGCGACTATCGCGTCGAGTTCGCCAACGGTAACCGGCTCGATATCCACAGCAGCGGCGAGCTGTATTTGTTGAATGACAAGCTCGTCGCCCGGCTGGACCGCGAAGAGTACGTTGCCCGCGTGCTCCAGCGCGAAGCCAGACCGGTACCTGCCGAAGCCGCCAAAGCCCTGGCCGTGGCCATTCGCACCTACCTCCAGCAAAACGCTTCACGCAGCGGCGAATGCCTGAGCATCGACGACAGCAGCAGCCGTCAGCGCGTCGCTCCACGCCCGGCCAGCGCCGAAGCCCGAAACATCGCGGCATGGACCAGCGACCTGGTCCTTGCCGGCAGCACCGTCACCTATCACTCCGACCAACCGGCCCCGGACAAACTGTCCTGGCAGCAAGCAGTCGAACAAGCCAGCGCCGGTCAACGCTACGACGCCATCCTCCTGCACGCTTATCCGCGCGCGAGCCTCAGCCGCTGGGACAATCCTGTCGCCTCCTGCGAAGCACTGCCCAGCGCGCAAGACTGGCTGAAAAAGCAGCGTCGGAGCTGGCGCCCACGGCTGGACATCGAAACCGGTTACAACGAAGTCCGCACCTTCGCCGTATGCCGCCTGACTTTTGGACGCCCCTATGTCGACCGCGAACGCCAGCGCATTTACGTGCGCGGCGTGCTCTCGCTGCAAGACCGCCTCGACCTGACTCACGAATACCTGCACCTGGCCTTCGAGGCACACCCCAACGGCCAGGATGAAACCTACATCGAAGGGCTCGCCCGCCACCTTTTGCTGGAATAGACCATGACACTTCGTTATCCACCGGTCTTGCTGTTGCTTTGCACGTTCGCAGTGTTATCGCCGGCAATGGCCGCCGACAGCGTCAAGCTCGATACGCCTTTAGGCGGCTGGCGCACCGGTGCGGCCGAAGGTGAAGGCGAAAACTTCCGCCAGACCGTCAACTACCCTGCCTCGTCCGTGAACACCCCGGCAGGCCAGGCCAACACCGCGCGCATCGCCGGACAGATCAAGGCCTTGCCCAAGGCTGAAGAGCCCGGTCGGTTGATTGTGAACGGTGTCAGCATGCCGCTGAAAATCGACCCGGCGGGCCGCTTTGATCGCCCGTTTTCATTCCCCAGCGGCAGCAACAGCGTCGAAGTCCGCAGCGCCGATGGCCAACAACGCCGTCGTGTTCAGTTCCTCAATGCCAGCGGTGGCGCAACACCGGCCAAATTACGCGTACTGCTGGCCTGGGACAGCGATGGTACTGATCTGGATCTGCACCTGATCACCCCCGACGGCGCCCACATCTGGTACGGCGACCGCGTCGCGCCAAATGGCGCAGCACTCGATGTCGACGTCACCACCGGCTACGGCCCTGAAATCTTCGCCATGCCCGCGCCGATCAAGGGGCAGTATCTGGTCTATGTAAACTACTTTGGGGGTGGCTATCGCAGTGATGAAGAGGGGCAGGAAGAGGCGGTACAACCGCTGACCACCGCGCAGGTGACGGTGATCACCGAGGAAGGGACGCCGAACGAGAAGATGCAGACGTTTCTGGTACCGATGCGAGCGGTGGGGGAGTTGACGTTGGTTAAGGGGTTTAGTTATCCGTGAGGGTAACTGACGGGTCACTTTTCTGTGGGCATTAAAAAGCCGGCTTGTGGCCGGCTTCTCGGGGACTGGCTTGGTTCATTTTTGGTAAACCGCGCCAGCCTTCAAAACGTACACCCGGATCTTGCGTCCGGCTGTGGGACTCGGCGAGAAAATCATCTGCCTTGTCGGTGCGATCGGAGCCGCGGGGCGGGTCGATGCAAATGTGGGGCGCAGCATACTGATTTTTTGGGGGAATTCCCAGCTTGGCGTGCGATGAACACGGCTCGGTACTACAGGAATGGCACCTCGGGCCTGCGTTTGTTCAGCGTCGACCACCAGAACACCCAACCCAATACCCTGATGTTTTCTTCCTCAATTTGTGCGGGTCTAAAGACCTCATCCGGGTATTCAGCATTATTGTGGCTGCGCATGCGCAGCGAGTTGCCCGGTACGCGGTGCAGGTATTTGATCCGCAGCATGCCGTCATGCTCGATGGCATAGATCTCGCCGTCGATAATTTGCGTAAGTCCGCGATCAATGGCGAGTATTGAACCATCTTCAATTTTTTCCGCCATGCTGTTGCCGATCATGCGGGCGCAGATGGCGTCTGCGTGGTTGATTTCCAGGGAGTCGAGGTCTCTGCGGGGGAGGCGGATGGACTGTCCGGGGTCTTTGATGACATGGGTTTTGTTGGAATCGGGTGTGATGACTGTTTCTTTATAGAAGGGCAATTCGACGTCGGTCGGTTCGATGACCCTGTAGTTGCCGCGGATTGCCTGGGCGTCGAAGGTGTTGCCGGCATCGTCGAGCAGGCGCAGTTCTTTCGAATTCCTCGGACCTTCACCAACTTTCAGCCACTCACTGTTTACAGATAGGCGTCTGGCGACCTCTTCCATTTGGTAGTGGGGCACGCCTCGGGTGTACCAGTTGTGGACGTTTTGTGGCTTCTTGATTTTCAAGAACTCGGCAAATTCCGTCGTCGTGATATTCGCCTCTTCGAGGAGCATTTTGAATCGCGCACCGCAGGTTTTGTTCTTTTTCATAAACGCGAGTCTACCCGCGCGGCATAAGGCTTTGATTCAACGAGCCGTTCAAATTTCGAGGGAAATTTAAGACTGGATGTAAGACGCCAAGGTCGGAAATTAAACAAGAAAAAACCAGTACGACCCGGGGTTAAACGCAGTGTTTATGATGCTTTCCAGGCGCCCACAAAAAACCCCGGATAAACCGGGGTTTTTCTTTAGGCTTATAGCTTGAAGCTAGCCGCTGCTTAACCTTTATAGGCAGCAACCGACTTGGTGATCGCTTCGCGGGCGGCGTCTGCGCCGGCCCAGCCTTCGATCTTCACCCATTTGCCTTTTTCGAGATCTTTGTAGTTCGCGAAGAAGTGCTCGATCTGCTGAATCAGCAGCGGCGGCAGGTCAGTGTATTCCTTCACGTCGACGTACAGCTGGGACAGCTTGTCGTGTGGAACGGCGATGACTTTGGCATCGCCGCCGCCGTCGTCGGTCATGTTCAGGATGCCGACTGGACGGGCGCGGATCACGGAACCTGGGGCAACCGGGTAAGGGGTCACGACCAGTACGTCGAGGGGGTCACCGTCGTCAGCCAGGGTGTTCGGGATGTAACCGTAGTTGGCCGGGTAGAACATTGGGGTGGCCATGAAACGGTCAACGAACAGGCAATCGCTGTCTTTGTCGATTTCGTATTTGATCGGCGCGTGGTTGGCCGGAATCTCGATCGCGACGTAGATGTCGTTCGGCAGGTCTTTGCCAGCCGGAATCTTGCTGTAGCTCATTGGGCGTTGCCCCCGTTAGTTGACCAGAAACACTTGGCCGGATTGACCAAAAAGTGGCGGCGATTATAGGCATATTCCTACGTCGACGCCACGTACCAGAGGTCGTGTAGACCTTAGTCCTGTGCCTGATAGACCGGGTTCTCGGCGAGAAGTTGCCGTAGCCTCGCCAACGGGTCCTGGCGATAGAACAGCTTCAGTTGCTCATAGACCTGTGGATAAGTCTCGTGCAGCAGATCCGGGGCGCTGAAGAAGTATTCGCTGGTCACCGCGAAGAACTCTGCAGGGTTTTCGGCGGCGTAGGGGTCGATGGCCGTCTCGGCGTCCGGATTGCGGTCCAGTTGCCGGTCAAGATCGTCGTAGGCTTCTTGCATGACTTTGGCCCAGTCGCTGACCCGCATGTCGGCGTGCAGCGGCGGCAGGCCGTTCGCATCGCCGTTGAGCATGTCGAGTTTGTGCGCCAGTTCATGAATAACGAGGTTGTAGCCTTCCCAGCTGCCGCTGGCCATCACACCCGGCCAGGCCAGGATGATCGGACCCTGCTGCCAGGCTTCACCGCTATGCTCGCCGTCCCATTCGTGCTCGACGCCGCTGGCGTCACGATGACGCTGGGGGCTAAGGAAGTCGTCGGGGTAAAGGACGATTTCGTGAAACCCCTGATACCAGTTCAAATCACCGAGATGCAGCAGGGGTAATTGCGCTTGGGCCGCCAGCAACAGGCGTTGCTCCTGATGCAGTTCGACGCCGGGCAGGGCGGTCAGGTGTTTGTCTTGCAGGAACAGCACGCACGCTTCGCGCAGCCATTGGTCTTCGGCGGCGGTGATGCCATCAAGGAAACTCAGGTGCTGGCGCACCCGTTGCCACGTGTCGTCGGCAATCGGGTGTTTGGCCAGGGTGCGCTGGCGGCGCCAGGCGCTCAGAGACCACATGGTGAATCAGCGGGATTCGGCTTTGGAGTTCGAGCCGCCGAAGCGGCTGCGGATCACGCCGATGATCATCGGCACCAGTGACAGCAGGATGATGCCAACGACCAGCAGCGACAGGTTGGACTTGATGAACGGTACGTTGCCAAAGAAGTAACCGAGGGTGACCAGCCCGCCGACCCACAGAATGGTGCCGAGGATGCTGAATGCGAAGAAACGCGGATAGGGCATTTTCGCTACGCCGGCGACGAACGGTGCAAAGGTTCGAATGATGGGCAGGAAGCGCGCGAGGGTTACAGTTTTGCCGCCGTGCTTTTCATAGAAGTCGTGAGTTTGTTGCAGGTAATCGCGGCGGAAGATTTTCGAATTGGGATTGCTGAACAGACGTTCGCCGGCCGTTCGTCCGACGACGTAATTCGTACTATCACCGAGAATCGCCGCCAGCATCAGCAGGCCGCCGAGTAATACCGGGTCCATGCCACCGCCGGCCGCTACGGCACCGGCGATAAACAGCAGCGAGTCACCCGGGAGGAACGGCATGACTACCAGGCCGGTTTCACAAAAAATCACCAGAAACAGAATGGCGTAGATCCATGGCCCGTAGTTGGTGACCAGCAAATCGAGGTAAACATCGAGATGCAGGACGAGATCGAGCGGGTTGAAATCCATGGAGGAGCACCTGTGATGACGGCCCGACTCGGCAGGCCTGTGCGGATGACTTCGAGTAAGCCTACAGACGGGTGTAGTTTTTCTTACAAGCCGGGAAGGTCGGCATTATACGGGGAGGCTAGTGAAAAGCGCGTCGAGTTTGTAGCGGGGAATGTCACTCGGATCGACGGTGGGCATCGCGTGTTTTGTAGGAGCAAGCTTGCTCGCGAAAGCGGTCTTGCATTCAACAGGTGTGCTGTGTGACATACCGCAATCGCGAGCAAGCGTGCTGCTACCGCTTGATGTGGATCAGAGTTCGTCGCTGATCGGCAACACGTAGTTTTTGAATTCGGTATCTTCCTTGAACCCGATGGATTCGTAGGTTTTCTGAGCGACTTCGTTATTGCTGCTGGTGGAAACGCGCATGCGCACGGCATTGGTTTCCTTGGCCATTTTCTTCGCGGTGCGGATCAGGTTGTCGGCCACCAATTGGCGGCGGGCGTCTTCGGCGACGTAGATGTCGTTGAGAATCCACACGCGTTTGAGCGAAAGCGACGAAAAGCTCGGGTACAACTGACAGAAACCCATCAGTTTATTGCTGTCGTCATCGGACAATGCCAGGTAGATCACCGATTCCTTGCGACGCAGGCGTTTCTCGAGGAATGCCCGGGACGAGTCCGGATACGGCAGGGAGCCATAAAACTCGCGATATTTGACGAACAACGGGGTCAGCAGGTCCAGGTGTTCGAGGGTCGCTTGAATAATCCGCATGGTAGGTCTCGTCTCAAGTGGCTGTCTTCACGTGCTCTGACGGCAATAGGTACTCACTGGCAGCCGTGCGTCGATCCTGCCTGAAAGTGGAACGAAAGTGCAATGCGGAAGCGATTCACACATCCGGCGGACTGAGTAGGAAATTACCTTTCATGTCTGCACCTGCGTCTGACTCCAGCGTCTGAACCTGCGCTTCGTCTTTCAAATTGACCCCAGACAGCTGACGCCGACAGGCTTCTCGCATCAAATACAGCAAGCGGTGTGTCGCCATGCCATAACTCAGGCCTTCGAGGCGTACATTGGAAATGCAGTTGCGGTAGGCATCCGTCAGTCCGACCTTGGGATTGTAGGTGAAATATAAACCCAGGCTGTCCGGCGAACTGAGGCCCGGGCGTTCACCGATCAGGATCACCGTCATTTTTGCGCCCAGCAGTTCGCCAACCTCGTCGGCGACCGCAACGCGGCCCTGCTCGACCAATATAATCGGGGCCACGGACCAGTGTTCGGCGCCAATCTGTTCCTCCAGACGCGCCAGAAATGGCAGCGTATGGCGATGAACGGCCAGCGCGGACAAACCATCGGCGACCACGATAGCCAGATCGACCCCGCCAGGATTGGCAGAGGCGTATTCGCGCAGGGCTTGTGCCGACGCAGCGCTTAACTTTCGCCCCAGATCGGGGCGCTGCAGGTAACTGTTCCGATCTATCGCCGCACTGTGCAGCAAAATGCTTTGCCGACCGCGTTCGGCCAGTTGTGCGCTGAGTGCCACGTGATCGAACGGCAAATGCACCGCATCCCGCGCCTGGGCGTGGGCGTACTGGAAATCCAATTGGGCGCGGGTGGGCATGCTGGTGCCGGTGCGTCCCAAGGCAATTCGCGCGGGTGTCAGGCGTCGCAGTTCCAGCCATGGGTTGTGCGGATCGAAAGGCGGCTTATCCATGTCAACACTCATCCCAGTTGTGCCAAGGCCTGGCGGAAGGCCGGTGGCAGGTTATTGCCAAACAGAACCTTGCCGTCCGCCTGAGTGAAAATGCCCATTTTCGCCAGCCACTGTTCGAACTCCGGCGCGGGCTTCAGCCCCAGCGTTTGCCGGGCATAGAGCGCATCGTGGAACGAAGTTGTCTGGTAGTTGAGCATGATGTCGTCGGAGCCGGGGATGCCCATGATGAAGTTGATACCGGCCACGCCCAGCAGGGTCAGCAGGGTGTCCATATCATCCTGGTCGGCTTCGGCGTGGTTGGTGTAACAGATGTCGCAACCCATGGGCACACCGAGCAATTTGCCGCAGAAGTGGTCTTCGAGGCCGGCGCGGATGATTTGTTTGCCGTTGTAGAGGTATTCCGGACCGATAAATCCTACGACGGTGTTTACCAGGAACGGGTTGAAATGTCGTGCGACAGCGTAGGCCCGGGTTTCGCAGGTTTGTTGGTCTACGCCGTGGTGGGCGTTGGCTGACAGGGCGCTGCCCTGGCCGGTTTCGAAATACATCAGGTTGCGCCCGAGGGTGCCGCGATTGAGGCTTAAACCGGCATCGTAACCTTCCTTCAGAATGTTCAGATTGATGCCGAAACTGGCGTTGGCCGCTTCGGTACCCGCGATCGACTGGAATACCAGGTCCAGCGGAACGCCGCGATTCACCGCTTCAATCGACGTGGTGACGTGAGTCAGCACGCAGGCCTGTGTAGGGATTTCGTAGCGCTGAATGATCGCGTCGAGCATTTCCAGCATGGCGCAGATCGAAGCAATGCTGTCGGTGGCCGGGTTGATCCCGATCATGGCATCGCCATTGCCGTGCAGCAGGCCGTCGAGAATGCTCGCAGCGATACCGGCCGGTTCGTCGGTTGGGTGATTGGGTTGCAGGCGGGTCGAGAGCCGGCCACGCAGGCCCAGGGTGCCGCGAAATTGCGTGACCACACGGATTTTCTGCGCCACCAGCACCAAATCCTGTACGCGCATGATCTTTGAAACGGCAGCGACCATTTCCGGGGTCAGGCCGGAGGCGAGCGCACGCAGGACCTGTTCGTCGGCGGCATCGCTGAGCAGCCAGTCGCGAAAGCCACCGACAGTGAGGTGGCTGACCACGGCGAAAGCGTGATGGTCGTGGGTGTCGATGATCAGTCGGGTAACTTCATCGGCTTCGTAAGGAATCACCACTTCTTCAAGGAAATGGCTCAGTGGAATGTCGGCCAACGTCATCTGCGCGGCTACCCGCTCGCCATCGTTGAGTGCGGCGACACCGGCCAGAAAGTCTCCCGAACGCGCGGGGCTGGCCTTGGCCATGACGTCCTTGAGGCTCTCGAAACGGTAGGTCTGAGCGCCGATGGAATGGGCAAATACGGCCATGGGGTGGCGTCCTTCTGGTCTGTTTGCATGTGGTGAAACCAAGGAGTGTCTGTTGCGATCATGCAGAGCCTGTGCCAGAGCGGACAACTATCCTGGTTCTGTTACTTGAAACGACATCGCCGGCAAGCCGGCTCCTACAGGTTTTCGCGGTCTGTAGGAGCTGGCTTGCCAGCGATGGACTCACCTCATTCCAAGAGGGGTTTAGAAGAAGCCCAGCGGATTGATGTCGTAGCTCACCAGCAGGTTTTTGGTCTGCTGATAGTGATCAAGCATCATTTTGTGGGTTTCACGGCCGACGCCGGACTTTTTGTAACCACCGAACGCGGCATGTGCCGGGTACAGGTGATAGCAGTTGGTCCACACACGACCGGCCTTGATGGCGCGGCCCATGCGATAGGCGCGGTTGATGTCGCGGGTCCAGAGGCCGGCGCCCAGGCCGAACTCGGTGTCGTTGGCAATGGCCAGGGCTTCGGCTTCGTCCTTGAAGGTGGTGATGCTCACCACCGGGCCAAAGATTTCTTCCTGGAACACACGCATTTTGTTGGTGCCCTTGAGCAGCGTCGGCTGGATGTAATACCCGCTCGCCAGATTGCCCTCGAGTTTTTCCACCTTACCGCCGGTCAGCAACTCGGCGCCTTCGCCCTTGGCAATTTCCAGGTACGAAAGAATTTTGTCGAATTGCTGCTCGGACGCCTGGGCGCCAACCATGGTGTCGGTGTCCAGCGGGTCGCCGCGTTTGATCGACAGGACTTTTTTCATGACCTCTTTCATGAAGTCGTCGTAGATCGACTCTTGCACCAGCGCACGGGAAGGGCAGGTGCAGACTTCACCCTGGTTGAAGAACGCCAGCACCAGACCTTCGGCCGCTTTCTCGATGAAAGACGGTTCGGCCTTCATGATGTCTTCGAAGAAGATGTTCGGCGACTTGCCACCCAGCTCTACGGTGGACGGAATGATGTTTTCGGCCGCGCATTTCATGATGTGCGAGCCGACCGGGGTCGAGCCGGTGAAGGCAATCTTGGCGATGCGTTTGCTGGTGGCTAGCGCTTCGCCGGCTTCTTTGCCGAAGCCTTGCACAATGTTCAGCACGCCCGGTGGCAGCAGGTCGCCGATCAGTTCGATCAGCACGGTTATGCCCAGCGGGGTCTGCTCGGCAGGCTTGAGCACCACGCAGTTCCCGGCAGCCAGGGCCGGGGCAAGTTTCCAGGCGGCCATCAGGATCGGGAAGTTCCACGGGATGATCTGCCCGACCACGCCCAGCGGTTCATGAATGTGATAGGCCACGGTATTGCCGTCGATTTCGGCAGCGCTGCCTTCCTGGGCACGGATGCAGCCGGCGAAGTAGCGGAAGTGGTCGGCGGCCAGCGGAATGTCGGCGTTGAGGGTTTCACGCACGGCTTTGCCGTTGTCCCAGGATTCGGTGATCGCCAGCAGCTCCAGATTCTGTTCGATGCGGTCGGCGATTTTCAGCAGCACCAGCGAGCGTGCCTGGGCGGACGTGGCGCCCC
Organism: Pseudomonas sp. MYb327; assembly: GCF_040438925.1. Lineage (NCBI taxonomy): Bacteria > Pseudomonadati > Pseudomonadota > Gammaproteobacteria > Pseudomonadales > Pseudomonadaceae > Pseudomonas > Pseudomonas sp. MYb327. The sequence goes on from NZ_CP159258.1 coordinate 5,871,216, forward strand.
AGGCATCTGCCGCCGCGTGGGCAGCGTCCAGGGCCTTGTCGATGTCTTCGGCCGTGGAGCGGGGGAATTCCGCAATCGGTTGACCATTCACTGGCGAGGTATTGGTGAAGTACTGACCTTTGACAGGCGCGACGAACTCGCCGCCGATGTAGTTACCGTATTTGGCTTTGAACGAAACGATAGCGCCTTCAGTACCGGGGTGAGCGTAACGCATGATGTTTTTCTCCTTGGCTTTTGTACTTATAAGAGAGGCGCATGTGCGCTTGCTATAAGCGTAGAGCAAAGGTTGGGCCACTGCCGTGCAGGTCAGGCAAATCAAGGCGTTACACGGTTTTTGTCGGACCGGCGGGCGACGCCTGTGACGGTTTCGGTACAGCCCATGTGACACTTTGTACCGTTTGTGGAACAACCCGTGACCGGGCGGTCCGTCGAGCATTGCAATGCGCGCCGGGCTGGAGGATGCTCGGCATCACCTCATGCACGGGTCGCCCAGCCCCGGGGAGAATAATAAGAAATGCACGACAACCATTTGAGTCGCCATGCCCGGCAAGTGTTGACCGTGACGCAGGGGAAAACCCACCTGCACGGGCCTGGCAGTGACCCGTCCATCGCCCGCTCGTGGCTGCGCTGTCTCGAGGATTATCACCTCGACCCGGCGCTGACCATGGCGCCTACGGTGTTGGAGCACGGGCGCGTCCTCGAAAGCCGCGAACGCCTGCAGCAAGTGCTGCACATCGCCGGCCATGAAATGACTAGCCTGCATCAGCAGCTTTCCGGCGCCGGACACGCGGTGCTGCTGACCGATGCACGTGGCGTGATCCTCAATTGTGTAACCGCGCCCGCCGAGCGGAAGATTTTCGAGCGTGCCGGGCTCTGGCTCGGCGCTGACTGGAGTGAGGCCTGCGAAGGCACCAACGGCATCGGTACTTGCCTGGTGGAGCGCCAGGCACTGACCATCCATCAAGACGAACACTTCCGTGGACGCCACACCGGCCTGACCTGCTCGGCGAGCCCGGTTTTTGATCCCCATGGCGAATTACTGGCGGTGCTCGACGTGTCCTCGGCGCGGCATGACGTATCGCGTCAGAGTCAGTTCCACACCATGGCCCTGGTCAACCTGTCGGCGAAGATGATCGAGAGTTGCTACTTCCTGCGTTGCTTCGAGAATCAATGGTTGCTGCGTTTTCATTTGCAGGCCGAATCGGTCGGGCTGTTTAGCGAAGGGTTGCTGGCGTTTGATGGGGAAGGGCGGATTTGCGCGGTTAACCAGAGTGCACTGAACTTGTTGGGACACGTTCGCGGCGGATTGTTGGGTCAACCGGTGGTGGGGTGTTTCGACTGCTCGCTGGACGAATTGCTCGGCCGCGCCAGCGTGAATGCCAGCGCCAGTTGGCCGCTGCGTACCCGGGACGGGCGAGGATTGTTCGCTGTCTTGCGCGGACAACCGCGGCGTGTGCCGGTACCGGTGGTGCCGAGCCCGGTGGTTGAAGAGCCTGCGCCGCTGTCAGGGATTTGCTTGGGTGATGCCGCGCTGCAGGCGGATTTCCGCAAGGCCCTGCGCGTGTATGAGCGGGATGTGCCCTTGCTGATCAACGGCGAAACCGGTTCAGGCAAAGAGGCCTTCGCCAAAGCCGTGCATCGCGCCAGTCAGCGGTCCGCAAAAGCCTTTGTTGCCCTCAACTGCGCGGCCATCCCGGAGAGCTTGATCGAGAGCGAGCTGTTCGGCTATCGCGGTGGCAGCTTCACCGGCGCGCGCAAGGAAGGCATGCGCGGCAAGTTGCAGCAGGCCGATGGCGGGACGTTGTTCCTCGACGAAATCGGCGACATGCCCCTGGCCTTGCAAACGCGGCTGTTGCGGGTGCTGGAGGATCGTCAGGTGGTGCCGATTGGCGGCGAGCCGGAGTCGGTCAATGTGCGAATCATCAGCGCCACGCACCGCAATCTGCTGGAGCGGGTGCAGGGCGGCAGTTTCCGCGAGGATCTGTATTACCGGCTCAACGGGTTGGAGGTTGCGTTGCCGGCGTTACGCGATCGCGGCGATAAGTCGCAGTTACTGGATTTCTTGCTCGCGCAAGAGGCGGGCGGGGAAACGGTGCTGATCGACGGGCCGGCGCGGCAGGCGTTACTGGGATTTGCGTGGCCGGGGAACGTGCGGCAATTGCGTAATGTGCTGCGCACACTGGCGGCGTTGTGTGACGAAGGGCGGGTCGGGCTGGATGATTTGCCGGTGATGATTCGGCAGTTGCGGCCCCTGACCGAGGTGGACACTCCTGTGACTGAACATCCACTGGAGGATGCCGAGCGGCTGGCGTTGCTCAATGCGCTGGAGCAGACGCGCTGGCACATGACGAATACGGCTGAGCAGCTCGGCGTGAGCCGCAATACCCTCTATCGAAAGCTGCGCAAACACGGTATCGCTCGGTAAACCGCGTCGCGGCCATCGCTAGCAGGCTAGCGATGGCGCCGGTATGGGCGAAACAAAGGTGCGAATTTTCCCACCCTAAGCTAACCTGCGGCCATGTTTTACGAGGTCGACTATGCACATTCATATTCTTGGTATCTGCGGCACTTTCATGGGTTCGATGGCGGTTCTGGCCAAAGAGCTGGGCCATCACGTGACGGGCTCCGATGCCAACGTCTATCCGCCGATGAGTACTCAGCTTGAGGCTCAGGGCATCGAGTTGACCCAAGGTTATGATCCGGCGCAACTCGACCCGGCGCCGGACCTGGTGGTGATTGGCAACGCCATGTCGCGTGGCAACCCGGCGGTTGAATACGTGTTGAACAAGGGCTTGCCTTACGTCTCCGGTCCGCAATGGCTGGCCGACCACGTGCTGCAAGGTCGCTGGGTACTGGCTGTGGCCGGTACGCACGGCAAGACCACCACCAGCAGCATGCTCGCCTGGGTGCTGGAGCACGCGGGTATGAGCCCGGGCTTCCTGATCGGTGGCGTACCGCAGAATTTCTCGGTGTCGGCGCGTCTTGGTGGCACGCCGTTCTTCGTTATTGAAGCCGACGAATACGACAGCGCCTTTTTCGACAAGCGCTCCAAGTTCGTTCACTACCGCCCGCGCACGGCGATCCTGAACAACCTGGAGTTCGATCACGCCGATATCTTCCCGGACTTGCCGGCGATTGAGCGGCAATTCCACCATTTGGTACGGACCATCCCGAGCGAAGGCCTGGTGATCCATCCGACCACCGAACCTGCGTTGCACCGCGTGATCGAGATGGGCTGCTGGACCCCGGTGCAAACCACCGGTGCCGGTGGTCAATGGCAAGTCAAATTGCACAGCGAAGACGGCTCGACGTTCGAAGTGATGTTCGAGGGTGTTTCCCAAGGTGTCGTCGAGTGGGACATGACCGGTCAGCACAACGTCGCCAACGCACTGGCCACGTTGGCTGCGGCGCGCCACGTCGGCGTCGTGCCGTCCATGGGCATCGCCGCATTGAGCGCGTTCAAAAGCGTGAAGCGCCGGATGGAGAAGGTCGCGGAAGTCCGTGGCATCACCATTTATGACGATTTCGCCCATCACCCGACGGCCATCGCCACCACCCTTGATGGCTTGCGCAAACGTATTGGTGACGCCCCGTTGATTGCGATCATTGAGCCGCGCTCCAATTCCATGAAGCTGGGCGCTCACCGCGACGGTCTGCCGGAAAGCGTGGTCGATGCCGATCAGGTGATCTGGTACGCACCGGCCAATCTCGGCTGGGATCTGGCGGGCACGGCGGCGCTGTGCACCGTGCCGTCGATAGTCAGCGACTCGCTCGAAGGCATCATCGAGCGCGTAAAAAGCCAAGCCCAGCCGGGCACTCACGTGGTGATCATGAGCAACGGCGGCTTCGGCGGCCTGCACGGCAAGCTCGCCGAGGCGCTGAAATGAACAACGGTCCGGACCGCATCACGCTGGCGATGACCGGCGCTTCCGGCGCTCAGTACGGCTTGCGCCTGCTCGATTGCCTGGTGCGTGAAGACCGCGAAGTGCACTTCCTGATATCCAAAGCCGCGCAACTGGTGATGGCCACTGAAACCGACGTCACCCTGCCGGCCAAGCCGCAGATGATGCAGGCGTTCCTCACCGAATACACCGGCGCCACTGCGGGGCAGATTCGCGTGTATGGCAAGGAAGACTGGATGTCGCCGGTTGCCTCGGGCTCCGGTTCGCCAGCGGCGATGGTGGTGGTGCCGTGTTCCACCGGCACCCTGTCGGCCATCGCCACCGGCGCCTGCAACAACCTGATCGAGCGCGCCGCCGACGTGACGTTGAAAGAGCGCCGACAGCTGATTCTGGTGCCGCGTGAAGCGCCGTATTCGAGTATCCATCTGGAGAACATGCTCAAGTTGTCGAACATGGGCGTGACGATTCTTCCGGCATCGCCTGGCTTTTATCATCAACCGCAAACCATCGACGACCTGGTCGACTTTGTAGTGGCGCGGATTCTCAACCTGTTGAACATTCCCCAGGACATGCTGCCGCGTTGGGGCGAACACCATCTGACCAGCGATGAATAAGCTGCTGATCATTCTGCTGGCGCTACAGCTGGCAGGGTGTGCCACCGCGCGCACACTTGATGCTGCCAAACCGGGGGCGCCAGTGGTGTATTCGGGGACGCGGCTGGATTTGTATGCCATGAACGGCGGCTGTTGCGCCATGGACCGCTTCGGTGCCGAAGCGCCGAGCTATCCGGGTGTCGATCTGCCGGCGAGTGCCTTGCTCGACACGTTGCTGTTGCCATTGTCTTTGCTGACGGTGATTGGCGTGAGTTTTCAGGCGACGGGCGGTTTGTAGCGGCGAACCTGGCTTTTTGTGGAGAGGGAGCTTGCTCCCGCTGGACTGCGCAAGCAGGCCCTCTTTGGGGCGGCTTCGCCACCCAGCGGGAGCAAGCTCCCTCGCCACAAGGTTCGCCGATTATTTGCCTAGTTTCCTGAGCTCATCTGACTCGACAACCCGCATCCCATCCTGTTCTTCCAGCGCCAGCCGCCACATGGCGCGGGCCAGTTGGCAGGCTTCGATGCCGCGATATTTGCCGGGAATCAGGCGGGACAATGGCCCGGCGAACTGCTCACCCAGACGCGGTTCGAGACGATCACCCAGCAGCAGCGACGGACGGCAAATGGTCAGCTGCGGCCAGTTTTGCGCGCGCAAGGCATGTTCCATCTCGCCTTTGACCTTGTTGTAGAAAATCGAGGATCGGCGATCGGCCCCCAGGGCGCTGATCACGATCAGGTGCCTTGCGCCCATCTCCCGGGCGCGTTTGGCGAAAGCCACTACCATGTCCAGGTCCACCGCACGAAACGCCTGTTCCGAACCCGCCCGCTTGATGGTAGTGCCCAGGCAGCAGTAGGCGATATCGACGCGGCCGTTCAGTTGCGGCAGAAATACCGCCGGGTCGCCAACCGGGTTTTCGAGGTGGGGATGTGCGGCCAACGGCCGGCGTGAAGGGGCCAGTACCCGCGAGATCGTGGGCTCGTTGAGCAGGCGATCAAGCAGGTGTTCACCGGTCAAACCGGTGGCTCCTGCAAGCAGTACGTGCTGAGGCGTCAAGTACATAGTGTTTCTCCCTTGATACTGTCAGCTTAGATGTTCTTTGTATCCTTGCCGTCAATGGAGACACTTTGTAGTGCTTTTCGTGCCTGCTGTTTACGCAAAAGCTGCCAGTGGGAGATGACGGTTTTGGGTGCCCATATCTGCGGCTCGGAGGCTTCGAAATTGTCCGCCAGTTCGCGCTCGGCGACATTGGCCCGGGCCAGTTTGAAGGCTTGTTCCAGGTCGTCGGTCTGGTTCAGTGCCTGTGCGAACAGCGCATCGCCGAAGTAGGTGAAATTGGCTTCCTCCGAACAGCCGAAGGACACGCGATCGGCCCGCGAGGCGGTCATGATAAGGGTGCGTTCGTCCTTGAGGGCGGGGATAAAACCACCGGAGTAGCAAGCCGAGATCACGATGATCTTGTCTCGGTTTTTCAGCGGGGCGAGGACCGCTGCGAGTTCGTCGGCCGGCAAGTCGGCCAGTTCCATGCGTGGCTGATCGAGCACCAGTTCGTGTTCGCTGGTGCCGTGGCTGGTGAGGTAGATGAATATCAGGTCTTCCGGGCCGCTGCGTTCCGCCAGGGTCACGGCGGCGCGACGCAGGTTTTCCCGGGTGGCCATCGGGCGGTCGCCGATGTGATCGCGATGATTTACCAGGCGGATCTGGCCAAAGGCGCCGAAGCGGCTGGTGAGCATGTTGGCGACGTAGTCGGATTCGCGCAGGAACACGCTCTGTTTGCCATCGCCGCCCAGGGTCAAGGTGTACAGCTCTACTGCCGGGGTCGACGCGGGCACATTGCTCAGGGCGGTTTCGAGCAATCGGCCCTGGGCCAGCAAACCGAGTTCGAGGGTGTCGGGCAGCAGCTTGCCATCGGCATCGCGCACCCGCTGGCCGTTGACCCACGTACCGCTTTGCACCGTCCCGTCAGTCAGTACCAGGGTGCCGCGCCCGGAATAGCTATCGTTGTCGAACTGGCCGACGTAGAAACTGCCGTCCGCCAGGTTCAGGCGGCCGTGACCGCTGAAGCGCCAGTCGTTGAAGTTACCGATGTAATGACTGCCGTCGGCGCCGATCAACTCGCCCTTGCCGTTTAGCGAGCCTTCCTTGAATTGGCCCAGCCAGACATCGCCGTCCGCGTTCTCGTAGCGACCTTTTCCGTGCAGTTGATTGTTCTTGAAGCTGCCAACGTACATGTCGCCGTCGGCACTGTTGAAGGTTCCGTTGCCTTCCAACTGGCCGTCTACGAAACGCCCGGTGAACTGATTGCCGTTGCCGTCGCTGCGCTGGCCTTCGCCATTCGGTTTGCCGCGGGTGAACTGGCCTTGATAGGCGCTTCCGTCTTCGAGTTCCAGGCGACCGAGTCCTGAATATTGATCGGCCTTGAACTCGCCGCGATAGGTCATGCCGTTTTCTTTGAGGGTGCCTTCGCCGTCACGACGACCGAGTTTGAAGCCGCCGGTGTAACTGCTGGCGCTGGTGGTCAGGCTGCCCTGACCGTCGAACAGGCCCTGATTGAACTGCCCGCGATAGATCTCGCCGTTGCTGCCGTGCCATTCGCCCTGTCCATGCCATTGGCCTTTGTCGAACTCACCGGCGTACCAGCTGCCGTTCGGGTAATCGATACGGCCCTGGCCTTGCAGCAACCCGTTGACCAAGTCACCACGATAGCGTCCGCCGTCCGGCAGGCGGGCGTCGGGGGGCAAGGGCGATTCGCCGTCGCCGCAAGCGGTGAGCATCAGGGTCAAGGCAAGGAGTGCAAGTGAGCGCATAGCGGGATCCGGGCAATTAGGCGACGGAGTATGCCGCAGCTATGTGTCCTTATATAGCCGGTAGAAAGGAAGCAGGCGCGAAACAGCGTGAGCTGTTTCGCAATCAGGCAGGTATCAGACGAAGCAAAGGGACAGCGGCTCAGCAATGTAAGCCGGTTTTTCCGACCCTTCGATTTCGAGGGTGGCGGTGGCCTTGAGCAGCCATTGACCGGGTTTCTTCTCGAAGACTTCAGTCAGCTCGACCTTGAGGCGTACTTTTGAATTGACCTTGACCGGCTGAATGAAGCGAACGCTGTCGAGGCCGTAGTTGACCACCATCTTCAAACCTTCGGGCATGACCAGGATGTCTTCCATCAGCTTTGGAATCAGCGACAACGACAGGAAGCCATGGGCAATAGTGCCGCCAAAAGGGGTTTGCGCGGCTTTGACCGGGTCGACGTGGATGAACTGGAAATCCCCTGTGGCCTCGGCGAACAGGTTGATGCGCTCCTGATCGATGGTGAGCCATTCGGAACGTCCAAGTTCCTTGCCGACATAATCATTGAGCTCTGCAACTGGAACATAGGGCATTGAGACTCTCCTTGGATTCATCGCTTTTATAGTTTTGAGGTGGGGGATTTGACCGCCCGATTTACCACTTTAGATCAACATGGCAAATGGCTCCGGTCAACCGACCATGCTTTTGGCGAATGCCGATCTATAGGGCAGGCGTGCTTATAATGCCCGGGCTAATGCGGGTGACGGTTTTTGCGGGAGACGAAGGATGTTGTTACGAGGTTTGACCTGGCTGGTGCTGTTCCAATTGCTCGGCACGGCGCTCAACCATTTGTTTTTGCCGGTGCTGCCCGGACCGATCATCGGCCTGCTGCTGTTGCTGGTGTACCTGATCAGTCGTGGCCAGGTCGGTGAACCGTTGAGCCTCGCGGCCAGTAGCCTGTTGCGCTACTTGCCCTTGTTGCTGGTGCCACCGGCGGTGGGCGTGATGGTTTACGCCAAGGACATTGCGGCGGATTTCTGGGCCATCGTCGGCGCGTTGGTGCTGTCGCTGTTGCTGTCGATGGCATTCGCGGGAGTGCTGATGCAGCGCATGATCAAGCGCCACGCTCACCATCCCGAGGACAACCAATGATCCTCGACTGGCACGGCGCCTGGACGTCGGTAATTCATCATCCGCTATTCGGTATCGGCATTACCCTCGGCGCATATCAACTGGTGCTGGCGGCATTCGAGAAAACCCGCTGGATCTTTTTGCAACCGGTGCTGGTCTCCATGTTGCTGGTGATCGGTGTGCTGGTGGGCTGCGGGCTGACCTACGTCGAGTACCGCAAAAGCACGGAAATCCTCAGCATCCTGCTCGGCCCGGCCACGGTCGCGCTGGCCGTGCCGCTTTACCTCAATCTGCGGCGGATTCGGCAGTTGTTCTGGCCGATATTTACTACGCTGGTGATAGGTGGCGTGGTCGCCACGGGCATGGGCGTGTTGTTGGGCTGGTGGTTCGGAGCCGAGCACATGATTCTGATGACCATGGCGCCGAAGTCGGTGACCTCGCCGATTGCGATGTTGGTGGCCGAGCAGATCGGTGGTGTCGCAGCGCTGGCGGCGGTGTTCGTGTTGATTACCGGCGTGATCGGGGCGATCTTCGGTCCGAGCCTGCTGACTCGGCTCGGTGTCCACAGTCCCGAGGCCCGAGGCATGGCCCTGGGGATGACCGCCCATGCGGTCGGCACGGCGGTGGCCATGCAGGAAAACGAAGAGTGCGGCGCCTTCGCGGCGCTGGCGATGAGTCTGATGGGTGTGGCCACGGCGGTGTTGCTGCCGTTGGCGGTATCGATGGTGGTGTAAGGGAAATGTCTATGAGTCTGCCGCTTTTTCCGCTGAACACGGTGCTGTTTCCGGGCTGCATCCTCGACTTGCAGATTTTCGAGGCGCGTTACCTGGACATGATCGGCCGCTGCATGAAACAGGGCGGCGGCTTCGGCGTGGTGTGCATCCTCGAAGGCGACGAAGTCGGGATCGCCCCGGCAGGTTATGCGTTGGTCGGGTGCGAGGCGCTGATCACCGATTTCAAGCAGCAGGACAATGGGCTGCTGGGGATCCGGGTGCAGGGCGGTCGGCGCTTTAACGTATTGAGCACTGCGGTACAGCGCGATCAGTTGACCGTCGCCGAGGTCGAGTGGCTGGAGGACGAGCCGGAGCAGCCGCTTCAGGACGAGGATGCCGATCTGGTGGCCTTGCTCAAGGCCTTGGCCGAACATCCGATGGTCGAAGCGCTGAACATGGGCACCGAAGCGGCCGGGCAACAGTCACTGGCCAATCAGTTGGCGTACCTGTTGCCCTTCGCCGAGCTGGACAAGATCGATCTGCTGCAGCTTGATGATCCGCAACAGCGGCTGGATGCCATTCAGGCATTGCTGGATGAGTTGCAGGGGGAGTTGTTTGCCTGAGCAGCATTTGGCAAACATTGAATTGACTGGCCAGCATTGCTGGAAACCGGTGATTTATTTAGTTTGCAGATGCCCACATGAAGTGGCGAATTTCATTGACTAAAAGGAATTAGATTCATGACTCTCTACACCACTGAACGCGCCGCATGGGAAGCCGCTGCGATTGGCTACCTGCTGAAGCACGCCAGCATTGGCCAGTCTTTCGAGGACACTGCAGTCGTCGCGGGTCAGTTAGCTGATGCCCTGATTCTGGAAATGCGTAAGCGTCGCAACGCTTGATCAGCTTTTAGCTTGGCGTGTTTCGATCAAAAAACCCGGCCGATTTGGTCGGGTTTTTTTGTTTTTAACCAAGTCCAATGGTTTCTAAACCGATCGTTAGTAGGCATACCGCAACATCGTATGGGGCAAATGCCGCAATACAAAGAAACCAAACAACGCTACTAACGATGGCAGCACCAACCACCAAACCCGGGGCGGCATGGCATTAAGCGAAGTTTGACGCTGACTCAGCCAGAGGCACGCCGCACAGATACACGCCGCCAGCATCGCCCCCGCCAACACATCCGTCGGCCAGTGCGCACCCAGGTATACACGGGACAGGGCAATCGCAAGCGCCGGCAGGCAGCCCACCAGCAACCAGGTCAAGCGCATCCGTGGCGGTTGTCCGCGACCGGCCAGTACGGCGAGGGTCAGGAACAGTGCGAAAGCACCGGAAGCATGACCGCTGGGCATGCTGTAAGTGGTCAGCGGGTCGCTCAACACTTCAGGACGAACCCGGGCGAAAAAGTGTTTGGTCACGGTGTTGCCAAGCGCGGTGCACAGCAAGGTGCTGCAAGCGAAGATCGCCTGGCGCCATTGGCACGTGATCAGCAGCACTGCGACCAGTAGCGCACTCAATAACAGCATGTTGCGGAACTCGCCGATCAGCGTGAAGACCACGGCCACTTCATCGAGCATTGGACTGCGGTGCTCCTGCACCAGCGTCATCACGCCTTGATCAAGGGCGCTGAGGTGCGAGTAGCCGATAAACAGGCCTGCCAGAATCAGAAAACTCATGCCGGCAATGAACATCGTGGCTTTACGATGCCGACGCAGGCTGCTGGTTGCGCTCAGCCCGATCATTAGCGCGATGCTGGCCGCGACAATCCCGGCTTGCGGCCAGAAACCCTCGGGTAGCGGCAAGCGAATCGCGGCGCCGGTGGCCCAGCCCGGTAGTAGATACGCCACCGACCATCCGGCCCCGGCCAGCAGGCTGACGGCGAAAAAGCGTGGGAAGGGCATGTCGAACATCCCGGCCACCATCGGCAGCATCGGTCGCAGCGGACCGATGAACCGCCCGACCAGCAGGCTGGCGATGCCGTAGCGCTGGAAATACGACTCGGCTCCGGCGATCCATTCCGGGTGATGGCGCAGCCCTGGCAGGCGCCGGATGTTTTGATGGAAATGCCGCCCCAGGAAGTACGAAACGACGTCGCCCAGCACCCCGGCGACAAACCCCAGCAACAGCGTTTCACTCAGTGACAGCGCACCGCTGCCGGCCAGTACCGCCACGGCGAACAGCAATACCGTGCCCGGTACGATCAGCCCGGCAATCGCCAGGCATTCGATGAAAGCCACTATGAATACCGCCGCCGCCAGCCATTGCGGGTTGACCGTCAGCCAACCGGTCACGCTATCGAGCCATGGGCCCATAAAAACAACTCCATTGAATGTTCGATTGGCCTTTGTGGGAGCGAGCCTGCTCGCGATGGCGCAGCTTCAGTCAGTAATGATGCTGAATGTACTGGCCTCATGGCGAGCAGGCTCGTTACCACAGGGGGACCTTGAGCTTCGAGTACCGGGCATTGTCAGGACAGCACAAAATAATCGCGACCTTCGACCTGGCCCCGTCGCACCGGGTTCCGCGTGCAATAGGCGGCGTAAGTCGCGTCGACGAAACGGTACATCAGGTGTTCGTCGCGCCCATGGGGAATGCCCAGGCGCGTGGTCTGGAGGATATGCGCTGGTGTCTGGCCGACGTCTTCTACCAGCAAAATATCATGGTCGAAACGCTTGGCGTCCCAGGCCGGCACCTTCAGGCCCAAGGATTTGCACAACAAGGTTTGCCCGGCACAGAGCTTTTGCGACGGGCGCGGGTGGCCTTGGGCGTTGGGGTTATTCAGCAGCATCTGCGCCAGGCTCGCCGGACCGCTCAATTCGTCGACCCAAGGGTAGGCGGATTTGATCAGCACAGCGTTGCCCGGGCCTTGGGCGCTGAAGTTCAGGGAATCGCCGCCCCGCGCGTAATACATATAGATGTGGCCACCATCCAGAAATAAAGCCTTACGTTTTTCTGTGTAACCGAGCGACGCGTGGCTGCCTTTTTCTGCGCAGTAATAGGCTTCGGTCTCGATGATCCGGGCGCTTAGCCACAGGTCGCCGACCCGGTGGCGGATAACTTTGCCCAGTAAATCCCGGGCCAGAACTTGCGCGTCTCGGTCGAAAAACGCGTCCGGAAGGCCCGTGGGCAGGCTCGTGGCGGACGCTCGAACAGTCAGGTTGGACATGATGAACGGCGTTTGTCAGGGCTGATTGAGTTGTGATGATAACAATTTGCAGCTTAATCACGGCTGAACCTCGGCTAATTGACCTCCATTTCGACCATCCGCCCGTCACCGCTGTTAGTCAGTGGACGCGACAGCTATAATCTGCCGCTTTACTCTTTACCACGACTTGGAAAAGACCACGCCAGATCATGACTGAGCCCGTTCTTGACTACATGACCCGTCTGGGTCGCGCTGCCCGCGAAGCGTCCCGCGTCATAGGCCGTGCCAGCACTGCGCAGAAAAACCGCGCGCTGCAGGCGGCTGCCAACGCGCTGGACGCGGCACGCGCCGAGTTGACCGCTGCCAATGAACTGGATCTGGCGGCTGGCCGCGCCAATGGTCTGGAGCCGGCCCTGCTCGAACGTCTGGCACTGACTCCGGCGCGTATCGACGGCATGATCGTTGGTCTGCGCCAAGTTGCGGCATTGCCAGACCCGGTCGGCGCGATCTGCGACATGAGCTATCGGCCGTCGGGTATCCAGGTCGGCAAGATGCGCGTGCCGTTGGGCGTGATCGGTATCATCTACGAGTCGCGGCCGAATGTGACCATCGACGCGGCCAGTCTTTGTCTGAAGTCCGGCAACGCGACCATCCTCCGGGGCGGATCCGAAGCCATTCATTCCAACCGTGCTATCGCCGCCTGCATCCAGCGCGGCCTGGCCGAGGCTGATCTGCCGGCCGCCGTGGTGCAAGTGGTCGAAACCACCGATCGTGCTGCCGTTGGCGCCCTGATCGCCATGCCCGAATACGTCGACGTCATCGTGCCCCGTGGAGGCCGTGGCCTGATCGAGCGGGTCAGCCGAGACGCCCGCGTGCCGGTGATCAAGCATCTGGACGGTATCTGCCACGTTTACGTGAGTGCGCACGCCGATCTGGCCAAGGCCCAGCGCATCGCGTTCAACGCCAAGACTTACCGCTATGGCATCTGCGGGGCGATGGAAACGCTGCTGGTCGATCAAACCATTGCCAAAGATTTCCTGCCTTCGATGGCTGCCCAGTTCCGCGAAAAAGGCGTCGAGCTGCGCGGTTGCGAACGCACCCGGAAGATTATCGATGCGCGGCCGGCCACTGAAGAGGACTGGAGCACCGAGTACCTGGCGCCGATTCTGTCGATCCGTGTGGTCGACGGGCTGGACCAGGCCATCGAACACATCAACCATTACGGCTCTCACCACACCGATTCGATTGTCAGCGAACACCAGGGCGACACCCGGCGTTTCATGGCTGAAGTCGACTCTTCGTCGGTGATGATCAACACCCCGACGTGCTTCGCCGATGGCTTTGAATACGGATTGGGTGCCGAGATCGGCATTTCTACTGATAAGCTGCACGCCCGCGGCCCGGTGGGCCTCGAAGGTTTGACCTGCGAGAAGTACATCGTGGTCGGTGATGGCCAGCTGCGCGGACAGGAGCCAGTCTGACTTGGGCGACCTCGACCCGTCAGCCCCGGTAACCGCCAGCGCGCTTCGACCTCGACGCATCGGCGTACTGGGCGGGACTTTCGACCCGGTGCACATCGGCCATCTGCGTGGTGCGCTGGAAGTCGCCGAATCGCTGGCGCTCGATGAGCTGCGTCTGACACCCAGTGCCAGGCCGCCTCATCGGAATACGCCGCAGGTGTCGGCGAAAGACCGACTGGCGATGGTCGAGTGCGCGGTGGCCGGTGTGGCGCCGTTGGTGGTGGACGCCCGCGAATTGCAGCGGGACAAGCCGTCCTACACCATCGATACCCTGGAGTTGATGCGTGCCGAAATGGCCGCCGAGACCCAGGTTTTTCTGCTTTTGGGCTGGGACGCATTTTGCGGCCTGCCCACTTGGCACCGCTGGGAAGAGTTGCTCCAGCATTGCCATATCCTGGTGTTGCAACGCCCGGATGCCGACAGCGAACCGCCGGATGCCTTGCGCAACCTGCTGGCAGCGCGCTCGGTGAGCGACCCGCTGGCCCTCAAAGGGCCGAGTGGACAGATTGCATTCGTCTGGCAGACGCCGCTCGCGGTATCCGCCACCCAGATCCGTCAACTGCTGGCCAGCGGTAAGTCGGTACGTTTCCTGGTGCCCGACGCGGTCCTGGCCTACATCGATGCGCACGGACTTTACCGTGCGTCGAACTGAATAGGAGTGCCTCAAGGCACGTGGCAACAACGTGTATTGAAGCGCCCGAACATACGAGCAAAACGAGTTTTTTATGACGAACAACGAAGTAAACAAAGTTAAGCGCAAAGGCACGTTCAAGAGTGCTCCGCTGCCGGAAAAGGTGCTCGCTGCCGAGCCGCCTAAAGGCGACGAGCTGGTCAAGATCGCTGTAGCGGCCCTGGAAGACGTCAAGGCCCAGGACGTGCTGGTCATCGACGTTCGTGACAAGCAGAGCATCACTGACTATATGATCATCGCCACCGGTACCTCCAACCGCCAGATCGGCGCGATGCTGGACAAGGTCCGTGAAGCGGTCAAAGCCCTGGGCATCAAGCCGCTGGGTGAAGAAGGCAAGGGCGACAGCGACTGGGTGCTGTTGGACATGGACGACGTGATCGTCCACATGATGACCTCCAACGCCCGTCAGTTCTACGACCTGGAGCGCCTGTGGAAAGGTGCCGAGCAGAGCCGTGCCGCCGATGGCAAACACCACAGCCCTGAAGTTGGTCACGAGCATTTCAACAAGCTCAACAAAGACCAGGAATAAGGAACGGCTGTGCGACTGCGACTGATCGCCGTCGGTTCACGCATGCCCAAATGGGTGGAAGAGGGCTGGCATGAATATGCCAAGCGTCTTCCGTCCGAGCTGGCGCTTGAACTGGTGGAAATTCCGCTCAACACGCGTGGCAAGAACGCCGACGTGGCGCGCTTCATCCGTCAGGAAGGCGAAGCCATGCTGGCCAAGGTCGGGCCGAATGAGCGCGTTGTCACCCTCGAAGTCCACGGCAAGCCCTGGAGCACCGAGCAACTGGCGGTCGAACTCGATCGCTGGCGGCTGGACTCGCGCACGGTGAATTTCATGGTCGGCGGCCCCGAAGGGCTGGCGCCTGAAGTCTGTGCCCGTGCCGATCAGCGCTGGTCGTTATCGCCCTTGACGTTGCCGCACCCGCTGGTGCGAATCCTCATCGGGGAACAGCTGTATCGTGCCTGGACAGTGCTGTCCGGCCACCCTTACCACAAGTAGTTCTGCTCTCATGTCCCAACCGATCCGCATCAAGGACCACGAAAAAGACGCCCGTCTGGTGCGTGGCCGCGTCGTGTTCGGGGCAATTGCAGTTGTGACGCTGATTGGCGTGTTGATTGCCCGTCTGTATTTCCTCCAGGTGATCCAGTACGAGTACCACTCGACCCTGTCGGAAAACAACCGTGTGCATGTGCAGCCGATTCCGCCGACCCGCGGGTTGATTTTCGACCGTAACGGCGTGGTGATTGCCGATAACCGGCCGAGTTTCAGCCTGAGCATGACCCGCGAGCGCTCCGGTGACTGGCAACAAGTGCTCGACGTGATCGTCGAAGTGCTGGAGCTGACGCCCGAGGACCGGGTGGTTTTCGAGAAGCGCATGCGCCAGGGACGTCGGCCGTTCGAGCCGGTGCCGATCCTGTTTGAATTGACCGAAGAGCAGATCGCCCGCATCGCCGTGAACCAGTTCCGGTTGCCGGGGGTGGAAGTGGTCGCACAACTGGTTCGTCACTATCCGCAGGGTGCGCATTTTGCGCATTCGGTGGGTTACATGGGGCGGATCAACGAAAAAGAACTCAAGTCTCTCGATCCAGTGAGTTACAGCGGCACCCACCAAATTGGCAAAACCGGCATCGAACGCTTTTATGAGCCGGAGCTGCACGGTCAGGTGGGTTACGAAGAAGTCGAGACCAACGCTCGGGGCCGCGTATTGCGGGTGCTCAAGCGTACCGAACCGATTTCCGGCAAGGACATTGTCCTGAGCCTGGACATCAAACTGCAGGAAGCCGCCGAAGCCGCGCTCGGTGGTCGTCGTGGTGCAGTGGTGGCGCTGGACCCGAAAACCGGCGAGGTGCTGGCGATGGTCAGTCAGCCGAGTTTCGACCCGAACCTGTTCGTCACCGGCATCAGCTCCAAGGCTTATTCCGAACTGCGCGACTCGATCGATCGACCGCTGTTCAACCGCGTGCTGCGCGGTCTGTACCCACCGGGTTCGACCATCAAACCAGCGGTGGCGATTGCCGGGCTGGACGCTGGTGTCGTGACGGCTTCGACCCGAGTGTTCGACCCCGGTTATTACATGCTGCCCAACTACGATCACAAATATCGCAACTGGAACCGCACCGGTGACGGTTTCGTCGACCTCGACACGGCGATCATGCGTTCCAACGACACCTACTTCTATGACCTGGCCCACAAGCTGGGGATCGATCGGTTGTCGGCGTACATGACCAAGTTTGGCATTGGTCAGAAAGTCTCCTTGGACATGTTCGAAGAGTCGCCCGGTTTAATGCCTACTCGCGAGTGGAAGCGTGCGACGCGCCGCCAGGCGTGGTTCCCCGGCGAAACGCTGATTCTCGGTATCGGCCAGGGCTACATGCAGTCGACCCCGTTGCAACTGGCCCAGGCCACCGCGCTGGTGGCCAACAAAGGCATCTGGAACCGTCCGCACCTGGCCAAGACCATCGAAGGCGAGAAGCCGGTGGATGAAAACCCGATGCCGGACATCATCCTGCGTGACCCGTCCGACTGGAGCAAGGTCAACCACGGCATGCAGCAAGTGATGCACGGCGCCCGCGGTACGGCGCGCAAAGCCTCGATCGGTGCGCAATACCGCATCGCCGGCAAGAGCGGTACGGCCCAGGTCGTCGCAATCAAGCAGGGCGAGAAATATGACCGATCCAAGGTTCAGGAGCGCCACCGCGACCACGCCTTGTTCGTTGGTTTTGCACCGGCTGACGACCCGAAAATCGTGGTCTCGGTGATGGTCGAGAACGGTGAATCCGGTTCTGGTGTCGCCGCGCCGGTGGTGCGACAGGTCATGGACGCCTGGCTTCTGGGCCCGGACGGCCGGTTGAAGCCCGAATACGCCAGCCCTATCAGTGCAGAGGCAACCGCCCGTGATGAATAACTTTGATCGCATGCTCTCCAGCGAGGATGTGATGCGTCGACGTGCGACGCTGCTGCAACGTCTGCACATCGACGGCCCGTTGCTGATTTTGCTGCTGACTCTCGCCGCCGGCAGCCTGTTCGTGCTGTATTCCGCCAGTGGCAAAAGCTGGGATCTCTTGGCCAAGCAAGCCACGTCGTTCGGTATTGGCCTGGTGTCGATGATCGTCATCGCTCAGTTCGAACCGCGCTTCATGGCCCGCTGGGTGCCGGTTGGCTATGTGATTGGTGTGCTGTTGCTGGTGGTGGTGGACGTCATGGGGCACAACGCCATGGGCGCTACGCGCTGGATCAACATCCCCGGCGTGATCCGCTTCCAGCCTTCGGAGTTCATGAAGATCCTGATGCCAGCGACCATTGCCTGGTACTTGTCAAAACGTACGTTGCCACCGCAGCTCAAGCACGTCGGCATCAGCCTCATGCTGATTGGCATCCCGTTCATTCTGATCGTGCGGCAACCGGACCTCGGCACTTCGCTGCTGATCCTTGCCGGCGGCGCGTTCGTGTTGTTCATGGGCGGCCTGCGCTGGCGCTGGATTCTCAGCGTGCTTGCCGCTGCCGTGCCGGTCGCCGTGGCGATGTGGTTCTTCATCATGCACGACTACCAGAAGCAGCGGATCCTGACGTTCCTCGACCCGGAAAGCGATCCGCTGGGTACTGGCTGGAACATCATTCAGTCGAAGGCAGCCATCGGCTCCGGCGGCGTGTTCGGCAAGGGTTGGTTGCTCGGCACTCAGTCGCACCTGGACTTCCTGCCGGAAAGCCACACCGACTTCATTATTGCGGTCATGGGCGAAGAGTTCGGTCTGGTGGGCATCTGCGCACTGCTGCTGATCTACCTGCTGTTGATCGGTCGTGGCCTTGTAATTACTGCTCAGGCCCAGACATTGTTCGGCAAATTGCTGGCAGGCAGCCTGACCATGACGTTTTTTGTATATGTTTTCGTCAACATCGGTATGGTCAGTGGCCTGTTGCCGGTGGTGGGGGTGCCGTTGCCATTCATTAGCTACGGAGGAACTTCGCTGGTGACGCTGCTGTCAGCGTTTGGGGTTTTGATGTCGATCCATACCCATCGCAAGTGGATCGCGCAGGTTTGAATAAGGTGAAGAGTTCAATGCAAGTAATGCGTGGCTGGGCGACTCGATACGCGCCATGGGTCGGCCTGGTAAGCATCCTTGGCACCGCGCAGGAAGCGTTGGCCGGCGATTACGAGGGCTCGCCACAGGTGGCCGAATTCGTCGGTGAAATGACCCGCGACTACGGTTTCGCCGGTGAACAGCTGATGGGCGTGTTCCGCGAAGCCGAGCGCAAGCAGTCGATTCTGGACGCGATTTCAAAACCCGCAGAACGGGTCAAGCAGTGGAACGAATATCGCCCGATGTTCATCACCGATGCGCGCATTGCCCGTGGCGTGGACTTCTGGCGTCAGCACGAGGCGGTCCTGGCGCGTGCCGAGCAAGAGTACGGTGTGCCGGCCCAGGTAATCGTCTCGATCATCGGCGTTGAGACCTTTTTCGGACGTAATACCGGCAATTTCCGGGTAGTCGATGCTTTATCGACCCTGGGTTTCGACTATCCTCCCCGTGCCGAATTTTTCCGCAAGGAATTACGTGAATTCCTGCTGTTGGCCCGTGAAGAGCAGGTTGATCCGTTGACCCTCAAAGGTTCCTACGCCGGTGCCATGGGCTTGCCACAGTTCATGCCGAGCAGCTTTCGCGCCTATGCGGTGGATTTCGACGGTGACGGCCACATCAATATCTGGACCAATCCGGACGATGCCATTGGCAGCGTTGCCAGTTACTTCAAACGTCACGGCTGGGTCGCCGGTGAGCCGGTAGTCAGTCGCGCCGATGTACGCGGCGATCAGGCGGATGAAGGTTTGACCACGGGCATCGAGCCGACTAAAACCGTCGGAGAGTTGCGGGCTCTGGGCTGGTCAAGTCATGATGCGCTGCGCGATGATATGCCGGTTACCGCTTTCCGGCTGGAAGGCGACAATGGCCCCGAATACTGGATGGGCCTGAAGAATTTTTACGCAATCACGCGTTATAACCGCAGCGTGATGTACGCCATGGCTGTACATCAACTGTCTGAACAGCTGGTCCAAGCACGGGGCGTCAAGTAATGCGGGCATTGCCTATGAATAAACCCCTGAAGCTGATGGCATTGGCCGCGCTGGCAGTGCTGGTCGCCAGTTGCTCGACCAGTCGCGCGCCGACACAGAAATCCACCACCGCCGTGCGCTCGGCGCC
Source organism: Pseudomonas sp. MYb327 (assembly GCF_040438925.1). Lineage (NCBI taxonomy): Bacteria > Pseudomonadati > Pseudomonadota > Gammaproteobacteria > Pseudomonadales > Pseudomonadaceae > Pseudomonas > Pseudomonas sp. MYb327. Next base: position 5,890,898 of record NZ_CP159258.1, read on the forward strand.
GGGGCTGGACATCAACCGTGCCCACAAGGATGGCGCGCCATGGTGGGACGTCGATGTATCGCGTATCCCGGATGCCACGCCGACCCTGCACACCGGCCCGTACAAGGCCAACCCGTACACCGTGCTGGGCAAGACGTACTTCCCGCTTCAGGAGTCCAAGACCTACGTGCAGTCAGGCACTGCCTCCTGGTACGGCACCAAGTTCCACGGTCAGAACACCGCCAACGGCGAAGTGTATGACTTGTACGGCATGAGCGCCGCGCACAAGACTTTGCCACTGCCAAGTTACGTTCGGGTGACTAACCTGGACAACAACAGGACAGTTATCCTGCGGGTCAACGACCGTGGTCCGTTCTATTCGGACCGGATCATCGATTTGTCCTATGCCGCGGCCAAGAAACTTGGCTATGCCGAAACCGGCACGGCGCGGGTCAAGGTCGAAGGTATCGATCCGCAGCAATGGTGGGCAGCCAAGGGCCGTCCGGCGCCTTTGATGCTCAACGAGCCGCAAGTCGCGCAGAATAGCGCCCCGGTGATCACGGCTTCGGCCGGTACGGTCGAGCAATGGACGCCACCGCCGCAGCAACACGCCGCCGCTGTTGTGCCTGTTCAGATCGATACAAAAAAACCATCCACAGCAGCCTCTGGCCAGTACCTTCAGGTGGGCGCGTTCGCCAACCCGGACGCTGCCGAACTGCTGAGATCCAAGCTCAGCGGGATGGTGAGCGCCCCGGTGTTCATCAGCTCGATCGTGCGCAATCAACAAACGCTGCATCGGGTACGCCTGGGGCCGATTGGTTCGCCGGGTGAAATACAGCAAGTGCAGAACAGTGTGCGCCTGGCCAATCTTGGTTCGCCGAGCGTGGTCACCGAGTAATACGTAGGACTTGTTTGACGGTTCATCTGCGGTCGGGGATGAACCAGGTTGTTGGCTCGTCGAAGAACAAAAGCCCGGCAAGGGTTGCAGAGTGAACGACTGAACACGCGATAACCCGTTAGAGGTTATTTGATTAGTTTTTGCCTTCGGGCAAGTTTCCATTAGCGATTTCGAGAGACGGATGAACATCACCACCTTTGCCAAACGCCTGTGCCTTCTAGTCCCGCTGCTCCTCTCGCCTGCCGCATTCGCGGTCGAGATGATGCCGTCGCCACCGCAACTGGCCGCCAAGGCCTACGTGCTCATGGACGCCAGCAGCGGCAACGTGCTGGTCGAAAACAATGGTGACCAGCGTCTGCCGCCAGCCAGTCTGACCAAGCTGATGACGGCTTACATCGCGACCCTGGAAATCCGTCGTGGCCAGATCGGTGAAAACGATCCGGTAACCGTGAGCGAAAACGCCTGGCGTACCGGCGGTTCGCGGATGTTCATCAAGGTCGGCTCGCAAGTGACTGTCAGCGACCTGCTGCACGGCATCATCATCCAGTCGGGCAACGACGCCAGTGTTGCGCTCTCCGAGCACATCGCCGGCAGCGAAGACGCGTTCGCCGACATGATGAACAAAACCGTTGGCGACCTGGGCATGACCAACAGCCACTTCATGAACCCGACCGGCCTGCCGAACCCTGAGCACTACTCGTCGGCTCACGACATGGCTGTGCTGGCTCGCGCGATCATCCACGAAGATCCGGCTCACTACGCGATCTACTCGCAGAAAGAGTTCTTCTGGAACGGCATCAAGCAACCTAACCGCAACCTGCTGCTGTGGCGCGACAAGACTGTCGACGGCTTGAAAACCGGCCACACCGACGAAGCAGGCTACTGCATGGTGTCTTCGGCCGTGCGTGATGGCATGCGCCTGATCGCCGTGGTGTTCGGCACCAACAGTGAAGTGGCTCGCGCCGCCGAGACCCAGAAGCTGCTGACTTACGGTTTCCGTTTCTTCGAAACCCAGACCTTCTACCAGAAGGGCGCCGAGCTGGCTCAGGCTCCTGTCTGGAAAGGTGCGACCAATCAAGTCAAAGCCGGCCTGGCTGAAGACCTGACCATGACCCTGCCGAAAGGCCAGCTGAAAAAGCTTGCTGCCAGCATGACCATGAACCCGCAACTGGTTGCGCCAATCGCCAAGGGCGACGTGATCGGTAAAGTCGAAGTCAAACTGGACGACAAAGTGGTGCACAGCGCCGACCTGATCGCTCTGGATGGCGTCGAAGAGGGTGGTATCTTCCGCCGCATGTGGGATAGCATCCGTCTATTCTTCTACGGCTTGTTCAACTGATAGTGTGCACCTGCATGGCCCCGCGCTCATCCGGCGTGGGGTTATGCCCGTCGCCACGGCTTACGCTTACGAGGCCGTTACGCCATGACCGATACCGAAGTAAAGGCGCCTAAGATCGAATTCCCCAACGTTGATTACCCGGTTAAGGTGATCAGCGATACCGGCGTAGGCAACAAAGACAAGATCATCGAGATCGTCAAGAAACACGCGACGATCAACCATGACCGTGTGGATGAGCGCCAAAGCACCAACGGCAAATACACCACTATTCAGTTGCACATCGTCGCCACCGACCAGGACCAGCTGTACAACATTAACAGCGAACTGCGGGCTACCGGCTTCGTGCACATGGTGCTGTGATGTCTGGCACGCTGGGCTTTCGCGAGCTCGGCCAGATGGCTTACGAGCCGGTCTGGCATGCCATGCAGCGCTTTACCAACGAACGCGGCAGCGATGCCGCCGACGAGATCTGGCTGGTCGAACACGCGCCGGTTTTTACCCAAGGTCAGGCCGGCAAGGCCGAACACTTGTTGCTGCCGGGAGATATTCCGGTGGTGCAAGTCGATCGCGGTGGTCAGGTGACGTATCACGGGCCCGGGCAACTGGTGGCTTATCTGCTGCTGGATGTGCGCAAGCTGGGATTTGGCGTGCGCGACCTGGTGAGCCGTATGGAGTCGTGCCTGATCGAGCTGCTCTCCAGCTATGGCGTGACTGCGGCGGCCAAGCCGGATGCGCCGGGTGTCTACGTCGATGGCGCGAAAATCGCTTCCCTGGGTCTGCGGATCCGCCACGGTTGTTCCTTTCATGGCCTGGCCCTGAACGTGGACATGAACCTGGAACCGTTTCGACGGATTAATCCCTGCGGCTACGCCGGGCTGGCGATGACCCAGCTGAGCGATCATGCAGGATCGATTGAATTTGCCGAGGTAAGTGCCCGGCTGCGCGCGCAGCTCGTCAAACACCTCGACTATGCTGAGCAGACGACCCTAACGGGCGGAATCGACTGATATGACTACTGATGCAGTGCAAACCATGATCCCGACGCAGGATGTCACCGAGCGTCCGGCCCCGCGTGCCAAGGTTGAAGCCGGCGTAAAGCTGCGCGGCGCCGAGAAGGTTGCACGCATCCCGGTGAAGATCATTCCGACCACTGAACTGCCGAAAAAGCCTGACTGGATTCGTGTGCGCATTCCGGTGTCTCCGGAAGTCGACCGCATCAAGGCGCTGTTGCGCAAACATAAGCTGCACAGTGTCTGCGAAGAAGCCTCCTGCCCGAACCTGGGCGAGTGCTTCTCCGGTGGCACCGCGACCTTCATGATCATGGGTGACATCTGCACCCGTCGCTGCCCGTTCTGCGACGTCGGTCACGGTCGGCCGAAACCACTGGACGTCAACGAGCCGGAAAGCCTGGCCATCGCCATTGCCGACTTGCGCCTGAAGTACGTGGTGATCACCTCGGTAGACCGCGACGACCTGCGTGATGGCGGTGCCCAGCACTTTGCCGACTGCATCCGCGAAATCCGCAAGCTGTCGCCGAACGTGCAGCTCGAAACCCTGGTTCCGGATTACCGTGGCCGCATGGACATTGCCCTGGAAATCACCGCCGCTGAGCCACCGGATGTGTTCAACCACAACCTGGAAACCGTACCGCGCCTGTACAAGGCTGCGCGTCCGGGTTCGGATTACCAGTGGTCGCTGACCCTGCTGCAACGCTTCAAGCAGATGATGCCGCACATTCCGACCAAGTCCGGCCTGATGCTGGGTCTGGGCGAGACCGACGACGAAGTGATTGAAGTCATGAAGCGCATGCGCGAACACGACATCGATATGCTGACCCTGGGTCAATACCTGCAACCGTCCCGCAGTCACTTGCCGGTGCAGCGTTTCGTGCATCCGGACACCTTCGCCTGGTTCGCCGAGGAAGGTTACAAAATGGGCTTCAAGAACGTCGCTTCCGGCCCTCTTGTACGTTCGTCGTACCACGCTGACGAGCAGGCGAAGCTGGTCAAGGCCGAGCTGATGTCGTCCTGATCCACGGCGCGACATGAAAACGCCCGCACGGCTTTAGGCCTTGCGGGCGTTTTTTTGTCCTGGATACGACAACTACCGTATTTTTTGTAATCACCTGGACAACAAACCCTCTTCTGTTTATTCCCGTTCCTGATTACTGTGTGCAGAGGTTTTACGCCAGGGAGATATGGATGACCGCTCGACCGACCCACACCCTTTGCCCTCATGCACCGGTCCCGCTATTGCCGTCAGAAGGGCAGATTGGCGTTATTGCACCGGCCGGTCCCGCTGCGCTGGACACTCGCAAAGCCGTGCAATGGATGCGCGCGCGGGGCTATTCGCTGAAAGTGTTTCCAGGCGTCTATGAGACAAGTGGCTACCTGGCGGGTAGTGATGAAGTGCGACTCAATGACTTGCATGCCGCCTTCGCCGACAGTGAGGTCGATGCGATCATCTGCCTGCGCGGGGGTTATGGCACGCCACGACTGCTCGACCAAATCGACTTCGATCTGCTGCGCAACAACGCCAAGCCTTTCATCGGTTACAGCGATATCACCGCGTTGCACCTGGCAATCAGCCGCTACGCCGGCTTCGTGACGTTCCACGGTCCGCTACTCAACGCCGATTTGTTGGGAAACCGCCAGCCGCCCACCGAGTTTTCTTTCTTCAACATGCTGAGTGGAGAAGTGAAGGCGGGTAGTGTTCTCGCGCACCCGAAGGCTTACCCGTTGACCACTATCGAGCCCGGCATCGCCCATGGGCGCTTGTTGGGGGGCAATCTGTCGATGATCGCCGCGACCATGGGCACGCCTTACGAGATCGATGCCGAAGGCGTGATCCTGTTTATCGAAGACATCAACGAGCCGCTGTATCGCATCGACCGATTGCTGACCCATCTGCGGCTGGCTGGCACGCTGCACAAGCTGCGGGGCGTACTGGTGGGGGATGTGGCGGGTGTAGAAGTGACGGCGCTGGAGCGATTGCTCAAGCAGACGTTCGAGCCGTTGCAGATTCCGGTGCTGTCGGGGTGGCGCAGCGGGCATTGCGACCCGAACCTGACTTTGCCGATGGGGGCGTTAGTGAGGCTGGATGCGGGGAGTAAGGAATTGGTGTTGGAGCAGGATGTTGTTACCCGGTAAATAGCAAAAAAGATCGCAGCCTGCGGCAGCTCCTACAGGGATTCGTGTTCCTCTGTAGGAGCTGCCGCAGGCTGCGATCTTTTGCTTTTAACGGTTACGCAGGCCTTCCAGCAACTTATGCGTTGGATAACCATCCGCCGGCCAGCCAAATGATTGCTGGGCGCTGCGGATCGCCTTGCGCGTATTGGCGCCGATGATGCCGTCGGCGTTGCCCGCGTCGTAGTGCTGGGCGCTCAGCAGGTTTTGCAATTCAATCCGCTCGGTGCGGCTCAACGGCAAATCATCTTTCGGCCAGGTGCCGCTGATCAGGCCCCCGCCGTTGAAACGCTCGGACAACAGGCTCACCGCCAGGGCGTATGAAGACGAGTTGTTGTACTTGAGGATCGCCCGGAAGTTGTCGAGTACCAGGAACGCCGGACCACGATAACCGGCCGGCAGCAGCAACGCTGCGGAGAGTTGCTCGGTGCCTGGCGGAACTTGGCCGCCGTCAGGCATCATCACGCCCAGTTGCCGCCACTCGGCGACACTCTTGCGGATCGTGCCATCGGCCAGCACGTAGTTGAAGCTGCTTGGCAGTTGCACTTCGAAGCCCCACGGCTGGCCTTTCTGCCAGCCGGAGCTTTGCAGGTAGTGCGCGGTCGAGGCCAGCGCATCAGCGGTGCTGCCCCAGATATCGCGCCGACCGTCACCATCGAAGTCCACTGCGTGAGTGTTGTAGGTGGTAGGAATAAATTGGGTCTGGCCCATGGCGCCAGCCCAGGAGCCAAGCATTTTCTCGGGTTCGATATCGCCTTGCTGCAGGATCTGCAGGGCGGCGATCAATTGCGCGTGGGCGAAACCGGGACGCCGGCCTTCGTAGGCCAGGGTCGCCAACGAATTGATCACCGACTTGCTGCCCTGGAACTGGCCGAAATTACTCTCCATGCCCCACACCGCGACCAATGCCTGACGGTCGACACCATAGCGCTGTTCGATGCTTTGCAGAATGCCATCGTATTGGCTGACCAGCGCCTGGCCTTTGCGAACCCGCAGGGGGGACAGCGCGCCATCGAGGTATTCCCACACCGGTTTTGCGAATTCCGGTTGGCTGCGGTCGGCGCGGATCACGCTCGGGTCAAAGCTGACATTGGCAAAGGCCCGGTCGAACAGATCGGCCCGGATGCCGGCCGCGAGGGCGTCCTTGCGGAAACCTGCCTGCCATTCGGCGAAGGTTTGAGTCGGCTGGATATCGAGGTTTTCGCCGTTTGGAACCACAGGCGGGATGACCGCTGGAGCGGTGGCGACGGGAAGTGACTGAATCGGCTGGGCGTCGGCGGCGGTGGGTTTTTCCGCGCAGGCGACTAGCAATATGAGGCTGGAGGCAGCAATCAATTGGCGCACGGGCCAACGATGGGAAAGACTAAAGGGCATGCACGGGTCCAGGAAATACGTATCAAGTACAGACCTTAACATGTTGAGCGTTCGCATGCCTTTCAGGCTGCCAGAAAGTAAGAAGCCTCCCAGCTATTAGACTGGAAGGCTTCGCGGCGGTAGCTGACTTTGCCTTTGCCGGCTCGTTCCTGACGGCTGCGGAACAGTGGCTGGGCGATGATGGATTTGGCCTTGTTGGGGCCGTGTTTGGACGGCTTTTTGCTCATGATGATCTCTCGCAATTGAGGGTTTTTTGCGGGGTAAATCTTCGGCTGAAGTTGGGGTTCTGTCCAGCCCCACGATGTGTAGGAATGCTGATTTGTGGCGAGGGAGCTTGCTCCCGTTCGGCTGCGAAGCAGTCGTAAACTTGTAAGCGCGTTTGACAGAAAATGCTCGGCGTCTGGTTGGGGTTGCTTCGTAACCCAGCGGGAGCAAGCTCCCTTGCCACAAAAAGCCTTATTCGGCAGGTAATGTCAGACGCTGACCAGCCATCAACAACGACAACCGACTCAAACTCATCCACGGCGAACCGGCCGCCTGGCCCTTGATTTGCGCGTCGATGCGCTGCGCTTCGAGAAGCAACTGCGCCCAGCGTTGCGCCGAATAGCGTTGCAGGGCCTTGCTCATCAGTGGTTTGCGCTTGTCCCAGACCGGCGGTCGGGCCTGGCTGAAGGCTTTATCCAAGGGCACACCTTGGCTGTACTGCAGCGACAAATTAGCCAGAAGGCGCAGTTCCCTGGCCAGGGCCCAGAGAATGACCGGTGGCTCGACACCTTCACCGCGCAACCCTTCGAGCATGCGCAGGGCGTGGGCGGCTTCACCGTTGAGAATCGCGTCGGTCAGCCCAAAGACATCGAAACGCGCACTGTCGGCTACCGCCGCCTGCACGGTTTCCACCGTGATCTGACCTTCTTCGGCCATCAGCTTGAGCTTTTCGATTTCCTGGGCCGCCGCCAGCAGGTTGCCCTCGACCCGTGCGGCGATCAGCTCGACAGCGTCCTGGGTGGCGGAAAGTCCTGCCTGGGATAAGCGCTGCCGGATCCAGCTCGGCAGCTGGCTGATATCCACCGGCCAGATCTGCACGAACTGGGTCTGCTGGCCTTCGACCAGCGCCTTGCCCCACTTGGTTTTCTGTGCACTGCCGTCGAGTTTCGGCAGGCTGATCAGTAGCAACGTGTCTTCGGCCGGTCGCGAGCAGTATTCGATGAGCGCAGCAGCACCTTTGTCACCGGGCTTGCCGGATGGCAAACGCAGCTCCAGCAGGCGCTTCTCGGCGAACAGCGACATGCTGGCGCCGGCTTGCAGCAATGTACCCCAGTCGAAACTGGCGTCGGCGGCAAAGACCTGGCGCTCGTCGAAACCCTGTTGACGGGCGGCGCTACGAATAGCGTCCGCAGCTTCCTGGCACAGCAAGGGATCGTCGCCACTGATGACGTAGACCGGCGCGAGGGCGCCTTGCAGGTGTTTGGCGAGTTGGGCGGGAGCGAGCTTCATAAGAGAGGGCGAACGGGGCGCCTGAGCGCCCCGTAAGTCTTATTGCTGCGGCAGTTCGATAGGCGACTGACGCGGCGTTTCCGCTTCAGCCTTTCGCGCCGCTTCCATTGCCGCGGCTTCAGCCTTGGCCTTGGCATCGGCGGTCTGCTGCAGCTGATCCAGTTGGGCTGGGGTCAGTTGTTGCAGGCGCAGCATCATGCGCTGTACCAGTTCGCGACGGGTTTCCCGGCGGGCGTCGGCGGCTTCCTGGTCGGAACCTACAAGGTTGTTGCCGTCATGGATGAAAATCTTCTGCACTTCAAGCTTGTCGCTCAACAGGTCAAGGTCGCCCTGACCACGAATGTCGTAGTTGAGGACTGTGGTCACCTGGTACTCGCCAGTACGACCGGCGCCGGCATAGCTGAGGATGCGCTGGCTTTCCTGTTCGTCGGTCAGCACCAGTTTGTACGGAGCGCCGGTGTAGACCTTGACGCCGCTGCTTTCCAGCACCTGACGCAGTTGCGTCACGGTTTCGCCGTAGGCGTTGCGCGCGCTCAGATCGAGTTCCTTGATCGCCAGTTCGGTGGTGCCGGTGCCGCGCAGATGGAAACCGCAGGCGCTTAACAGGACCGCAAGGCCCATCACCAGCAAGTTGCGTTTGATCATTGTGTTGCTCCCCTTGAAACCAGGTGGGCCGATCAGGCGGCCCGAAAGGTTTTACGCGGCGCCGGGCATGACCTGGCGCCTGATCCAATTAGCTGGCGACGATGTTGACCAGTTTCCCGGGCACCACGATCACTTTTCGAATAGTCAGGCCATCGACGAAACGCAGCACGTTGTCGTTGGCGCGGGCAGCGGCTTCGACTTGTTCACGCGTCGCGCCGGCAGGCATTTCGATCTGGCCGCGCAGCTTGCCGTTGACCTGGATGACCAGCGTCAGGCTGTCCTGCACCAGCGCGCTGTCGTCCAGCACCGGCCAGCCAGCGTCGATCACCGGATCGGCGTGACCCAGTTGATTCCACAGCTCGTGGCTGATGTGCGGCGTGATCGGGGCCAGGAGCAGCGTCACGGTTTCCAGGCCTTCCTGAACCAGTGCGCGATCCTGTTCGGTGCCTTGCGGTGCTTTTTCCAGCACGTTCATCAGCGTCATCACTTGGGCGATGGCGGTATTGAATTTGTGGTTCTGGCCGACGTCGTGGCTGGCCTGTTTGATGGCCTGGTGGATCGAACGGCGAATGGCTTTCTGCTCGTCGTTCAGGTTGGCGACGTCCAGTTTGCCCGGCAGGCCCTGAGTGACGTGCGCTTGAGCCAGACGCCAGACGCGCTTGAGGAAACGATGCGAACCCTCTACGCCGGAGTCGGACCACTCCGCGCTCATGTCAGGTGGCGAGGCGAACATCATGAACAGGCGGCAGGTATCGGCGCCGAACTGATCAATCATCGATTGTGGGTCAACACCGTTGTTCTTCGACTTGGCCATCTTCTCGGTGCCACCGATTTCCACCGGCAGGCCGTCCGCGATTAGCTTGGCGCTGATGACCTTGGCCTTGCTGTCGCGTTCGAGTTCTACGTCCGCCGGGTTGAACCAGGTGTAGGCACCGTTGGCTTCACGACGGTAGTAAGTCTCGGCGATCACCATGCCTTGGGTCAGCAGGTTCTTGAATGGCTCGTTGGAGCTCACCAGGCCTTCATCGCGCATCAGCTTGTGGAAGAAGCGCGCGTAGAGCAGGTGAAGAATCGCGTGTTCGATACCGCCGATGTACTGGTCCACCGGCAACCAGTGGTCGGCCGCCGATTTTTCTACCAGGCCACCTTCAAAGTGCGGCGAGGCGTAGCGGGCGTAGTACCACGAGGACTCGACGAAGGTGTCCATGGTGTCGGTTTCACGCTTGGCAGGCTGGCCGCATTTCGGGCAGCTGCACTCGTAGAACTCGGGCATGCGTGCCAGCGGCGAGCCGGCGCCATCGGGAACGACGTCTTCCGGCAGTACCACAGGCAGTTGGTCTTCCGGCACCGGTACGTCACCGCAGCTGGTGCAGTGGATGATCGGGATCGGGCAGCCCCAGTAGCGCTGGCGGCTGATGCCCCAGTCGCGCAGGCGGAACTGGGTGCGCGAGGCACCGAGGTTTTTCTTGATCAGGGCGACTTCGATGGCATCGAAGGCGCCTGCGAAATCGAGACCGTCGAACTCACCGGAGTTGATCAGCGTGCCGTGCTCGCCGTAGGCGTCTTGCCATGGCGCCGGGTTGGTGTCACCGGAGCTGGTGCGCACCACGGATTTGACCGGCAGGTTGTACTTGAGGGCGAATTCGAAATCGCGCTCGTCGTGGGCCGGAACAGCCATCACCGCACCGTCGCCGTAATGCATCAGCACATAGTTGGCGACCCAGACTGGCAGTTTTTCGCCGGTCAGTGGATGTTCGACGAACAGGCCGGTTGGCAGGCCTTTTTTCTCTTGAGTGGCGACGTCGGCTTCGGCGACGCTGCCGCCCTTGCATTCAGCGATGAACGCTTGCAGCTCGGGATTGTTCTGCGCGGCCAGGCTGGCCAGATGGTGCTCGGCGGCCACAGCGACGTAGGTCGCGCCCATCAGGGTGTCCGGACGGGTAGTAAAGACTTTCAGTGCACCGGTTTCGCCGATGGAATCGACGTCGTACGGGAACTGCACTTCCATGCCGCGGGATTTGCCGATCCAGTTGCGCTGCATGGTCTTGACCTGTTCAGGCCAGCCAGTCAGTTCGTCGAGGCTCTCCAGCAGCTCATCCGCGTAAGCGGTGATCTTGAAGTAGTACATCGGGATTTCGCGCTTTTCGATCAGCGCGCCGGAACGCCATCCGCGACCGTCGATCACCTGTTCGTTGGCCAGGACGGTCTGGTCGACCGGGTCCCAGTTCACGGTGCCGCTTTTTTTGTAGATCACGCCTTTTTCGAACAGGCGAGTGAACAGCCATTGTTCCCAGCGGTAGTAATCAGGCTTGCAGGTGGTCACTTCACGCGACCAGTCCACTGCCAGGCCCAGGCTGCGCAGCTGGGATTTCATGTAGGCGATGTTTTCGTAGGTCCACTTGGCGGGCGCTACGTTGTTCTTCATCGCGGCGTTTTCCGCCGGCATGCCGAAGGCGTCCCAACCCATGGGTTGCAGGACGTTCTTGCCTTGCATGCGCTGATAGCGGGAGATCACGTCGCCGATGGTGTAGTTGCGCACGTGCCCCATGTGTAGCTTGCCGCTGGGGTAAGGGAACATCGACAGGCAGTAGTAAGTCTCCTTGCCTGGCTGTTCACTGACTTCAAAGGACTTTTGCTCGTCCCAGAATTTCTGGGCGGCGGCTTCGATCTCACGGGGCTGATATTGTTCGTGCATGGCTACTTTTGAACTGAATAGGGGTGGCCTAATCCTCTTCAATGCGACGCTGGACGGTGAACGCGCCAATTCGGCGTTTCGGTGTCCAGACGAGCTGGAAGTGGAGTTACAGGAAGCGCCGTAGCATACATGACCGCACTCTATCGAGGGAAACCCTGATTACGGCCGCGCGTCTCGCGAAAACGGCTGCGAGGGCCGTTGGTCGCGGCGTTCAGCCGGTTTGTTCATGGAAGCTAAGCTCTAACTGGGGAGTAGGTCTTATCTTCCAATGAGGTGAGGGATGGTTGAGTCACGGCAAAAAGCTACTAAACCGGAGTTGTACGAAAGACTGATCGATCGTCTTGGAATGGCCCTTGACGCGGCAAAAACCGCTGGCCGTCTGCGTGATGAACGCCCGCTTGAGCTTGAATTGCGTGGCTTGAGCCCCGCAGAGTTTGCCCTGGTCAAGGCGTATCTGGATCGTTGTGAGCGTGAGACGCACGGATGCTTGTCTGAAGCAGTGAAGCAACTCGACGCACCACGTTCGGCCAAGATTATCTGGCTCAAGGACAAAGTACCCGGCAGAGACGCGGTAAAGGTCCGGTCCCTGCAATTCAAGTGAGGGCATAGAGCCGCGCACCATGGGCTTTTTGAAGCATAGTCCTTCCGTATTTATTGTCGCATCGCTTCAACCCACTTAGGCTTCGAGCATCTTCATGGAGATGCTCGATGCCTTTTCGTTATTTCGTGAAACAACTTCTCTTGCCCCCCGGCATTCTGTTGCTTTTGTTGGCGCTTGCCTGGTGGTTGCGTCGCTCGCGTCCGAGGCTCGCCGGTTTGTGCTTTGCTCTGGGGCTGGGCGGTTTCTGGCTGATGAGCCTGCCTGTCGTGGTGCAGTGGAGTGCCAAACTGCTGGAGCGAGAGCCACCGCTCGCGTTGAACGAATGGGCAACGCTGGGGCAGCGCGCTGATGCCATCGTGATTCTGGGCTCGGGACGCGAGAGAGGCGATCCGGCATGGGGCGCCGATCAACCGACCGGGATAGGCCTGGAACGGGAGCGCTATGCGGCGCGCCTGGCCAAGGCTTCGGGCCTGCCGATTCTGACCAGTGGCGGCCTGCATTACGGTACGCCGCCGAGCGAAGCAAAATTGATGGCCGATTCACTGCGCGATGATTTCGGCGTGAACGTGCGTTGGCAGGAAGCACGCAGCCGCACGACCTGGGAAAATGCGCAGTTCAGCGCCGAAGTGTTGTTGCCTGAAGGAATCAAGCGTGTGGTGGTGGTTACGCAAGCCCGGCATATGCCGCGGTCGGTCTGGAGTTTCCGCAAGGCCGGATTTGAAGTAGTGCCTGCGCCGATGGGCTTTCTAGGCGTGGATAACGCCCGGCCGCTGGGTGGCTGGTTGCCAGAGTTCAAGGCGATCTGGCAGAGCGGGCAGTTGTTGAATGAGGCGGTGGGGCAGGTCGGGTATTCGTTGTTTTATCGATAGCCATGGCTGGCAGGCTTTTGTGGCGAGGAAGCAAGCGCCCTCGCCACAAAAGCTCATTCCCTTAGGGGTTGAAAGTCAGACCGTTTTAGCCATCCGGCTCGCAATCAGTGCCCAACCAAACAACAGCACGCAAACAATGATCAGCGGCCACGAACGCCATTGCAGATAAGGCGTCAGGTTGTGCATCGGCACCACTTCGCCATAAAGAATGCCGCGTTCGAACTGCGGAATCTGCGTGGTGATCTGCCCGAACGGGTTGATCAGGCCGGTCACGCCGTTATTGGTGGCGCGGATCATCCAGCGCCCTGCCTCCAGGGCTCGCATCTGAGCCATCTGCAAATGTTGCAGCGGGCCGATGGAGGTGCCGAACCAGGTGTCGTTGCTGATCGTCAGCAGCAGATCGCTCTGGGCGGCGAGGCTCGCGGCAAACTCCGGATACACCACTTCGTAGCAGATGAACGGCGCAATCTGATAGCCCTTGGCTTGCAGCATAGGCTGATCGGCAGGGCCTCGGGCAAAGTCCGACATCGGCAAGTCGAAGAAGGCGATCAGCCCGCGCAGCATATCCTGCAACGGCACGTATTCGCCAAATGGCACCAGTTTTTGCTTGAGGTAAGTGCCATCGCCTTCGCCAACCACAGTGATGCCATTGAAGAAGCGCTTTTCGTGACGCACGACTTCGCGGATCGGTACGCCGGTGATGAATGCCGAATCCCGCTCGGAAGCGAACTTGCCCATCATGCCCAGGTAGCCCTCGGCGGACTCCTTGAGTATCGGGATTGCGGTTTCCGGCCAGATCAACAGGTCGACGCGCTTGGAGCTGAAACTCATGTCGCGGTACAGCGCCAGTTGCGCATTGAGCTGCGCCGGATCCCATTTCATGCTTTGTTCGACGTTGCCCTGAATCGCCGCGACACTCAGCGGTGCGCCCGCAGGGCTGGTCCAGGCGTGGTGCTTGAGTGCCAGGCCGGCGACCCAGGGACCCACCAGTAGCAGGGCACCCATCGCGATGAAAACCTTGCGACCTGTGCGAACCAGGCGCATGCCGTTGTAGATCAGTGCGGCAGTCAGGGCCAGGGTGAAGGAAATCAGCCACATCCCGCCGACAGGTGCGAGCCCGGTCAGTGGGCCGTCGAGTTGGCTGTAACCGGAGTAGAGCCACGGAAAACCCGTGAGGAACCAGCCACGGAATGCCTCTTGGCCGACCCACAGCGCCGCGAAAGCCAAGGCATCGGCCAGCGGCGCTTCGTTACGACGCAGCCAGCGTGCCCAAAGCCAGGCGGGCAGGGCAAAGAACCAGGCGATCGCGGCCGTGAAGATCAGCATCAGGAACCCGGCCAGCAGCACTGAAGCGCCGCCGAAGTGGTGAATGCTGTAATAAATCCAGCTCGTGCCGGCGCCAAACAGGCCGAAACCGAAACACCATCCACGACCCAAGGCCTGACGAGGGCTCAGTTCACGCAAGCCGGCATAGAAAAGCCCGACCGCCAGCAATGCCAGCGGCCAGATGTCGAATGGCGCCAGGGCCAGGGTGGTGATTGCACCGGCCGCCACGGCCAGCAGGTTACCGGGCCAGCCGGGGCGGGTTGTCCAGCGCATTTCAATCCTTAGGTTTTACCGGGCGATAGGTGTCAGTCGCAGCAAATGAATGCGACGACTGTCGGCATTCAGGATGCGGAAGCGATAGGCGCCGATTTCAGTGATTTCGTTGCGTTTTGGCAAGTGCCCGAATGCGCTCATCACCAGGCCGCCGACGGTGTCGAACTCATCGTCGGAGAACTCGCTGTCGAAGAACTCGTTGAAGTTCTCGATCGGCGTCAGGGCCTTGATCAGGAAATCACCGCTTGGCAGCGGCTTGATGTAGCTGTCTTCCTCGACGTCATGCTCGTCTTCGATATCGCCGACGATTTGCTCCAGCACGTCTTCAATGGTCACCAGGCCGGCCACGCCGCCGTATTCGTCGATGACGATGGCCATGTGGTTGTGGTTGGCGCGGAACTCACGCAGCAGCACGTTCAATCGCTTGGACTCCGGCACGAAAGTGGCCGGGCGCAGCAGATCCTTGATGTTGAAGCTGTCGCCGTTCTCCTTGAGGATCAACGGCAGCAAATCCTTGGCCAGCAACACGCCCATCACGTCATCGTGGCTTTCGCCGATCACCGGGTAGCGGGAGTGTGCCGAGTCGACCACGGCAGGCAGGAACTCGCGGGGTGTCTGGGTCGCCTTGATGCTGACCATCTGCGAGCGCGGGACCATGATGTCCCGAACTTGCAGGTCAGCGACCTGGATGGCGCCTTCGACGATGGCCAGCGCTTCGCTGTCCAACAGTTTGTTCTGGTGTGCGTCGCGCAGCAGCTCCAGCAGCTCCTGGCGGTTTTTCGGCTCGTGGGCAAAAGCCTGGGTGAGCTTACCCAGCCAAGACTTCTGCCCGTTGCTCGATCGATCTTCGCTCATAGCGATTACTCTGAATCCTTTGTTATTTCGGTAAGGGGGACTTCAATTTCGTCATCCGCGTACGGATCGGGATAGCCCAGTTCTGCAAGCAACGTTCGTTCCAGTGCTTCCATCTCTTCGGCTTCGTCATCATCAATATGGTCGTAACCCAGCAGATGCAAGCAGCCGTGAATCACCAGATGCGCCCAATGGGCCTTGAGTTCCTTGCCCTGTTCGGCGGCTTCACGCTCGACCACCGCCACGCAGATCACCAGATCGCCCAGCAGAGGGATGTCGAGAAACTCGTCCGGCACATCGGCGGGGAATGACAAGACGTTAGTGGCGTAATCCTTTTGCCGCCAGGTGTTATTCAGCTCGCGGCCTTCGGCTTCGTCGACCAGGCGAATGGTCATCTCGGAGTCGGCGGTACGCTGGCGCAGAGCCAGTTCGCACCATTGGCGGAACTCGGCTTCGCTGGGGGCGGGCGCTTCGGTCGCGATTTGCAGATCAAGCTCAAGCATCGCGGCGGCTGTCCTTGGCGGCAGCATCATCGGCCGCTTTGGTTTCGAAGCGCTCGTAGGCCTCGACAATCCGCTGCACCAATGGATGGCGCACAACGTCCTTGGGCTGGAAGTGCGTGAAGCTGATACCCGGCACATCTTTCAAGACTTCGATCACGTGGTGCAGCCCGGACTTGGTGCCGCGAGGCAGGTCGACCTGGGTGATGTCACCGGTGATAACCGCAGTCGAGCCGAAGCCGATCCGGGTCAGGAACATTTTCATTTGCTCGACGGTGGTGTTCTGGCTTTCGTCGAGAATGATGAAGCTGTTGTTCAGCGTCCGGCCGCGCATATAAGCCAGTGGAGCAACTTCGATCACTTGGCGTTCGATAAGCTTGGCCACGTATTCGAAGCCGAGCATTTCGTAGAGCGCGTCGTAGAGCGGGCGCAGGTACGGGTCGATCTTCTGGCTCAGGTCGCCGGGCAGGAAACCTAGTTTTTCGCCGGCCTCGACCGCCGGACGAACCAGCAGGATGCGACGGATTTGCTCGCGTTCCAGCGCATCCACCGCGCAGGCAACGGCCAGATAGGTCTTGCCGGTACCGGCCGGGCCAATGCCGAAGTTGATGTCGTTACCGAGGATTTCCTTCACGTAGCGCAGCTGATTCAAGCCGCGAGGGCGAATCATGCCTTTCTTGGTGCGCAGGGCGACGGACGGTTCGGCGGGCGAGTGGTTTTCGAGTGCCTCGACGGCGGATTCCTGCAGGAACAGGTGAACCATGTCCGGCGACAGCTCGGTACCCTTGGTTTCCCGGTACAGGCGGCGCAGAAGGTTTTCCGCGGAGGTGGTGTGTTTGGGCTCGCCAATCAGCTCGAACTGGTTTCCGCGGTTGCGGATCTCGATGGTCAGGCGTTGTTCGATCAAGCGCAAATGCTCGTCGAATTGCCCGCACAGATTGGCGAAGCGGCGAGCCTCAAAAGGCTCGAGGATGAAACGATGTGGTTCGATGGGTGCGTTCAAGGTCGTATTTAGCCGCCCTGGGGCAATAGTGATGAGTTCAAGGATAGCGCCAGTGGCGTGGGTGCGAAAGCTCTTAAATGGATCAACCCATTCTCAAGAACAATGCATTTCACTGTGGGAGCTGGCTTGCCAGCGATGGCGATGTAACTGGCGACATCACTGTCGGGCTTGCTGGCCCAATCGCTGGCAAGCCAGCTCCCACAGGGATCGGTGTTATTGAATCAGCGAGCCGCGCAGCGAGTGCGGTTGTGCGGCATCGATGTGCACATCGGCGAACTGGCCGATCAAGGTCGGATTGTCGCAGCGGAAATTGACGATACGGTTATTCTCGGTCCGGCCTTGCAACTCGCCCGGGTCTTTTTTCGAATAATCGGTCACCAGAATCCGCTGGATCGAACCGACCATTTGTCGGCTGATCTCGAAACCTTGCTGGTTCAGGCGATGTTGCAGGGCGTTCAGTCGCTCTTTTTTCAGTTCTTCCGGCGTTTCGTCGGCCAGATCGGCGGCTGGTGTGCCCGGGCGCTGGCTGTAGACGAACGAGTAGGAGAAGTCGAAACCCACGTCCTGAATCAGCTTCATGGTCTGTTCGAAGTCTTTCTCGGTTTCGCCGGGGAAGCCGACGATAAAGTCCGAACTGATGCAAATGCCCGGCACGGCAGCCCGCAGCTTGCGCAGTTTGGATTTGTATTCCAGTGCGGTGTGATTGCGCTTCATCGCCGCGAGGATGCGGTCCGACCCCGATTGCACCGGCAAGTGCAGGTGTTTGACCAACTCCGGCACTTCGGCGTGGGCCTGGATCAGGCTGTCGGAAAATTCCAGCGGGTGCGAAGTGGTGTAGCGGATGCGGTCGATGCCATCGACGGCGGCGACCACCCGGATCAGCTCGGCCAGATCGGCCAGGCGACCGTCGTGGGTGGTGCCACGATAACCGTTGACGTTCTGCCCCAGCAACGTCACTTCGCGCACGCCGTGTTCAGCCAGGTGGATGATCTCGGCGATCACGTCGTCGAACGGTCGGCTGACTTCTTCGCCGCGGGTGTAAGGCACCACGCAGAACGTGCAGTACTTGCTGCAACCTTCCATCACCGAAACGTAAGCGCTAGGGCCGTCGATGCGCGGCTCTGGCAGGTGGTCGAATTTTTCGATTTCCGGGAACGAGACGTCGACTTGCGGCAATTTGCTGCTGCGTGCGGCGTCGATCATTTCCGGCAGACGGTGCAGCGTTTGCGGGCCGAACACCACGTCAACATAGGGGGCGCGATCACGAATGGCGGCGCCTTCCTGGCTGGCCACGCAGCCGCCGACGGCGATAACCATGTCCGGGTTAGCCAGTTTCAGCTCGCGCCAGCGGCCGAGTTGCGAGTAGACACGGTCCTGGGCGCGCTCGCGAATCGAGCAAGTGTTGAGCAGGATCACGTCGGCGTCTTCAGCGCGGGCGGTCACTTCCAGGGCCTGGTGTTCGCCCAGCAGATCGACCATGCGCGAGCTGTCGTACTCGTTCATCTGGCAACCGTGGGTTTCGATGTAAAGCTTCTTGGCCATGGAAAGAGTCATCACGTGATTCAAAGAACCGCGCATTATAGGGAACATGTACCCAGGTTCCTACCGCTGCGCGTCCGACGGCTATGCTATAGTTCGCGCCCTCTTTTTTATCCCTCGATGTGTTACCCGCCCACCATGACCAAACGTGAAGCTCCAATCTACAAGGTGATTTTCCTCAACCAGGGCCAGGTGTTCGAAATGTACGCCAAGCAGATCTATCAAAGTGATCTGTGGGGCTTTCTGGAAGTGGAAGAGTTCGTCTTTGGCGAGCGCACGCAAGTGGTCGTCGATCCGAGCGAAGAAAAGCTCAAGGCTCAGTTCGAAGGCGTGGTACGCAGTTTTGTGCCGATGCATTCGATCGTGCGCATCGATGAAGTCGAGCGCCTGGGCACGCCAAAAATCAGCGAAGCCCGCGGTGCGGTCGGCAATGTCATGCCGTTTCCGATGCCGATGCCTGAGAAGTAAAACGCTACAGCGCTTTCTGTGGCGAGGGAGCTTGCTCCCGCTGGGCTGCGCAGCAGTCGTAAAGCCAGGCAATGCGGTGTATCAGATGAGCCGTAGTTGCAGCAATCAGGGCCGCTTCGCGCCCCAGCAGGAGCAAGCGCCCTCGCCACAGGGGACGGCTATCAATTCAGGGTAATGGCGAGAACGGCGTGCGCCCATCGGCGCTCTGCAATTCCATCAGGTATTTGCGGAAAATTTGCCCGAGCACCTGGGTGGCAACTTCGAGTTCTTCGCGGGGCATTTTCTCGGTGACTTCATCGGCGGTGTCCAGCGCATCTTCGGCACCATTGACCGCTGCCATTTTCAGCAGGATGTATGCCTGAATGTTATTGGCCGGTACGCCTTCGCCGTGAAAAAACATGCTGCCGAGTTTGAATTGCGCCTGGGCGTGGCCTTGCAATGAGGCCTTTTCGAAATAGCTCAGGGCTTGATTGAGGTCGCGCGGGGTGTTTTTGCCTTCGTAGTAGAACTCACCCAACTCGTATTGTGCTTGCGCATCCCCTTCATCCGACGCTTTTTGGCAGGCGGCGAGCGCCTGTGCCAGGTCTTGCGGCTGGGTATTGAGGGTGCAACGACCCATCGCTGGGATTAACAACGAGTTACCGCCTGCTTGTGCGAGCGCGAGCAGGGGCTGAAGGAGCAACAGGCAGCCCAGTGAAAGGGCGCGGCCGGTGCGGTTCATGGGAATCGACTTACCTCTGAAGGGCGCGCGGACCCATCGAGGGGATCCAATAAGCGCGCATTATGAAATAAGCAGGGCCAACCTTACAAAGTCTTTACTCGTTTTTCTGCTGCGCGGGAAATATATCGCCCACTTTGCGGGAGATTACAGGCAGATGAGTAAGAAAAAACGCGGGAATGCAGGTGAAAGCTGACGCTGGCCATGGCCAACGTCAGCATGACAGCGTTATTTCAGTGCGGCGAATGCGCGCTCGGCGGCATCCAGAGTCAACTTCAGTTCGGCGTCGCCGTGGGCGATCGAGGTGAAGCCGGCTTCGAATGCGCTCGGTGCCAGGTACACACCGCCTTCCAGCATCAAGTGGAAGAAACGACCGAAGAGGGCTGCGTCGCTGGCCATCACATCATCGAAGGTCACGATGTCGTCGGCGCCGCTGAAGTACAGACCGAACATGCCGCCGGCCTGAGTGGTCACGAACGGAATGCCCGCGGCATCGGCACGTACTTGCAGGCCGTCGAGCAGGCGGGTGGTGTAGTCGGTCAGATCGTCGTGGAAACCTGGGCGGCTGATCAGGCGCAGGGTGGTCAGGCCGGCCGCCATCGCCAACGGGTTACCCGACAACGTACCGGCCTGATAGACCGGACCCAGCGGCGCGATGCGCTGCATGATTTCGCGTTTGCCGCCGAAGCAGCCGACCGGCATGCCGCCACCGATGATCTTGCCGAAGGTGGTCAGGTCAGGCGTGACGCCGTAGTGCGCCTGGGCACCGCCGAGGGCGACACGGAAACCGGTCATCACTTCGTCGAAGATCAACACCACGCCGTGCTTGTCGCACAGGGTCCGCAGGCCTTCGAGGAAACCCGGTGCTGGCGGGACGCAGTTCATGTTGCCGGCCACTGGCTCGACAATGATGCAGGCCACGTCCTGACCGACTTCGGCGAGCATGGCTTCAACGGCGTCGATGTCGTTGAACGGCAGGGTCAGGGTGTGCTTGGCAAACGCCGCCGGCACGCCGGCCGAGCTCGGCACGCCTTGGGTCAGGGCGCCGGAGCCGGCCTTGACCAGCAGGCTGTCGGAGTGGCCGTGGTAGCAGCCTTCGAATTTGATAATGCTGTCGCGGCCGGTGAAACCACGGGCCAGGCGGATGGCGCTCATGGTTGCTTCGGTGCCGGAGCTGACCATGCGCACCATTTCCATCGACGGCACGAGCGAGCACACCAGATCAGCCATCTGGGTTTCCATCTCGGTCGGCGCACCGTAGGACAAACCGTGTTCCAGTTGCTTGCGTACCGCATCCAGCACGTCTGGATGGCTGTGGCCGAGGATCATTGGGCCCCAGGAGCCGACGTAATCCACGTAGCGCTTGTTGTCTTCGTCGGTAACATAGGCACCTTCGGCGTGCTTGAAGAACAACGGCGTGCCGCCAACGCTCTTGAACGCGCGGACCGGCGAGTTCACACCACCGGGAATGTGTTTCTGGGCATTGGCAAACAGGGTTTCGGAACGAGACATGATCGGGCTCTCAGACTTTTAGTAATTCGTTGAATGCGCGAGCGCGGCGGGTCACTTCAGCCGTACTCTCGGCGCCAAACAGGCCATGTACCACGGCTAGCAGATCGACGCCGTGGGCCACCAGCGGGGCGGCGTTTTCCAGGGTGATGCCACCGATTGCGCAAACAGGCAGGTGCAATTTGCTGCGGGCCTGATCGAGCAGTTCGAGGCTGCAAGTCGGCGCGCCGGGTTTGGTGTTGGAGTTGAAAAAGCGGCCGAAGGCGACGTAAGTGGCGCCTTCTCTGGCGGCTTGCTCGGCCAGTTCGACTTGCGCGTGGCACGTCGAGCCGATGATGGCTTTGGAGCCGAGCAGCGCACGAGTCGGGGACAACGGACCATCGGTTTGGCCCAAGTGCACGCCAACGTTCAGGCGTGCCGCCAGTTCGGCATCGTCATTGATGATCAGCTGCGTTTTGTAGCGTTCGCACAAATCGCGCAAGGCTTCGGCCTCGCGCAGCCGACGGGCCTCATCGCTGCTCTTGTCGCGGTACTGGAGCAGGGTGACGCCGCCTTCCAGCGCCGCCTCCACGTACGAAAGAAATTTACCGGCCAGCAACTGGCTGTCGGTAATGGCGTACAGGCCACGTAGTTTCATCAAGCAAGCCTCACCGCAGTGCTAATGGAAAGTTACGAACAGAAGTCCAGCGGCAGGCGGCGTGGCACGAATTGGCCTTTGCCCAGCTGCTCGGCATCGCGCAGGGTGCGCCACGTGTAGTTAAGCGCGGTCTGAACGGCACTGGCGAGGTTTTCACCCTGGGCCAGACGACCGGCAAGCGCACTGGCCAGCGTGCAGCCCGAACCGTGATAACTGCCCGGCAAGCGCTGGCAGGTGAAGGTGTCGCGGTGACCATCGCGGCTGTAGAGGCGATTGTGAATTTCGGTTTCGTCGCCATGGCCGCCGGTGATCAGCAGGTGTTTGACGAAGGGCAGGAGCTTTTCAGCGCACTCGTCCGCGGTGCCTTCGGGCAGTTCGGCGAGGATGCGGGCTTCAGGAAGGTTGGGGGTGGCGATGATCGACAGCGGCAGCAGGCGTTCGCGCATGGCGTAACCCACTTCGTCCTTGCCCAGGCGTCCGCCGCCGCCGGCGCGCAGCACCGGGTCGCAGACCACTGGCAAATGCGGGTGCGCTGAAAGCAGTTCGACCACGGTGTCGACCATTTCCAGGGAACCGAGCATGCCCAGTTTGACCGCTGCGACTTCGGAATCGTTGAGCACGGCGTTGGCCTGGGCCAACACCCACTCACGGTCGAGGACACGGAAGTCAGTGACATTGACCGTGTCTTGCACGGTCAGGGCGGTGACGGCCGGAGCCGCATGGCAACCCTGCGCGAGCAGGGCTTCGATATCTGCCTGCAAGCCGGCGCCACCACTTGGGTCGTGGCCGGAAAGACAGAGGACAACGGGGCGAGAGCTGTAGATATTCATGGTGCGCGAGCTTACCACCAAACATGTTTTTTCGGGTGTAACGACAAGCAGTCCGGGCGATACATTGTGGCGAGGAAGCTTGTCGAATCGTCGCCCCGTCCCGCTCGGCGGCGAAGCAGTCGTAAAGTCAGGCGACGTGGTAATGCTGACAGAGTGTATTGGGGCCGCTTCGCAGTCCAGCGGGAGTACGCTCCCTCGCCACAGGTGCTTCCTGTCCGTGATGCGTTTGAAGAATCTCATCAAGTCAACCGCTCTATCTCAATAATCTCCGCTGTAACGCCCGTTCTAGAGCCTTTGTAGGAAAAATTTCTGTAGTGCTCATTAGCCATCAGCGGCTATGCTAGAGTGGATCCAAACCAATAACAGGTACCACCGGTTTTACGTCTACTCAAAAGGAATGGGGGGCTTCCTGACAGGACCGGACAGGCCACGCTGGGGCATAAATGCGCTATTTGCTGATGTTGATGTTGTGTTTGCCCTATTTGGCCAACGCCGTCGAATTCGATGAGTTCACCCAAAGCCTTCCCCTGGGTCGCTCCCTGCAAGTGTTCGAAGACGTGAGCGGTCAGGCCTCCGTCGCCGATGTGCGCGCGCAAGCCGCGGCTGGCAATTTCAAATCCCACGATAAAGCCACCCTCAACGCTGGTTATTCGCGCTCGGTGTTCTGGCTGAAAATCGACCTGCATTACCGCCCGACCAACCCGGCGGCGCAACGGACCTGGTTGCTGGAACTGGCCTATCCGCCCCTCGATCACCTTGATCTTTACCTGCCCGATGCTTCCGGCAACTATCAATTGGTTCGGCAAACCGGCGATGCCTTGCCGTTTGCCAGCCGCGAGATTCGTCAGAACAATTACCTGTTCAATCTGGATTTCACCCCTGACCAAACGCAAACCGTTTTCTTGCGCTTGCAAAGCCAGGGGTCGATCCAGGCGCCCGTCACCTTGTGGTCGAGCACCGCGTATCTCGAAGAGCAACCGGTGCGCCTCTATGTATTGGGACTGATCTACGGTGTGTTGCTGGGGATGCTGGTCTACAACCTGTTCATCTACCTCAGCGTGCGTGATACCAGCTACCTCTATTACATCGTCTACATCGCTTCGTTTGGCTTGTATCAGCTGTCGGTGAACGGTGCGGCCGTGCAGTATTTCTGGCCGGACAATCCCTGGTGGGCCAACGCCGCGACGCCGTTTTTCATCGGTTGCGCAGGGTTGTTCGGCAGTCAGTTCGCCCGCAGTTTCTTGCAGACCGCGACGCACAGTCGACGTTTGGATTGGGTGCTGCTGGCCTTGGTCGCGTTCAGCGCAGTCGTGGTCGCTTTGTCGTTGATGACCAGTTACGCCCTGGCTTTGCGCCTGGCAACAGCCCTGGCGTTGACCTTCACGGTGGTGATTTTTGCCGCGGGGATTTTTGCCTGGCTGCGTGGCCTGCGGGTGGCGCGATATTTCATCATTGCCTGGTCGGCGTTCTTGCTGGGCGGCATAGTCAATACGCTCATGGTCCTGGGTTATCTGCCGAACATTTTCCTCACCATGTATTCCAGCCAGATCGGCTCGGCCATTGAAGTGGCGCTGTTGTCCCTGGCCTTGGCCGACCGCATCAACGCCATGCGTGAGCAGCAGGCGCAAACCCTGCTCGACGCCGGGCAAAAGCTTGAGGTGCTGAACCAGCAACTGGCGCGCAGTAACAAGCTCAAGGACGAATTCCTCGCCACCCTGACTCACGAATTGCGCACCCCGATGAATGGCGTGATCGGTTCATTGGAGCTGATGCAAACCGTCGATATGGACCCGGAGCTCGAGCAATATCAACAAACAGCCGCTGGGTCGGCACGGGACATGATGCGCATGGTCAACGGCATTCTGACCCTGACCGAATTGCAGGCCGGCAAGCTCAGGGTCGCTCAATCGAATTTCAGCCTGCGCGGTGTGGTCGAGGCGTTGCGCGTGCAGTTCGACGGCAATGCGGCGAGCAAGTCGCTGGACTTTAAGGTCGACGTCGCGCCCGGTGTTCCGGACCGCTTGCACGGCGACAGCGCCAAGTTGGCGCAATGCCTGGAGTGCCTGTTGGACAACGCCATCAAGTTCACCCGGGTGGGTGGACTGGCGCTGCGGGTGAGCGGGAAAACGCTGGATAACGATCGTATGGCGTTGTCCTTTGCGGTGATCGATACGGGTATCGGTTTCACCGATCTGGGTGAGGCGACGATGTATCAGCGGTTCTTCCAGCTCGACGGTTCGATGACCCGCGAATACGGTGGACTGGGCGTCGGCCTGGCGATCTGTCGCCAGTTGGTCGAGTTGCTCGGCGGGCGCCTGACGCACCGCTCGGAGCCTGGGAGTGGCAGCCGCTTTCAGCTGGATGTGGAATTCGAAGTGCCCGCGCTGGAGCGCCCGCCTGTGTCCTTCATGGCCGGCGACTTTGCGCGCCTGCGATTGCCACAGGACTGCACCGTGTTGCTGGTGGATGAAAACAACATCAATCAGTTAGTGATGCGCGGTATGTTGCTCAAACTCGGTTTTCGGGTGCGCACCGCTGACAGTGGTGCCGCCGCACTCGATTGCTTGCAACGTGAAACCTTTGACGCGGTGCTGATCGATGGTCAGTTGCCGTCGTCGGATGGTGTATCGGTCTGCTGCCAGATTCGCGCCTTGCCGGGCTGTGCTGACTTGCCCTTGTTCATGATTGCCCAAGGTGCTGATCGAGAACGCTGCCCGACCGGCGCGCTGATTGATCATCTGAGCAAACCGGTGAAATTCGAGGATTTGCAGGCGGCGCTCTATCGCCGTGTGCTCTGCTCGCAACAGGGCGAAAGCGCCGACAGTTAGGCAGATATGACACTTTGATCGCCCCGGGGGCAGTGCTTAACTGAAACCCCTTGGCTGACCAAAGGAGCCCCTGTCATGAACCTGCATCAGTTCGCCGAAACCCACGAAGTCACTAACCAGCCACCGTCCCTGGACGGTGCCAACCTGTATCGCATCGACTTGCCTTTGCAGGAGTGGTCGCGGCGTTTCGGGGCTGGTTGGGCCGAATCGCGGATCGACGCTTACGGCGCGCTGGCTGGCGGGCCGTTGATGGCAGCGGGATTTCTGGCTAATCAGAACAAACCGGTGTTCAGCAGCCACGATCGTTATGGTCACCGCATCGACCTGGTGGAGTTCCATCCGGCCTATCACGAGCTGATGCGCACGGCGATCGAGCACGGCTTGACCTCGTTGCCCTGGGCGCATCCGCAGGACGGCGCCCACGTCGCTCGCGCCTCCATGACCTACTTGCACAGCCAGGCCGAAGCCGGCAGTGGCTGTCCGTTGACCATGACCTTCGCCAGTGTTCCGGCGCTGCGTCTGCAACCGGACCTTGCGGAAAAATGGTTGCCTAAAATCCTTGCCACGGAATACGACCCGCGCAACGTCGGCATAGCCCACAAGGCCGGTGTCACCATCGGCATGGCGATGACCGAAAAGCAGGGCGGCACCGATGTGCGGGCCAACACCACCAAGGCCTATCCGGTGGGTGCCAGCGGTCCGGGCCAGGCTTACGAACTGGTGGGGCACAAGTGGTTCTGTTCGGCGCCGATGTGCGATGCATTCCTGACCCTGGCCCAGACGGACAAAGGACTGACCTGTTTCCTGCTGCCGCGCCATCGCCCGGACGACACGCGCAATCAGTTCTACATCCAGCGCTTGAAGAACAAACTCGGCAACTGCTCCAACGCGTCCAGCGAAGTGGAGTTTCGCGGCGCGCTGGCGTGGATGGTCGGCGAGGAGGGGCGCGGCGTGCCGACCATCATCGAGATGGTGGCGATGACCCGTTTCGATTGCATGGTCGGCTCCAGCTCACTCATGCGCCAGGCGCTGACCCAAGCGAGTCATCACTGCGCTCATCGCGCGGTGGGCGGTAGATTGCTCAGCGAACAACCCTTGATGCAAAACGTGCTGGCCGACCTCGCGCTGGAAAGCGAAGCCGCCCTGGCCTTGAGCTTGCGCATGGGCCGGGCGCTAGATCACCTGGATGATTCCCAGGAAGCCAAATTCGCCCGACTGGTGACGGCGGTGGGCAAGTATTGGATCTGCAAACGTGCGCCGGGGATGATCAACGAAGCGGCGGAATGCATAGGCGGCGCGGGGTACGTCGAAGACAGCATCCTGCCGCGCCTCTACCGCGAAGCGCCAGTGAACTCGACGTGGGAAGGTTCCGGCAACGTGCAATGCCTCGACGTGCTGCGCGCGCTGTCGAAAGAGCCGGGCGTGCTGGATGCATTGTTTAGCGAATTGGGCGATGGCCATGGCGACAAGCGTCTGGCCGCACACATCAGTCAATTGCACGCGGCTTTTAAAGACACCAGCGACATTCAATATCGGGCGCGGCAGTTGACTGAAGACATTGCACTGGGCCTTCAGGCCAAGCTGTTGCTTGAGGCGGGGAATTCGGCGGTCAGTGATGCTTTTATCGCCAGTCGTCTAAGTGGTGGTGGCCGGGTGTACGGCGCATTGCCGCGGGGGCTGGATGTTGAAGCGATAGTCGCCCGCGCCAATCCACAGAACTACTGACCACAACTAAAACGTGTGGGAGCGGTGTTCATGGCAATTGTGTTGTGGCCACTGTTCCCGTGAAGCTTTGATGCAGGCAAGATGAAGCTCTGCAAGTCAGAACACAGGATGCTGATCGTGACCGAAGCTTTTATTGTCGTTCAAACCGCCGAGCAAGCCGTGGATCGGCTTGCGCTCTTGCACAATCGTGCGACCACAGCGCTGAACCAGGCGCTCAAGCGTTACCTCAAGGATCGTGTCGAGCCGGACGCCGAGCAGCGTGCGCTGTTCCGTTATCCCGAACTGCGCCTGACCTACCATTGCCAGGGCGAAGTCCCGCAGACCACTCGCGCCTACGCCAAGGTCCAGTTGCCGGGCACCTACAGCGTCACCGTCACCCATCCGTCGGCTTTCCGTAAATACCTGCTGGAACAGCTGGTGCCCTTGATGCACGACTTCACCGTGACCGTGGAAGTGGGTGTCAGCCAGCAGAACATTCCTTACCCATACGTGGTCGAGCAGGGCGATGAACTGGCCGGTTCCGGCGTCACCGCAGCCGTGCTGGCGCGAGTGTTCCCGAGCACCGACCTGTCGGCGGCGACCGATGGCATTGCCGATGGTTTGTACGATTGGGAAAACACCGATCCGCTCCCTCTGGCGCTGTTCGACGCCGCGCGAGTGGATTTCTCCCTGCGCCGCTTGGTGCATTACACCGGCAGCGACTGGCGGCATGTTCAGCCGTGGATTTTGCTGACCAACTACCACCGTTACGTCGACCAGTTCATCGTCCATGGCCTGGAACAACTGCGCAGCGATCCGCGTTTCGTGCGCATGGTGTTGCCGGGCAACGTAATCATTGAAAAGAGCATGGACCACGGCGAAGCCTCGGCGATTGCTGCGGGCGTGGTCTGGCACCGTTACCAGATGCCGGCCTATCACCTGATCGCCAGCGATGGCCACGGCGTGACGTTGGTGAACATCGGCGTCGGCCCGTCCAATGCCAAGAACATCACTGACCACCTGGCCGTATTGCGCCCGCATTGCTGGCTGATGATCGGCCATTGCGGCGGCTTGCGTCAGTCGCAGACCATTGGCGACTACGTGCTGGCTCACGCCTATATGCGCCGCGACGGGATCCTTGATCGCGTGGTGCCGCCGAACATTCCGATCCCGGCCCTGGCCGAAGTGCAGATGGCCTTGCAGCAAGCAGCGGCGAACATCACCGGTGAGAAGGGCGACGAGCTGAAGAAACGCCTGCGCACCGGCACAGTGTTGACCTACGACGACCGCAACTGGGAGCTGCGCTGGGCTCAGGAGCGCCCGCTGATCAACCTGTCTCGCGCCGTGGCAGTGGACATGGAAAGCGGCACGATTGCGGCCCAGGGTTATCGCTTGCGAGTGCCATACGGCACGTTGCTCTGCGTATCGGACAAACCGCTGCACAGCGAGATCAAATTGCCGGGTTCGGCCAACGCCT
The DNA here is from genome assembly GCF_040438925.1 of Pseudomonas sp. MYb327. Classification (NCBI taxonomy): domain Bacteria; kingdom Pseudomonadati; phylum Pseudomonadota; class Gammaproteobacteria; order Pseudomonadales; family Pseudomonadaceae; genus Pseudomonas; species Pseudomonas sp. MYb327. The sequence continues at coordinate 5,919,641 of NZ_CP159258.1, forward strand.
TCTATGAACGTGCGGTCAGCCAGCATCTGAAAATTGGTATCGAGGCAGTGGATCTGTTGCGCACCGAACTCAACTCGCTGCACTCGCGCAAACTGCGCAGCTTCGACGAGCCGCCGTTCCGCTAACGGTTGTCATGGTCATTTGGCGGTCAGGGCACTAGCATTAGCAGCCCTGACCGCTAGATGTTTTTTTCGCCATGTCCCGTCCTCCACGTCCCGTTTCCCGCCGCCCTGGCGCGAAGCCAGCCCCTTCAGCCCCGCGCCGTATCGCCAAGGCACCACCGGCCGAGCCGAGGCTGATCCTGTTCAACAAACCGTTCGATGTGCTGACGCAATTCAGCGACGGCGAAGGGCGCGCGACGCTCAAGGATTACATCGAGATTCCCGGAATCTACCCGGCAGGACGACTCGACCGCGACAGCGAAGGCTTGCTGCTGCTGACCAATGACGGCCAGCTTCAGGCACGCATCGCCGACCCGAAACACAAACTGGCCAAGACGTATTGGGTGCAGGTAGAAGGCGAACCGAGCGCCGAGCAATTGCAGCGTTTGCGTGATGGCGTGGAGTTGAACGACGGCATGACCTTGCCTGCCGAGGCGCGGCAACTGGAAGAGCCAGAGTTGTGGCCGCGCAACCCACCCGTACGATTTCGCAAAAGCGTGCCGACCAGTTGGCTGGAATTGGTGATTCGCGAGGGGCGCAATCGGCAGGTGCGGCGCATGACGGCGGCGGTCGGGTTGCCGACATTGCGGCTGGTGCGGGTCAGGATCGGCGACTGGACCATCGAAGGGCTCGAACAGGGCCAGTGGAAAGAAGTGCCGGCGCGCTTATAAAGTGCCGGACTCGATCAGGCCGATCACTACGCTCTTGATCACAAACGCCGCCACGCCAAGGCCCAGCACGAAGAACAGAATGAACGAGCCAAAGCGCCCGGCCTTGGACTTCTTCGCCAGATCCCAGACGATGAAGCCCATGAAAATGATCAGGATGCTGACCAGTCCGGTCATCATCCACTCTTCGAAAACTGCAGGATCCATCGAACTTCTCCAGCGCGGGCGAGGCTAAAAGGGCGCGGGGAGTATACGCCTTGCAGATTGCGCGCAGTATTGACCTGCGGCGGTGTGTCGCAGCTATTCGTCGCCTGTGCCGGCCCCCTCGCTGGCAAGCCAGCTTCCACAGGATTGCGAACGATACAAAATCTGTAGGAGCTGGCTTGCCAGCGATGAGGGCCTCAGCTGCGAAGATGCGTCAAAGGCAATTCAGTGCTATTCAAAACCTGATTCAACACAAAGCTCGACCGCACGCTGGTCACGCCTTCAATCCGCGTCAAATGGCCCAGCAGCAGTTTCTGGTAGTGATCCATGTCCGGCACCACAACCTTGAGCTGGTAGTCAGCATCCATCCCGGTCACCAAACTGCATTCCAGCACCTGCGGCAACGTTCGAATCGCCGCTTCGAAATTCTCGAATCGTTCCGGGGTATGTCGATCCATGCCGATCAGCACGTAGGCCGTCAGGCTCAGGCCGAGCATTTTGCGGTCGAGCAGGGCGACCTGGCGGGAGATGTAGCCGTCGTCTTCCAATTGCTTGACTCGACGTGAGCAGGGCGAAGGGGACAAGCCGATGCGTTCGGCCAGCTCCTGGTTGGAGATGCGCGCATCGCGCTGCAATTCAGCCAAAATGCTCAGGTCGTAACGGTCGAGTTTGCTCATCAAACGGTCCCTTGTCGTAACTATTGCGACAGATTATCTATCCAGGGTTAAAAATTGCGCAAGTGATGTTTATTTCAGCAATCTTCGCAATCCTCTGCCAGCGCCGCGAGCCTATTCTTATCACCAGAATCACTGCTCGGACAAACAGTCCAGTGCGACTCGCCCAATCAGGTCAGTCGCGGCCGCCCTCCCCAACCGGGGATGTGCAGGCCCCCGAGCTACACACTGTCCAGAAGACGGCGTGAGGTGAGCCGACGTCAAAAGCGTCGAGCACGGACGAAGTTCTCAAGGGGAGGCCGACGGGTCTCCCCTTTTCTTTGCCCGCAATGTGACCCCCGCCCTCAATAAATAAGTTTCGCGACTGATAACCTGTTGCAGAACCGGCCTGTGCTTTCCAAGTCTTACGTACAGGCCCTAACCCGCAGTGAGGAAAAGCATGAAGTCGCACATCTGGCGTTTGGCCGGTGTTGGTTTGCTGTGTGTCAGTGTCACTGCGCAATCGCTCGCCGATGAGCCGCAGAACCGGGGTCCCGATGGCGGTCAGCACGGGGAGGGCGGTCATCAGGGCAACAATAATCAGGGCCATGGCAACAATCAGCCGCGCCCGCAGAACAACGATGTCATTCGTGGCGACAACAGTCGCCAGTTCGAGCACAGCGGCCAGAATCAGAACAATGGCCATTACCAGCCTCGTCAACAACCCGACTTCAACAGTCCGGTTCGGTCGCCTCCGCCATCGCCACAACTGCCGGCCAATGATTTGCCGATCCAGCCTCGGCCCGACGCCGTGCGCCAGACCCAGACGCCGCAGCGTGGTTACTACCAGGACACGCCGCGTCGCAACGACAACAATCAGCACTGGAACGGCTACATAGGCGCGCCGTCGAATAACAATCAGTGGCAGGGCCGTCCGAGCGGGCACGGCAATGGCTGGGGCCCCGGCCCGCAGTATCGCCCTGGGCACGTGATCGATCGCTTCCCGGACCGTGAGTACCGCGTGCCTTACCGAGGCATGGATTATTTCTATTCCGGCGGTTACTGGTATCGCCCGCTGGGCCCACGTTATGTGGTGGTCGAACCACCGCGCGGGATTCGGGTGCGCTACTTGCCGGATTACGCCGAGCAAGTCTTGATCGGCGGGTCGGTGTTGTTCCTGGCGGCGGGCGCGTATTACGCCTATCAGGAGAGCACCCAGGATTACGTCGTGGTCGAGCCGCCGGTGGGCAACTTGCAACCGCAACCGCAACCGCAACCGCAAGCCGCCAGCAGTGGCTATGACGTGGAGGCGTATCCGGCCAACGGCCAGTCTCAGGAACAGGTCAATCAGGACGGTTTCGAGTGCTATCAATACGCGGTGCAGCAGAGTGGCTTCGACCCGCGAACCGCGACCTATCAACCGGACCCTTCAGTGGTACAGAACTATCGTCAGGCCCAAGGTAACTGCCTGAGCAGTCGCGGCTATCAGGTGAGTTTCTGAGCCCTGACGGCTTTCACCACTTCCTGCGGGTCGGCGTGCACCAGCACTTCGGCTCGCGGGTAGGCCGCGTGAATCGCATCGGCGGCCTGATCGCTGATGCCGTGGGCGACTGACAGCGTCAATTCCCCCGGCAGTTCCAGATGCAACTGCACAAACCACTGATTGCCAGAAATCCGCGTGCGCAAGTCATGCGCGCCCAAAACCCCCGGCACGCTGCAGGCCAGTTCCAGCATGTGCTGGCTGACATCCGGCGGCAGCTCTTCATCCATTAACACCGCAAAGCTTTCCCGAGCGATAGTGACCGCGCTCCAGAGGATGTAAGCGGCGATCCCCAAACCAAACCAGGCGTCGACCTGATGCCAGCCAAATCCCGCCAGCAGCAGCGCGACCAGAATGCTGCCGTTGAGCAGCATATCCGAGCGGTAATGCAGGGAGTCGGCGCGCACCGCGTTGGAGCCGGTGGCCTTGACCACCCGATGCTGCAACGCCAGCAGTGCCAGGGTCAGGCACAGGGAAAACACGATCACTGCGATGCTGATCCACGGCGCGCCCACCGGTTCCGGATGCTTGAGCCGGTCGAACGCCTGTAACGCGACCAGCACCGCACTGCCACCAATGAACAGCGCCTGCGCCATACCGGCCAGTGATTCAGCCTTGCCATGCCCGTAGCGATGATCGTCATCGGCGGGGCGCAAGGCGTAGTGCACGGCCAGCAGGTTAAGCAGCGAAGTGACGCCATCGAGTGCCGAGTCGGTCAACCCGGCGAGCATGCTCACCGAACCGCTCAGCCACCAGGCGATACCTTTGGCGATGATCAGCGTACAAGCCACCGCCACCGAGGCACGGGTCGCCAGCCGCAGCAGGCGGGCGTGTTCGACGCTTGAGATCATGGGTGCGGAGTTTCCTTGTCGTGCCCCGATTACGCGGCGGGTTGCAGGCCGAACATGGCCAGTTGCTGAGTGCTGCCCTTGTGCTGGATCAGGCGCGGATCGTCCAGCGGCAGGCTGCGGCCCAGCTCACGTTGCAGAATAGTCTGCAACTTGAGGTTATCGACCTTGCCGTCGGCACCGATGGCTTCCTTGAGTTTTTCCGGGTCGACCTGGGCCGTCTTGCCCGGTTCAAAGTAAATCGCGCCAGTAGCGAAGTCCACGGCGAACGCGATCAGGCCGGGGATGATGTAAAACAACAGGCCCACGGCATCGAGCACGGCGATGGCCGGGTCGATCTTGCCGTCGATCTGGCCGCGACGATCCGGATAGAAAATCGAACCGCACGCGGTGACCTGGGTCAGCAGGGTCGCGACCAAAACACCGCCGATCAGGCGAAAGGGAACACGCATATGAAATCTCCTGAGTCTTCTGGAAAACGAAACGTCGTCGGTACGAATTAAGACCCCGACTAACGCCCGGCAGTTCGCCGTTATACTCGCCCCTCTGTTTGGGAGCCAGCATGATTTCTTTGCCGATTGATGAAGTTTTACCCGCCCTGCGTGAAGCACTCGCCACGCGTCATGAAGCCGTGCTCGAAGCACCGCCCGGCGCCGGTAAAACCACCCGCGTGCCTTTGGCCTTGCTCAATGAGACGTGGCTGGCCGGGCAGACCATCCTGATGCTCGAACCGCGTCGTTTGGCGGCGCGGGCGGCGGCGGAACGTCTGGCGAGTGAGTTGGGTGAGAAGGTCGGCGAAACCGTGGGGTATCGCATTCGGCTCGACAGCAAGGTCGGCCCCAAGACGCGTATAGAGGTTGTCACCGAAGGCATTCTGACCCGGCGCTTGCAGGATGACCCGGCACTGGAAGGCGTGGGGCTGCTGATCTTCGACGAATTTCACGAACGCAGTCTCGACGCCGACCTGGCGTTGGCCCTAAGCCTGAATGGCCGGGAACTGTTCCGTGACGATCAACCGCTGAAAATTCTCTTGATGTCGGCCACGCTCGAAGGCGAACGCCTGGCCGGGTTGCTCGACGACGCGCCGATCCTGCGCAGCGAAGGCCGCATGTACCCGGTGGCGATGCGTTGGGGGCGACCGTTCCAGGCTGGGGAATTCATCGAACCGCGACTGGTGCAGACCATCCTCGAAGCCTTGAACGACGAAACCGGCAGCGTGCTGGTGTTCCTGCCGGGGCAAGCGGAAATTCGGCGCGTGCATCAACAACTGGCCGATGCACTGGGCGATAGCCCTCAAGTTTTGCTTTGCCCGTTGCACGGCGAAATGGACCTGGCCGCGCAACGTGCGGCGATCGATCCAGCGCCACCTGGCAAGCGCAAAGTCGTGTTGGCCACCAACATCGCCGAGACCAGCCTGACCATCGACGGCGTGCGCGTGGTGATCGATGCCGGGTTGGCGCGGGTGCCGCGTTTCGATCCTGGCAGCGGCATGACCCGCCTCGATACCCAGCGTATTTCCAGGGCGAGTGCCACCCAGCGCGCGGGCCGGGCCGGGCGACTGGAACCGGGCATGTGTTATCGCTTGTGGTCGCAGGATCAGCACGAACAACTGGCGGCCTACGGCAGTGCGGAAATTCTTTCGGCGGACCTCGCCGGGTTGGCATTGCAACTCGGTCGCTGGGGTGTGACGCCGGGCCAGTTGGTTTGGTTGGACGTACCACCGTCAGCTGCTTATGCACAGGCTCAGGATTTGCTCGAGCGCTTGGGCGCGCTCGAAGGCGAAGCGCTGACCCGCCACGGTCAGGCCATGGCTGAACTGCCGGCGCATCCGCGTATCGCCCATTTGTTGTTGCGCGGGCAAGCGCTGGGCTTGGCGGACATGGCTTGTGAGGTCGCGGCACTGCTCGGCGAGCGCGATATCTTGCGTGGCGCTGGCGCTGATTTGCACAGCCGATTGGTGCTGTTGTCCGGTGAAGAACGTGCCGCTCGCGGTGCTCAGGGCGGGGTGCAGCGGGCGCGACAATTGGCGCGGCAATATCGCGGATATTTGCGCGGTAAAGCATCGGAGCCCGTCAGCGATCCCGATCATCCGCGCTGGCTCGGCGCGCTGCTGGCGTTGGCCTATCCGGATCGCGTGGCCCAGCAACGCCGTGCCGGTGGTGCCGAGTATCGCCTGGCCAACGGGCGTGCCGCGTTGTTCGCCGAAGCGGACAGCCTGATGAAACAACCGTGGCTGGTGATCGCCGATCTCGGCAGTCGTCAGGGGCAGCGTGAAGAGCGGATTTATTTGGCGGCGGATTTTGATCCGGCGCTGTTCGATTCGGTGCTGGCCGAGCAGGTGCGCTGTGTCGATCAACTGGATTGGGACGAACGCGAAGGCGTGTTGCGCGCCGAGCGCCAACGCAAGGTCGGCGAGCTGATCCTCAGCCGCGAACCGTTGACCGGCCTCGACGAAACGGCTCGCAGTCAGGCATTGGTGAATCTGGTGCGACGCAAAGGTCTGGAGTTGTTGCCGTGGACGCCGCAGCTGCGTCAGTGGCAGGCGCGGGTAGCGTTGCTGCGTCAGTTGGACATGAGCGGCAAGGGTGAAAGTGAATGGCCGGATGTCAGTGATACCGCGCTGCTCAAAAACCTCGAACACTGGCTGATGCCGTATCTGGGCAAAGTCTCGCGGCTCAGTCACTTCGCCAACCTCGACCTGTCGAGCATCGTCCACAACCTGCTGCCGTGGCGGCTGCCGCAACGGCTCGACGAGTTGGCGCCGCATCATCTGAGCGTGCCGTCGGGTTCGTCGATTCGCCTGGACTACAGCGAGCAACCGCCGATTCTCGCGGTGCGTTTGCAGGAGTTGTTTGGGCTGGCCGAGACCCCGCGCATCGCCGGTGGCCGGCAAGTGGTGAAGCTGCATCTGCTGTCCCCCGCGCGACGGCCGGTGCAGGTGACGCAGGATCTGGCGAACTTCTGGCGTAGTACTTACGCCGAAGTGAAGAAGGATTTGAAGGGGCGGTATCCGAAACATTATTGGCCGGATGATCCCTTGGTGGCCGAGGCGACCGCGCGCATCAAGCCGCGTAAGTAGACCTCTTCACCGGCAAACCCTGTGGGAGCGAGCCTGCTCGGGCGGTGATTCCGGACGATTGGCAGGCGAAGTGAAAATGCCTTGGTTCAAGGCGCGGCGGGCAGGAGGAACCGTGCAATCACTGGCAAATGATCGGAGATGCGCAAGGTGTCGTCCTGCCGCACCGTCGCCTCGACCCGTTTGACGTGCGGGCTGTAGAACAGATAGTCGACGGTGCGGTCCGGGCCGTTGAGACCTGAATCGTTCGGGTAATGGGTCAGCCAGCGTGCGCGGTCGACCCCGCCAGCTTCGTTGTTGGTCGGGATCATCGGGTATTTGTCCCACAGGAGATGCAGCGCGCTGTCGGCGGAATAGGGCGTGCGTTGTTCGTCGGGCAGGCGCTGATATTGCCCCAGCGGCAGCAAGTTGAAATCACCACCGATCAACCACGGCGTGCCACGGCTTTCAAATTTGTCGAGGACTTTGGCCACGGCTGAGATTTGCGTGCTCACGCTATCGTCGGGTTGCGATACTCGGTCCAGATGGGTGTTGAGAATCGCCATTTGGCCGCCGTCGCTCAACGGCAGGTAAGTGACCAGCAGGGCATTTCTCGGGCTGAATTGGCGGCTGACCAGGTTGCCCTGGACGATCGGCAATTGCAGGCGCTCGGCGTGTTCGATCTGGTAGCGGCTGAGGGTCGCCAGTTGCCGGCCAACGCTGCCGAAGATGTGCAGATTGGGTACGAAGTCCGCTTTCCAGTCGAACGCGTGGGCACTGCATGGATAAAGGTCGGCGACCCGCTCCTGGAGCAATTTGAGCTGATTCTGATAAGCGCTGGCCTTGGCGCCGTCGTCGAGTTCCTGCAGCAGCACCACGTCCGGCTGCTCATCACGAATGACCCGCGCCACTTCATCGAGACTGAAGGCCATGTCCTCCTGGGTGGGGGATTCATCGGATCCGGCAGCCTGGTCATTCCAGAACACGTAACGCTTGCCCGCCAGGTATTGGACGTTCCAGGTCATGACCTTCAGCGCCTGACCGGGAGCCAGGGTCGGCGCCTGAGTGCTGCAACTGACCGGCAACACTTCCTTGGCGTCGGGGCGCCAGGTCAGGCTGTAAATCATCACGACGATCAGGCCGATGACGATCAACGATGCCAGCAGGGTGTAGCGCAGTAGTCGGGTCATGGCTCGGCTTATAGCGTTACGAAAGTTGACCCCGAGCATACCCGACTGACGGGCGGTCGCCCACGGTCAACGTGGGCCGTCGATTTTTTCCGGTACTTCGCTGATCAGCATGAACAGCCGGAACAGCACCACACTGGTGAACAGTTGCAGGAAGCTGTGGGCACTGTCGATCAACAGCGAGACCACCGGGTTCTGCGGCTCAGGGTAGACCGCCAGCGTCGCGCCCTTGAGCAGCCACAACGGCCCCATCACACACAAAATGCACACCAGGATGCGCAGGAAATGCCCACGGGTCAGGCGCAGGCTTTGCTTCATCGCCGCCAGCGGGGCGAGGCCGCGCAACACCAACAGGTATTCGCCGAACGCCAGGGTCACCATCAGGTAGATACCCGGCAGGAAGTACAGCGACAGGCCGAGCAGAATCAGCAACGTATTGAGCGCCGTCAGCAGGGCAAAGCGCGGCCACAGGTATGCGGATCTCGACAGCAGGGCGCGATTGCTCGGCGATTCGCCACGGCTGCGGGCGTCGAGGAACAGAATCAACGCAGCGGTGTACAGCGGATAAACCAGCAGGCCGACCATTACGCTGATGCCGGGAAAACTGTCCGGCTCGGTGGAACGGTCAACCACTTGCTGCAACAGCGCCTCGATAATCACCAGCGGCAGGCATAGCTGCACGATCTGGCCCAGATTGCGCTTGAAGAAATACAAGGAGTCACGCAGTACATCTAACGGATTCATCAGTCGGTATCGCTGGTCATAAGCAGTTACACACTGTAACCGATGATGTACCGCTCGGAGCAAACGTAAACGATCGGTAAAGGGCATTGAAACGACTTGTTTCAGCCTCCATTAAGGTCGGGCACCTTATCCTCTATGGATAAAGGCAACGATTTCCCCGGCAATCTACGAGGTCGCCATGAACAGCGAAGAACAAACCCTGATCGATGGACTGTTTTCCCGGCTGCAACAGGCCGAAACGGACTCAGCCCCGCGCGACGCCCAGGCCGAGGCGCGGATCAAGGAACACCTGACACGCCAACCGGCGGCAGGCTATTTCATGACCCAGGCGATTCTGGTGCAAGAGGCAGCGATCAAGAGCCTCGACGAACAGAACAAACAACTGACCGCGCAAGTCCGGCAATTGCAGACCGACCTGCAACAGGCCAAAACGCAAGCGGCTCCGGCAGCGAGCAGCGGTGGTTTCCTGTCGAGCATCTTTGGTGGCGGCAGCCGTGATCCGCAGCCTGCGCCTGCGCAAAGTGCGCAGGTGTCGAATGGCGGTGGCTGGCGTGAGCCGGCGCGTCCTGCGTTCAACTCGCAACCGCCACAACAAAACTTCGGCGCGCCGCAACAAAACTACGCACCGCAACAGCAGGCCGCGGCGGGCAGCAGTTTCCTCGGTGGTGCACTGAAAACCGCGGCCGGCGTCGCGGGTGGCGTGATGCTGGCGCAAGGCATCAGCAGCCTGTTCCATCACAATCAGCAACCGGAAGAAATCGTCGAAGTCATCAAGGAAGAACCGGCCCAGGTCAACGACCAGAGCAACAACGGCTGGGGCGACGACCAGCGCATGGCTGGTAACGATTCCTACGGCAACGACCAGGGCGGTTTTGCCGACGCCGACTACAGCGATGACAGTTCATCGTTCTTTGGTGGTGACGACGACTCCTACGTCTGACAACCCCGAACCTGTGACGAGCGAGCTTGCTCGCGCTGGGTCGCGAAGCTGCCCCAAAAAAACGGGTCTGCTGCGCAGGCCAGCGGGAGCAAGCTCCCTCGCCACAGGTTGCGATTTCACCGGTGCCATTCGTCTGAGGCCGCCTGCGGCTTCAGGCCGATTATTCGCGGAACCTTCCTCCAGGCTGGCATACTGGCGACTTTTCGGGCCTTGTGCCTGATCTTGCCTGCACCCGAGGGGATTTCCGGTGAAAAAAATCGCAGTGTTCGCCGATGTCCAGAACCTCTATTACACCGTGCGCCAGGCTTATGGCTGCCACTTCAACTATGCCGCGCTGTGGGCCGAGATCAGCAAGCAGGGGCAGATCGTCGAGGCCTATGCCTACGCCATCGACCGTGGCGACAGCAAACAGCAGCAGTTCCAGCAGATCCTGCGCAACCTCGGTTTCACCGTGAAGCTCAAGCCGTACATCCAGCGCAGCGACGGCTCGGCCAAGGGCGACTGGGACGTAGGCATCACCCTCGATATCATGGACGCCGCCGACCACGTCGACGAAATCGTGCTGGCCTCCGGCGACGGTGATTTCGACATGCTGCTCGAACGCATCATCAGCAAACACGGGGTGCAAGCGGTGGCCTACGGCGTGCCGGGCCTGACCGCCAACTCGCTGATCCGCGCCGCCAGCCGCTACGTGCCGATCGAAGGCGCGTTGCTGCTCAAGAATTGATTTTTACGGAGTTGAACCAGGTTTGGAACGCATTGCAGTCATCGACTTTGAAACCACCGGGATCTCCCCGAGCAGCAGCTGCCGGGCCACGGAAATCGCCGTGGTCATCCTCGAACAAGGGCGCATTGTCGAGCGTTACCAGAGCCTGATGAATGCCGGCGTACGCGTCCCGGCCTTCATCGAACAACTCACCGGCATCAGCAACGCCATGCTGCGCACCGCGCCCTCGGCCGAGCAGGTGATGAACGAAGTGAATGAATTCGTCGGCATCACGCCTTTGCTGGCGCATAACGCCGCATTCGACCAAAAGTTTTGGGACTTCGAACTGGGCCGGATCAAACGCACCCGCCTGCAAAACTTTGCCTGTTCGCTGCTACTGGCCCGCCGTCTGATGCCCGCCGCGCCGAATCACAAGCTCGGCACCCTTACCACATTCGCCAACTTGCCACACACCGGCAAGGCTCACCGGGCGATGGCTGATGCGGAAATGGCGGCTAACCTGACCTCGCATCTGGCCGAAGAGCTGCGCCACAAGCACGGCTTGCGCGACCTGTCTCATGACTTGCTGTGCAAGTTGCAGAAAGTGCCAGCGGCGAAGATCAATGAGCATTTGAAACGGCATCGCGGATTCTGAAATCACCGCAGTTCCCCTGTAGGAGCCGGCTTGCTGGCGATAGCGGTTCATCATCCAACATTCATGTCGACTGATATGCCGAAATCGCCAGCAAGTCGGCCCCTACAGGGTTTGTGTCGAATCAGAGCTTTCCATTCCCTTCCAACGCCCCCAACGGCACGCGTTTTTCGATGGCACTCGACAACACAATCGACGTCTTGCTGAACCCGAACGTGGCAATCCGGTTGATCAGATCCTCCAGTTCCGGCATCGAACCCACCGCCGCCTGCATGATCACGCACGGATCGCCGGTTACACGGTGGCATTCGGTCAGCTGTGGGATTTTGATCAGGTCGTCGTAGGCTTTCTGGTTGCCGTGCTGGTTCAGGCGCAGTTCGATCACGCACTGGATCGGAAGGCCAAGCTTGGCCATGTCGACTTTGGCCTGGTAACCAGTGATCACGCCGCAGGCTTCCAGTTTGGCCACGCGTTCGGCCACGGCCGGGGCAGACAGGTTGACCTTGCGCGCGAGGTCGGCGTAGGACGCGCGACCGTTTTCCAGCAGGGCGCTGAGCAGCATGCGGTCGTACTTATCCATCGGGCAGACTCCTGAACATCACTGACTTTCGAAAACACGGTTTATAGCGCCGAACTCCGTGTTTTGAAAAGTGTACCGATGCTTTAAACAGGTTTTGTAACTTATTTTTCCGCGCCAGCCTTTCTAGAATAGCCCTTCACTCGTCTTGCCTGTGAGCTGCCCGCCATGCCTGGTCCACGTCGCTTTCCCTTACCGTTAATCGCTGCCTTTTTCGCGTTGTACGTGATTTGGGGCTCGACCTACCTGGTGATTCGTATTGGCGTGGAGTACTGGCCGCCGTTGCTGCTGGCGGGGATCCGTTTCGTGATTGCCGGGACCTTGATGTACGCCTTCCTGCGTTGGCGCGGGGCGCCGGCACCGACCTGGGCGCAATGGAAAGCCGCGGGCATCATCGGTGTGTTGCTGCTGGCTTGTGGCAATGGCGCGGTCAGTGTGGCTGAGCACACCGGGGTTGCTTCCGGGGTAGCGGCGTTGGCGGTGGCGACGGTGCCGCTGTTTACCTTGCTCTTTGGCTATTTCTGGGGTGCGCGCAATACCCGTCTCGAATGGGCCGGAATTGCTCTCGGGCTCATCGGCATCGGCATGCTCAACCTCGGCTCCAACCTGCAATCGAGCCCGCTGGGCGCGGCGTTGCTGATCTTTGCGGCGGCGACCTGGGCCTTCGGTTCGGTCTGGAGCAAACACCTGCCATTGCCTCAGGGCGCGATGGCCAGCGCCGTGGAAATGCTGGTCGGCGGGGTGGTGTTGCTGATCGGCAGCGCAGTCAGCGGTGAGCACCTGGAAAAAATGCCGCCGATCGAAGGTTGGGCCGCGCTGGCGTACCTGACCTTCTTCGGCTCGATCATCGCGTTCAACGCCTACATGTACCTGTTGAAACACGTGCGTCCTGCGGCGGCCACCAGTTATGCCTACGTCAACCCGGCGGTGGCGGTGTTGCTGGGCATCGTGTTTGTTGGCGAGACCATCGGCATCGAGGAAGCGCTGGCCATGTTGGTAATCATCAGCGCCGTGGTGTTGATCGGCTTGCCGCAGTGGCGTCGTGCTCCGGCGCTGCCGAAGGTGAAGGTGGTGCCGACAGAATCTCGTGTGAATTAGGGTAAACTGCGCGGCATTGCACACTTGTTCCGCACAACCGCGCTGAATTTTCCTACGGTATTCCCATGACTTTCGCCACCCTTGGCCTGATCGAACCCTTGCTGCGCTCCCTTGAGACGCTCGGCTACCAGACTCCGACGCCGGTTCAGGCGCAAGCCATTCCGGCAGTGCTGGCCGGTCGCGACCTGATGGCCGCCGCCCAGACCGGCACCGGCAAGACTGCCGGTTTCGCGCTGCCGCTCCTGCAATTGCTGGCGATGGGAGGGCCGAAAGTCACCGCCAACTCGGTGCGCGCGCTGATCCTGGTGCCGACCCGTGAACTGGCCGAGCAGGTCCACGAAGCCGTGCGTCAGTATGCCGAGAACTTGCCGTTGCGCACTTACGCGGTGTACGGCGGCGTCAGTATCAACCCGCAAATGATGAAACTGCGCAGCGGCGTCGATCTGCTGGTGGCGACCCCGGGCCGTTTGCTCGATCTGTTCCGCCAGAACGCGCTGAAGTTCAACCAGCTGCAAACCCTGGTGCTGGACGAAGCCGACCGCATGCTCGACCTGGGCTTTTCCGAGGAGCTGGCGAACATTTACCGCGCGCTGCCGAAGAAACGTCAGACGCTGCTGTTCTCCGCGACCTTTTCCGACGACATCCGCCTGCTGGCCGGGCAAATGCTCAACGACCCACTGACGGTTGAAGTCAGCCCGCGCAACGTCGCTGCCAACACCGTCAAGCAGTGGATCGTGACGGTGGACAAGAAGCGTAAACCAGAGCTGTTTGTGCACTTGATGCGCAAGGGCAAGTGGAAGCAGGTGCTGGTGTTCGCCAAGACCCGTAATGGCGTGGACGCGCTGGTGGAAAAGCTTCAGGGCCTGGGCATCAACGCCGACGGCATCCACGGCGACAAGCCGCAGGCGACCCGTCAGCGTGCGCTGGATCGTTTCAAGGCGAGTGAAGTGCAGATCCTGGTCGCCACTGACGTCGCGGCCCGTGGCCTGGATATCGAAGACTTGCCGCTGGTGGTCAATTTCGACTTGCCGATCGTGGCCGAGGACTACATCCACCGCATTGGTCGTACCGGCCGCGCGGGCTCGACTGGCGAGGCCATTTCGCTGGTTTGCGCGGATGAAGTGAATCTTCTGTCGGCCATCGAGATGTTGACCCGTCAGACGTTGAAGCGTCAGAACGAACCGGATTTCGAGCCTGAGCATCGGGTGCCGGATACCGATGCCAGCGGGCAGGTCGTCAAGAAGCCGAAAAAACCGAAGAAGCCCAAGGCTTCGGGTGGCGGCGGCAAGCGCAACCTGGGTAAGTGGGTTGATAGCGGTGAAGTTGCGCCGGCTGAACCTTCGGTCAAGCCTGTGCGCAAAGTACCGGTGTTTAACACTGGGCCGCGTAAGCGCAAGCCTTAAGGCGCGTCAAGATTTGAGCTGCAAGCGGCAAGTTCACAGCGGTTAACTTGTAGCTTGCTGCTTATAGCTTGCCGCTGTTCCTAAGCCACTCCACCATCCCCATCCCCGCCGCCCGTCCACTGGCAAAACACGCGGTTAGCAGATAGCCGCCCGTCGGCGCTTCCCAATCCAGCATTTCCCCTGCGCAGAAAACCCCAGGCAATGGCTTGAGCATCAAGCGCTCATCCATTGCTTCGAACCTAACACCGCCTGCGCTGCTGATGGCTTCGTCCAGTGGACGGGTTTTCACCAGCGTCATCGGCAGCGCCTTGATCGCCTTGGCTAGCAATGACATGTCGCTGAAGGTCTCGGCAGGTGTCAGCTCTCGCAGCAGTGCCGCTTTTACCCCGTCGATCCCCAACTGACTGTGCAGATGCTTGGCCATCGAGCGTGAGCCGCGTGGTTTGCTCAATGCGGCCTGGATTTTATCCACAGGCCGACCGGGCAGGAGATCCAGGTGAATGGTCGCCGAACCATGCTGGTTGATCGCCTCGCGGATCGGCGCCGACAGGGCGTAGATCAGACTGCCTTCAATCCCCGTGCCGGTGATCACGCATTCACCGAGCCTCGGAACGTCGTCGTTGAGGCCGATGGCGATGTTTTTCAGCGGTGCTCCGGCGAATTTGCTGACCATCAATTCGCTCCAGGCCTGCACCTCGAAGCCGCAATTACTTGGCTGCAAGGGCGCAAGTCCTACACCGCGTTGCTCCAGTGGCAGCATCCACGCACCGTCCGAACCCAGGCGTGACCAGCTGCCGCCACCGAGGGCGAGCAAGGTGGCGTCGGCGTGTACGGTTTTTTCGCCTTCGGGGCTGGCAATGCGCAAATCACCTTGATCATTCCAGCCAAGCCAGCGATGCCGGGTGTGGATAACTACGCCGCTGTCGCGCAAGCGCTTGAGCCAGGCACGCAATAGCGGCGCGGCTTTCATGTCGGTGGGAAACACCCGACCGGAGCTGCCAACAAAGGTTTCGATACCCAGGTCATGTATCCACTGGCACAACGCGTCGGCGCCGAAGCTGCGCAACAGCGGCGCAATCTGCGGTGCCCGTTCGGCATAGCGGGCGAGGAACGCCGGGTAGGCTTCGGAATGGGTAATGTTCATGCCGCCGACGCCAGCCAGAAGGAATTTTCTTCCTACGGAAGGCATGCCGTCGTACAGATCGACCTTGATCCCGGCCTGGCTCAACACTTCAGCGGCCATCAGCCCGGCGGGGCCACCACCGATGATGGCGACTTGAGGGGGAAGGGCTGGCGAGGATTGGGTCATGGAATGAACTGCGGTCTGGCGGAATTGAGGCGGGCATTCTATCAGCCAAAATCTCTCTGGGAGCGGGCTTGCCCGCGATAGCGGACTGGCAGTCAGCAAAATGTTGAATGTGCTGGCGTCATCGCGGGCAAGCCCGCTCCTACAGGGAATGTGGTGGATTTGAACGCGTGATTAAAAAATGATCACAGTTCTGTAGCCCATGCCCCGTATGGCCTGTAGTCCGTTTCACTCAGGTTATCCACAGGCAGTTCCACAGGCATTGTGGGTAAAGCATCCACAACTCAGTGACAGCCTGATGACTGCCAGACCCGCTGCGCGCTGTGATGCAGGATGCCGTGGCGGCGGGCGAGGGCCTTGCGGTCCTTGCTGTAGCCGCCGCCGATCACGCCGACTACCGGAATGTCACGACCCAGGCAATGGCGCATGACGCTTTCATCGCGGGCGGCGACGCCTTCGTCTGTCAGCTTCAGATAACCGAGTGCGTCGTCCTTGTGCACATCGACACCGGCGTCGTACAGCACCAGGTCCGGCTGATAGAGCGGCAGCAAGTAGTTGAGCGCATCATCGACCACTTTCAAGTAATCGGCATCGCCCATGCCGTTGGGGAGTGGAATGTCCCAGTCGCTTTCAGCTTTGCGCGCGGGAAAATTCTTTTCGCAATGCAGGGAAACGGTGATGGCTTCCGACGTGTTTTGCAGGATGCGTGCAGTCCCGTCGCCCTGATGCACATCGCAGTCGAAGATCAGCACCCGGTTGACGCGACCGCTTTCCAGCAGGAAATGGCTGATCACCGCCAGGTCGTTGAAGATGCAGAACCCGGCCGGGTGGTCGTAGTGCGCGTGGTGAGTGCCGCCGGCCAAGTGACAGGCCAGACCATGTTCCAGCGCCTGCTCGGCCGCCAGCAACGAGCCGCCGACTGCCCGCACCGTACGCCGGGCCAGCGCTTCGCTCCAGGGCAGGCCGAGGCGCCGTTGGTCCTCGCGGGACAATTCGCCGCCCATGTAGCGTTCGATATACGCAGGGTCATGTGCCAGGGCGAGAATCTCTGGCGGGCAGAGCTCCGGGCGCAGCAAGTCGGCGTCGCGGGTCAGGCCGCTGTCCACCAGGTGATCGCGCAGCAGGCGAAATTTGTCCATGGGGAAGCGGTGATCCGCCGGGAACTCGGGGCTGTAGTCTTCGTGATAAATCAGCGGCAGCGGCATGATGATTTCGTACGGGAATGAGTGAAGGATCCTACCAGCGATGTAGACTTGCGGCACGGAAACGGGGGAATACGATGGAGCCGATATTGGAGCTTGCGAGCGCTCGACTGCTGTTGCGTCAGTGGCGCGATGAGGATTTGCCGGAGTTTGCGGCGATGTGTGCCGACCCTCAGGTCATGCGATATTTTCCGGCAGCCTTGAGTCGACTGGAAAGCGCTTCGCTGATCGGCCGGGTTCGCGGTCATTTTGCCGAGCACGGTTTTGGCCTGTGGGCGCTGGAGCGCAAGGACACCGGGCAGTTCATCGGCTTTACCGGGCTCGGCGTGGTCGGTTTCGACGGGCATTTCACTCCAGCCATCGAAATCGGCTGGCGCCTGGCGCGCAAACATTGGGGCCTGGGTTACGCCAGCGAAGCGGCATGGACCGCTCTGCGCTGCGGGTTTGATCGTTTGGCCCTGAATGAAGTCGTGTCCTTCACCGCTGACAGCAATTTGCCGTCGCAGAAAGTCATGCAAGCCATCGGCATGCACCATGACCCGGCCGATGACTTCGAACACCCGAATCTTGCCGTCGACCATCCCCTGCGGCATCACGTGCTGTATCGCATCAGCCGTGAACAATGGCTGCAAACCTTGCATGGATAACCTGGGCCGGACGTTTACAATAGCCCTCATGTTGGCCCGGGCCAGAAACTGAATCGACCGACGCAGCCAAGACTGCGCGGCATTGCGTTGTTTGAGGAGAGTCTGAATGAGCCAAGTGTTGGAAGATCTGGTCGACCTGCTGACCCTGGAGCCGATCGAAGAGAACCTCTTCCGTGGTCGCAGTCAGGACCTGGGTTTTCGGCAGCTGTTCGGTGGTCAGGTGCTCGGCCAGTCGCTGTCGGCGGCCAGTCAGACGGTCGAAGAGACGCGCCATGTGCATTCGATGCACGGCTATTTCCTGCGTCCGGGCGATGCCGGGTTGCCGGTGGTGTATCAGGTTGACCGGGTGCGTGACGGCGGCAGTTTCAGCACGCGCCGCGTAACGGCGATCCAGAAGGGCCACCCGATTTTCACGTGCAGCGCTTCGTTTCAGTACGACGAAGAAGGTTTCCAGCACCAGAGTGAAATGCCGCAGGTTGTCGGCCCGGAAAACCTGCCGTCGGAGCTGGAGATCACCCAGCAACGCGCACACCTGATTCCCGAGAAAATGCGCGAAAAGCTGCTGTGCCCGAAGCCGATCGAGTTCCGGCCGATCACCGAAAAAGATCCCTACAACCCACAACCGTCTGACCCGATCAAGTACGTGTGGTTTCGCGCCGACGGTGCCTTGGCCGACTCCCCGGCGCTGCATAAGTATTTGCTGGCCTACGCCTCGGATTTCGGTCTGCTGACCACCTCGATGCAGCCTCACGGCAAGTCGGTCTGGCATAAGGACATGCAGGTCGCCAGCCTTGATCACTCGTTGTGGTTCCACGCCGATCTGCGTGCCGATGACTGGTTACTGTACGCGATGGACAGTCCGTGGGCGGGTAACTCTCGCGGCTTTTCCCGTGGCAGCGTGTTCAACCGCGCCGGGCAACTGGTGGCGTCGGTGACGCAGGAAGGCTTGATTCGTCATCGCAAGGATTGGGCATGAGCCTGGCCGACGTGCGTCACTGGGTGTTCGACATGGACGGCACCCTGACGGTGGCCGTGCATGATTTCGCCGCGATTCGCGTGGCGTTGGCGATTCCCGCCGAAGACGACATCCTGACTCACCTCGCCGCGCTGCCGCCCGACGAAGCGGCGGCCAAACATGCCTGGTTGCTGGAGCATGAACGGGACCTGGCGCTCGGTTCGAAACCGGCACCGGGTGCCGTGGAATTGGTGCGTGACCTGGCCGCTCGCGGTTATCGCCTGGGCATCCTCACGCGCAATGCCCGCGAGTTGGCGCATGTCACGCTGGAGGCGATTGGCCTGGCCGATTGCTTCGCGGTTGACGATGTATTGGGGCGCGACGAAGCACCGCCAAAACCCCATCCCGGTGGTTTGCTGAAATTGGCGCAAGCCTGGGACGTGCCAGCGAGTGAGTTGGTGATGGTCGGTGATTACCGTTTTGATCTGGATTGCGGGCGAGCGGCGGGCGCGCGGACGGTGTTGGTGAATTTGCCGGATAATCCGTGGCCGGAATTGACCGATTGGCATGCGGCGGATTGTGTTGAGTTGCGGCAGATGCTGTCGGCTTGAGGCCCTTTCGCGAGCAGGCTCGCTCCCACAGTTGATCGCATTCATTGTGGGAGCCTGCTCGCGAAGGCATCGGACCTGACAACGCAGGTTATTGAGCAAACAACGCCTTCTGCCCCTCCGGCGACGTAAACATCCCATTCCCGTCATGCCCCACACCGGGCACCTCGATCAGCCGCTGATTCAACCCCTGCGGTTGCAGCCGCTTTAGATAATCAAAGTAAAAACGCCCACGGGCCAATCGATTCGCGCCCTGGGCCTTGGCTTCGCAACTTTTATCCAGTGCCGGATGATTCGGGTCGTTGTCCTGCTGCCCCAGCAGATAAACGATGTCGCGCTTGAGGTATTTTTCCTGCAATTGCGCGGGCGTTTGTCCTTCGGCGTAGGCAGGCAAGTCTGTCAGCCCGTACTTCCAGCGATTGAATTGCGGACATCCGGCGTGGTTGAAGGCCACCGGCCGGCGCTCATCGAAGTAGGCGTATGACGACGGATTGGCGATCACGTAGCGCACCTTCACACCCGCGGCTTCGAGTGCCGACAGATCGTGGCCGAGCAAGGCGTAGCGTTGCACCACCTGAGCGCCGCCGGAGTGCCCGGCGATGATGATTTGCTTCACATCCGAAAACTGCTGGCGATCACTCAGTCGAGCGATGATTTCGTCCAGCGCCTCGTAGGAACTCAAACGAAACGGCGCGGTGGATTCGCCCCCGGCCATCCATTCATTGCCCTGCCAGCGCAAAACCGTGTCAGACACCGGATGCAGCGCAACGTCGGTTTCATTGAGAAATTGCGGAGCGATCACCAGGGTCGTCGCACTTTGTCCGGCCAGTTCGACCGCGTGTTCGCCGGTTTGCAGATAGGTTTGTGCATTGCGCGGGCGGCCGTGGATGATGATCAGCACGCGTTCGATTTTCGCCGGGGCGGGACTGATGCCCACCGCCATTTCACCTGATTTCAACAACAGGCGCCCGGGGCTGATGTCCTTGACCCCCGGCTCGGCAGCCTGGGTACTTGCGCAAGTGATCAGCAACGCCAACAGCCATTTTTTCATTTACAGATTTTTCGCCGAAAAGGTATCGCACTGGCCAACCTGGCCTTGGGCGAATCCGGTTTTGAACCAGCGCACCCGTTGCGCCGACGTACCATGGGTAAACGAGTCAGGCACCACGCGACCCTGACCCTGTTGCTGCAAACGATCGTCGCCAATGGCATTGGCGGCGTTCAGCGCTTCTTCGATGTCGCCCGGTTCGAGCCAGTTCAGCCGTTGCTGCGCATTATTGGCCCAGACCCCAGCCAGGCAATCAGCCTGCAACTCCTGACGCACCAGCAAACCACCGTCGCCTTCCATTTGCCGGCCTTGTTGGCGGGCTGTCTGAATTTTCGCGGAAACGCCGAGCAACGTCTGAACGTGGTGTCCGACTTCGTGAGCGATCACGTAGGCCTGGGCGAAGTCACCGGCGGCGGCAAAGCGCTGTGACATCTCCTGGAAGAAACTCGTATCCAGGTAGACCTTCTGGTCCGCCGGGCAATAGAACGGGCCGGTGGCCGACGTCGCCAAGCCGCAAGCCGAATTCACGCGGTTGCTGAACAACACCAGGGTCGGGTCTTTGTATTGTTTGCCGGCCTGCTGGAAAATCTGCCGCCAGGTGTCTTCGGTATCGCCGAGGATCGAACGCACGAATTCGGCCCCTTCATCATTGGCCGGTGGTGCCTTGCGGGTCTGGTTGGTGGCGGGCGCCGACTGCTCGCTCATCTGGCCCGTCAACTGACCGAGGATCTGCAGCGGGTCCTGGCCGGTGATCCAGCCGATCCCGACAATCAGGATGATCGCGGTCAGGCTCAGGCCTTTGCCGCCACCAAAACGCATCCCGCCGCCACCGCCGCCAACATCATCGCCACGGGCGTCGACCACGTTGTCGCTGCGTCGGCCTTTTTTCCATAGCATGTGGGAATCCTCAGGTTGTCCGTGCGATGAGTGTTGCTGCCAAGTGGGAGCGGCGCCAGTCCGGTCGTCCGGCTTTTCCTGCGCATGCTGTTGTTCCCGACAACCCCTGACGGAGTGCCGAGAACGATTCAGGCTTGTATTGAACACGGATTCCCCATCGAATTCCGTCGCACGATGGGTTTTTATACGGGGCCTTACTTGTCGAACGCGTCCCACACAGGCGCAAAGTCCGGGCTGACCTGACGCTCGCGCTTGGACAGGTTGGCAATCATTGCACGATCATCGTCATCCAGTTGCACTTGCAGCGCCGCCAGGTTGGCCAACTGATTGGCCTCGCTGCTGGCCTTGGGAATGGCAGCCACGTTTGGCTGATCCAGCAGCCATTTGAGTGCGACCTGGGTCGGCAGCACGCCGTGTTTGGCGGCGATCTGCAGGATTTCCGGGACATCCGAAACCTTGTTGCGTGCCAGCGGCGTGTAGGCCGTCAGCGCCAGATCGTGTTGACGGGCGTAATCGAGCAAGGCGTTTTGTCCGAGCAGTACGTGGTATTCGACCTGAATGGCTGACAGCGGCGCGCCCAGTTCTTCGACGACTTTGCGCAACAGTGGCAGTGGAAAATTCGCCACGCCAATGTTGCGCGCCAGGCCTTGCTCCTTGAATGACACCAGGGTTTCGATGGTCTTCGGCAGGTCCCAGTCGGTGGTCGGCCAATGGATCATGAATAAATCGACGTAATCGCTGCGCAAGGCCTTGAGGCTGCGGTCCATGGAATGGCGCATGGCGTCAGGGTGCAACTGGTCCCACCAAACCTTGCTGGTGACGTGAATTTGCTCGCGCGGCGTAGGACTGTTCACTAGCGCCTGACCGACCGCGTCTTCGTTGTTGTAGGCCGCCGCCGTATCGATGTGTCGATAGCCGAGTGCGAGGGCCTGTTCCACGGCGCGTGTGCATTCCTCACCGAGCATTGGCCAAGTGCCGAGGCCCAGCTTGGGCATGTTCAAACCCTGTGCATTAACGATGTGCTGCATGGTCGATCTCCTTTTCATAAGCGCTGATACCGGCGATATGGCGCGCGGCGATGAAGCCGAAGGTCAGCGCCGGGCCGATGTTGATGCCGCCGGCGGGGTAGTGCCCGCCCATGATGCTGGCCATATCGCCGCCCGCCGCGTACAGCCCGGCGATGGCCTGGCCGGTTTCGTCGAGGGCTTGGGCGTGCGCGTTGACCTTGAGACCGGCGAAGGTGCCGAAGCAGCCGGGCTGGACCTTCACGGCATAGAACGGACCGTGTTCGATGGGCGCGACGCAGGGGTTGGGGTGCTGTAACGCGTCACCTTGTTTGCGGTTGTAAGGCGTCGAGCCGCGACCGAACTGTGGATCTTCGCCGTGGCTGGCGTGGCGGTTGTAGTCCGCCACGGTGGTGCGCAAGCCGATGGGGTTGATGCCGCAGACCGACGCCAGTTCCTCGAGGGTATTGCCGGTTTTCAGATACCCGCTGCGGATAAAGGACGACACCGGGAGCGGAAACGGCCGAGAGATGCCCAGGCCATAACGACGCTGAAACCCATGGCTGCAAATCAGCCACGAGGCGACTTCTTCCCCCGGCGGGGCGGCGGCGACCATGGCCGTGACGTAGTCGTAGTAGCCGTTGGCTTCGTTGACGAAACGCTGGCCGTTGCTCAATACGCCGATGATCCCTGGCTTGCCGCGTTCGATAATGTGCGGGAAATGGCCCGTGCTGCCGTCGCTGTGTGGTACCTGCGAAACCGGCGCCCAAGCGACTGGGGACGCCAGGTCGGTATTCACTTGGGCGCCTGCGCTTTCTCCCAACCGCAGCCCGTCGCCGGACACCGCCAGCGGCGGCAAGGCGAGATGTTCGTTGCCGGTGGGCGTGCGCGGGAACAAGGCTTTGCGCCGCTCGATGTCATTGGCGAAACCGCCAGCCGCGAGCACCACGGCTTTACGCGACTTAATGCTCACCGGCCCTTTGGCGGTGTTGACCACCGCGCCGCACACCTGATTGTTCTCGCGCAGTAGTTCGGTGACCGGCGCCGATTCCCAGAGCAATACACCAAGGTCTTCGGCGGATTTCGCCAACCGTGCCACCAGCGCAACACCGTTGACCAAGTGCATCGCCCGACCATGGATGGCAAGGTCGAGCAGGTGGCGAGTGAAACGCCGGGTGACGTGCCAGGCCGCCGACAGTGAACGTGTCAGGTTGAGAAATGCGGTGAGGTCCGCGCCCGCCATGATCGGCATGCCCATGAAAGACGTTTCCCGCATGGTTTTGCGAAGACGCTTAAGCAATTTGCCGACTTTTCGCCCGTCGTAGGGCGCGGCGATCACCGAGCGTCCACCGGTGCCAGCGCCGGGCGTGTCGCCATGTATATCGGCAATGGCGTTGCCGTCGGCGAATTGCAGCGACGTGTATTCCTCGAAGAACGCAACCATTTGCGGGCCGGCTTCGAGGAAGGCGTCGATCATCGCCGGGTCATAGTGCTCGCCCAATTCGTGTTTCAGATAAGTGCGCGGCAGTTCCACGTCCTCGACGATGCCGGCGCGACGAGCCAACGGGTTGCAGGGCACCCAGGCCCAACCACCGGACCAGGCGGTTGCACCGCCAAACACCGGGTCCTTTTCTACAACGATGACTTTCAAGCCATGCCACGCCGCGGTAACCGCTGCGGACAGCCCGGCCGCACCGGAGCCGACGATCAGCACATCGCAATCGACGTCGGGGAGAAGGTGCGGTTCGGCAGACATGGTATGAGCTCCAGCGGATTATTGTTTTGGAATCGGGTTCCAAAAAATATAAGAGTCTGTCTTTGCCGGGCAAGCTTGAGCCGAATAAAACGGGCGGTTATCGGACATTCAGTTCCAGATTTCGCATTCGTGCGGTTGTCTTCTAGAATCGACAAAATTTTGCGGAAACCTCCCCATGGCCGGCAGTCAGATCGAACGTGTTTTCAGTGTGCTTGAAAGCCTCACCAGCGACCCGCGTGGCCTGCCGATGCAGGCCTTGGCGGAGCAACTGGACATCCCTAAAAGCGCAACCCACCGGCTGCTCGCCGAGCTGATCCGGCTGGGTTATGTGCGGCAGAATCCGGAGAACCTGCGTTACCACTTGTCGACCAAACTGGTGGCGATGGGGTTCCGTTATCTGTCGAGTAGCGGCGCCGATATCGTGCAGCCGGTGCTCGATCGCCTGGCTCAGGAGACCGGCGAATTGGTGCGTCTCGGAGTGATCGAAGGCGAGAGGCAGACGTGGATCGCCAAGTCCCAGGGTGCCCGATCCGGCCTGCGTTACGACCCGGACATGGGCCGCGATGCGCCATTGTTCTATACCGCTTCGGGCCATGCGTGGCTGGCGTGCATGAGCGATGCCGAGGCCTTGTCGCTGGTCGAGCGCCAAGCGGCGGACCGGCCGCTGGAGCTGGGACCGAATGCGCCGCGTTCCAATATTGAGCTGCTTGAACGCCTGCGCCTGGCACGGGAGCAGGGTTACGCCTGTGTTGAGGAAAGCTCGGCGGTGGGTACTTCGGCCATTGCCGCAGTGGTGCGCCATCCAGGGGATGGGCGGGTGATCGGCGTGCTCAGCATCGCCGGGCCGAGTGCGCGGATGCCGGGGGCGAGGCTGCATGAATTGGCGCCGTTGTTGTTGGCGTTTACGGATGAATTGTCGGCGGCGAGTCTGGCTTCAGAGCTATTCAGCTGAGGCCTGCATAAAAGCCCGCTCCTAGAGTAGATTTTCATTTGCCTACGAAGCTGTGCGCTGTTCGAACAGTTTCAGTCCATGCTTGTGTAAGAATCTGGAACCAGGTTCTAAATTATTGGAATTCACCCTTCCAACAATAACCACAAGAGGACCGCGACATGAATTCGCCCCTTCACATCGCCCTGATCGGTGCCGGCAACATGGGTCAGCAGCATTACCAGCATTTGAAAACCCTGACCGAAGCAGCCCTGTGCGCAGTGGCCGATCCCGGGCCGCAAGCGGCTGCTCTTGCGGCCGAATGGGGTGTGGCGTATTTCGCCGATCACCGTCAGATGTTGCAGCAGGCGAGGCCGGATGCGGTCATCGTTGCCAATCCGAACACGCTGCACGTCAGCACCGCCCTCGATTGCCTCGCGGCGGGCGTGCCGGTGCTGCTGGAAAAACCGGTGGGCGTGCACATAGATGAAGTCCGCGAGTTGGTGGCGGCTTCGAAGGCCACGGGTGTGCCCGTGCTGGTGGGCCATCACCGTCGGCACAATCCCTTGATCGTCCGCGCCCATGAACTTGTCCACAGCGGCGCCCTGGGCCGATTGACCACGGTCACGGCGCTCTGGCAGTTGCGCAAGCCCGACAGCTATTTCGAGATTCCCTGGCGTCGCGAGGCCGGTGCGGGAATGTTGCTGACCAATCTCATCCACGACCTCGATCTGCTGCGGCATTTGTGCGGCGAAGTGCGTCAGGTCCAGGCCATCACCAGCAATGCGATTCGCGGGTTCGCCAATGAAGATTGCGCCGCGGTGTTGCTGCAATTCGACAACGGCGCGCTGGGCAGTCTGACCGGTTCCGATGCGGTGGCGGCACCCTGGAGTTGGGAGTTGGACTCAGGGGAAAACCCGGTGTATCCGCGTCAGGCTGATCAGCCTTGCTACTTGCTGGCCGGGACGGGCGGGGCACTGAGCATTCCGCAACTCAAGCGCTGGCAGTACACGGAAGCCGACGGTGGCTGGCATGAGTCGTTGGTGCAGACGGAAGAAACGTTCAGTGCCGATGAAGCCTTGCGTTTGCAATTGCAGCACTTCGTGCGCGTCGCGCGCCGGCAAGTCGAACCCTTGGTGAGCGTCGCCGATGCCGCCCGCACACTGGCGTTGATCGAAGCCATCCGCGAGGCCGCCGAAACCGGCCGCGCTTGCGCACCATCCTTGATCGAGGGCTAACCATGAGCGAACGAATCTTTTCCCTGGCCAGCCTGACCGTGCTGGAGCTTTCACCCCCCAACATGGTCGAAGTCGCGGCGCGGGCCGGTTACAGCCATGTCGGTTTGCGCCTGGTGCCGGCGACACCGGAGGAACACCATTTTGCGTTGGTGGCCGATGGCGAATTGCGCCGTCAGACTTTGGCGCGACTGCGTGATACCGGCGTTCGCGTGCTGGATGTTGAAATCCTGCGGCTGAAACCGGAAACCGTTGTCGCCGACTTCGAGAACATTCTGGCTGTCGGCGCGGAATTCGGTGCCACTGAATTGCTGGTGGCCGGTAACGATTCTGACGAACAGCGCATGACGGAAAATTTTGCCGCGCTCTGTGATCTGGCGGCGCCTTACGGGTTGCATCCGCATCTAGAGTTCATGCCCTGGACTGATGCGCGCAATCTTGTGCAAGCCGAGCGCATCGTCGAAAACGCCGGGCGCGAAAATGGTGCGGTGCTGGTGGACGCGTTCCACTTTGATCGCTCGGGTTCACGGCTGGAAGATCTGGTCAGGGTTGCCCCTTCACGGTTACGGTATGCGCAGTTGTGTGATGTCGCCGGGCCGAAGCCTGCGGACATGGCCGAGATCTTGCGTCAGGCCCGTAACGAGCGACGTTTTCCGGGTGACGGTGATTGTGATCTGGCAGGACTGTTGCGCGGTTTGCCGGCTAACATTCCATTGAGCCTGGAGATTCCCACCATACGACTGCTGGAGCAGGGCGTGAGCGGGTTGGATCGGGCGCAGATGGCGTTGGATAAAACCCGGGAATTGTTGGCGCGGCTTTGACCTGATCTTGTGGCGAGGGAGCTTGCTCCCGTTCGACCGCGAAGTGGTCGCCAATTACGTTGCTTTGGGACTGCTGCGCGGTCCAGCGGGAGCAAGCTCCCTCGCCACATATTGATTTCACTCAGAGGCTTTCATGACCGTCAGCACCCCGCTTTCCGGCGTCAACAAACCCTTCAAGGGGATCCTGCTGATCGTTGTTGCCACTTTCCTGTTTTCCAGTCATGACGCGATATCGAAATACCTTTCCGGGTTTTATCCGATCGTCATGGTGGTGTGGGCGCGTTATGTGGTTCACACCTTGTTGATGGCGGGGATTTTCCTGCCGCAATCCGGGCTGCGGGTGTTGCGGACCAAGCGGCCATTGCTGCAACTGATCCGGGCGTTATGCCTGTTGGGCACCAGCCTTTTTTTCACCACCGGATTGATGTACATCCCGCTGGCGGAGGCGACGTCGGTCAACTTCCTGGCACCGGTGCTGGTCACGGCACTGTCAGTGCCGCTGCTTAAAGAACGAGTGACGCGAGGGCAATGGCTGGCGGTGATTTTCGGTTTTATCGGCGTGCTGATCATCGTCCATCCCGGTGGAGATTTGTTCACGCCAGCAGTGTTGCTGCCATTCTGCTCGGCGCTGTTTTTCTGCTTTTACCAACTGTTGACCCGCAAGCTCAGCGAGATCGACAGCCCGACCACCAGCAATTTCTTCGCCGGGCTGTGCAATACCTTGGTGATGAGTGCGTTGGTGCCGTTCTTCTGGCAGGTGCCTACCTTGGCGCATGGCGCGTTGATGTTGGCGCTGGGGGCCTGCGGGATGACGGCACACCTGTTTCTGACCCAGGCATTTCGCCTGGCGGCGCCGGCCTTGCTGGCGCCTTTCAGTTATTGCCAGATCGTGTTTGCCGGTTTGTTGGGGTGGCTGTTGTTTTCCCATACGCCGACCCTGACCACCGTCATCGGGATCGCCGTGATTTGCTGCAGTGGCCTGGCGGCGGCGTGGCAACAAAGCCGCCGCTGAGGTCACTCAGAACCTGAAACGCAGCACCAGGTTTTGCAGGCCTGCGGCCAATTGCGTTAGCTCCTGGCTGGTGGCACTGGTGCGGGTGGAAGCATCGGCGCTTTGCAGCGACAGGTCACGGATGTTCAGCAGATTCCTGTCCACCTCACGGGCCACGGCGGCTTGCTCTTCCGAAGCGCTGGCGATCACCAGGTTGCGCTCGTGGATCTGCTCCATGGCCCGGGTAATTTCCGCCAATGCGAGGCCGGCCTGTTCGGCAATCGACAGGGTTTCGGCGACGCGCTGACTGTTGCCGTGCATCGACAGCACCACACTCTCGGTATCGCCCTGCACCCGGCCGATCATCTGTTCAATTTCCCGGGTCGATTGCTGGGTGCGATGGGCCAGTGCGCGGACTTCATCGGCGACCACCGCAAAACCACGCCCGGCTTCCCCGGCCCGGGCAGCTTCGATGGCGGCATTGAGCGCCAGCAGGTTGGTCTGCTCGGCGATGGCGCGAATCACGTCCAGCACCTTGCCGATTTCCCGGGATTGTTCGGCCAGGGTTTGCACTTGTTGCAGGGCCGTGCCGGCGTCGGCGCTCATGGCCTGGATCGAGTCGAGTGTTTCGATGACTCGCGCCTGACCCTGACTCGCCTGCTGTGTCGACTGGCGCGTGCTGTCAGACGTCGAGACCGCATTGCGTGCGACTTCTTCCACGGCAACCGTCATCTCATTCACCGCAGTGGCGGCTTGTTCGATTTCATTGTGTTGCTGTTGCAGGCGCCCCGAATCCTGATGGGTGCTGTGGTTCATTTGCTCGGCGGCTGCAGCCAGTTGAGTGGAAGCGTCGCTGATCCGTTGCAGGGTTTCACGCAGGCTGGTCTGCATGATCGACAGGGCGGTGAGCAGGCGCGCGGTTTCGTCGGCACCATGGCTTTGAATCGGTGTTCCGAGATCGCCAGCGGCGACTTGCTCGGCCACCGCCACGGCCTGGCGGATCGGCAGCACGATGCTGCGAATCAACAGCCAGGCGAGGAAAACGGTCAGCAACGACACAGCGATCAAGGCACCGATTACTGTGACCTTTACCTGGTTGTAGAGCGTGTCGGCCTGCTGTGCAGACTGGCCGACTTGGTTGGCGGTGAGCGCCACCAGTTCGGCGAACTGGTCACCGGTCTGGGTCGAATAATCCTGGATCTGGCCGTTGAGCAGCACGGTCATTTCTTCCAGGCGATTGGCCTGCGACAGCGTCTCGTATTGCGCCAGCGCCTGACGGTAACTTCTGACCGTCGCGACGAATTTTTCGTACGGCGCGCGATTGTAGTCGCCTACGAGCGGGGTGAATTTTTCCAGGGATTGTTCGAGCCAACCCTGAACCTGATGCAGGCGCGTGACGGTGGCGTCGAGCACTGTTGGTTCGCGGTTCAGCGCCATGCGCAGGCTGAGTACGCGAATGCTCAGCACGTAGTCACGGATTTCACCCAGATAGCGAGTGCTGGGCAGGGAGACGTTCTCGGTGTGCTGGCCGGTGGCGCGTACTTCGGCGACTTGCTTGAGGGCGAACAAGCCTTGCAGCAGGACCAGCAGGGCGATGAGGCCGAAGCTGATCACGGCGCGTTTGGCGATGCTCAGGTGACCGGGTGACATGGTTGAGTTCCTTGGCGTTGAGCGAAAAGGGTGAGTTCATAAAACGCAGGCACAAAAAAAGCGCAGGCCCGAAACCGGGCCTGCGCCGAGGGAACATCAGACGTCTACTTTCGGAATCTTGCGCGGTGCCATGAAGTACATCCAGATCAGCGCGATGAAGTACATCGCCGGAATCATGGTGAACAGCACGGTGTAGTTGTTGTTGGTGATGGTCAGGATGTGGCCGACCAGTTGGGTCATGAACATCCCGCCAATCGCCGCACACATGCCGCCGAAACCGAACACCGTACTCATCATGTGTTTGGGCGTGTAGTCCATCACCAGGCTCCAGATGTTCGCAGTCCAGGCCTGGTGCGCACCGATGGCCAGGGAGATGGCGGCCACCGCGACCCACAGGTTGCTGGAACCGGCCGCCATGATCACGCCGATGATGCAGCAGGCAAACAGGAACATGGACATCAGCCGCGCCTTGATCGGGTTCACGCCGCGACCGATCAGGAACGAGGACAGAATCCCGCCACCGACACTGCCGAAGTCGGCGGTGAGGTAAATGATGATCAGCGGGATACCCATTTGGGTCACGTTGATGCCCAGGTTGTATTGCTGATTGAGGAACGGTGGCAGCCAGTACAGGTAGAACCAGAACACCGGCGCGGTGATCGAGTAGGCGAGGGCGAAGGCCCAGGTGCCGCGCATGCGCAGGATTTTCGAGAACGGAACGCGGGTTTGTTCCGGTTCGACTTCGTTCTGGATGTAGTCCAGTTCCGACTGTTTAACGCTCGGGTGATCTTCCGGGTTGAAGTATTTCAGGCCCCAGAACAGCAACCAGATCCCGCCCAGTGCCGACATGCACAGGAACGCAGCCTGCCAGCCCCACACGTGGAGGATCAACGGCAACAGCATCGGGGTGAACATCGCGCCGACGTTGGTCCCGGCGTTGAAAATACCGGTGGCCACCGCTCGTTCACCGGCCGGGAACCACAGGCGCGTGGTTTTCACGCAGGCCGGGTAGTTGGCGGCTTCGGTCAGGCCGAGGATGAAACGGCAAACCATGAAGCCGACCGCCGAAGTGGCCAGGCCATGGGCACCGGTCGCCAGGCTCCAGAGCAGCACCGCGCAGAAGAACACGCGCTTGACGCCGACACGGTCGATCAAGCGGCCTTGCAGCACGAAACCGATGGCGTAGCCGACCTGGAACCAGAAGTTGATGTTGGCGTAGTCCATCGCCGTCCAGCTCATCTCCTTGGCCAGGATAGGCTGCATGACGCCGAGGGCGGCGCGATCGATGTAGTTCAGGGTGGTGGCGAAGAACACCAGCGCCAGCATGCCCCAACGGGTCTTGCCGACCGCCATGGCGCCGCGGATTTTGTCACCGATGCCGCCAGTAGCAGTAGTCATGGAGGCGCGCTCCACGGGAGAACTTTGAGAAGGAGTCATGTAGTCCACCGATTATTTTTATGTGGTGTTCTGGGTCTTGTTAACTGGAACCGGTGATTCACGACCGGACCCAATGTGGTGTTGATGTTGCGCAGTGGACGAAAAATCGTCAATTCGCCAAAGGCCATTCTGTTCGATAATCGCACGCAAAACTAACCGGGTAGTACACTTTGAATTGCCGTAAGGGATCGTCGGGCCAATAATTCAATCAAAGCTAAACACAATTCTTGTAGGAGCCGGCTTGATGGCGATGGCGCCCGCGAAATCGCCATCGCCAGCAAGCCGGCTCCTCCAAAGAGCCAAGCGTGCGATATCCCTAACAAGATTGCCTCCACCACCGGGAGTCGAAATATGCAGCGTTCCATTGCCACCGTGTCCTTGAGCGGTACCCTGCCGGAAAAACTCGAAGCCATTGCTGCCGCAGGTTTCGACGGCGTCGAGATCTTCGAGAACGACCTTCTCTACTACGACGGCAGCCCGCGGGAAATTAAACAGATGTGCGCCGATCTCGGGATCGCCATCACCCTGTTTCAACCGTTCCGGGATTTCGAAGGCTGCCGCCGTGACCGTTTGTCGCGAAATCTCGAACGGGCCGAGCGCAAATTCGACCTGATGCAGGAACTGGGCACCGACCTGGTGCTGGTGTGCAGCAACGCCTCGGCCGATTCCATCGGTGATGAACAGATTCTAGTTGATGACTTGCGCCTGCTGGCTGAACGCGCCGGCGCGCGAGGCCTGCGGATCGGTTACGAAGCGTTGGCCTGGGGTCGTCACGTAAACACGTATCAACAGGTGTGGAACATCGTCCGTCAGGCGGATCACCCGAACCTCGGCGTGTTGCTCGACAGCTTTCACACCTTGTCGCTCAAGGGCGACCCAAGTGCCATTGCCGATATTCCTGGCGACAAGATCTTCTTCGTGCAAATGGCCGATGCGCCGATCCTGGCCATGGATGTGCTGGAGTGGAGCCGGCATTTCCGTTGCTTCCCGGGCCAGGGCGAATTCGATTTGCCGGGTTTCCTCGCGCCGATCATCAAGAGTGGCTACACCGGGCCGCTGTCGCTGGAAATCTTCAATGATGGCTTCCGCGCCGCACCGCCACGGGCCAATGCCGCCGACGGTTTGCGTTCGTTGCTGTACCTCGAAGAGAAAACCCGCGAGCGTCTGGCGCAGGAAGCCAAACCTGCCGGCCATCCCGAAATTTTGTTTGAGACGCCAACAGCCAGCGAATACAACGGCATCGAATTTCTCGAATTTGCCGTGGACGAAAGCCTCGGCGCCAAGCTTTCCCATTGGCTGGAACGCCTGGGCTTCGTCAAGGCCGGCCAGCATCGCTCCAAGAGCGTCAGCCTGTTGCGCCAGGGTGATATCAACCTGATTCTCAACTCCGAGCCTTACTCGTTCGGCCACAGTTTTTTCGAGGCGCACGGTCCATCGCTATGCGCCACCGCCGTGCGGGTCAAGGACAGCGCCAGTGCTCTGGCACGCGCCGTGGCTTATAAAGGTCAGCCTTATCGCGGTCTGGTCGGCCCCAATGAACTGGAACTCGCCGCCGTGCGTGCGCCGGATGGCAGCCTGATTTACCTGGTGGATCAGAACGCCGACGTCTACGGCACCGACTTCAATCTGCAGCCGGACGCGGTGAGCACTGGCGGCCTCAAGCGCATCGACCACATGGCCATGGCGTTGCCGGCCGACAGCCTCGACAGTTGGGTGCTTTTCTATAAGAGCCTGTTGGATTTCGAGGCCGACGACGAAGTGGTTCTGCCCGACCCCTACGGCTTGGTGAAGAGCCGCGCATTGCGCAGTCGAGACAGCTCGATCCGCCTGCCACTGAACATTTCCGAGAACCGCAACACCGCGATCTCACACGCGCTGTCGAGTTATCGCGGTTCGGGTGTGCATCACATCGCATTCGATTGTGACGACATCTTTGCTGAAGTCAGTCGCGCGAAAGAGGCGGGGGTACCGCTGCTGGATATCCCGCTCAATTACTACGACGACCTGGCCGCACGCTTCGATTTCGATGACGAGTTCCTGAGTGAACTGGCCTATTACAACGTGTTGTACGACCGTGATGCCCAAGGCGGCGAACTGTTCCACGTTTACACCGAGCCGTTCGAGGGACGTTTCTTTTTCGAGATCATCCAGCGCAAAAACGGTTATGCCGGATACGGTGCGGCCAACGTAGCGGTAAGACTGGCGGCCATGGCCAAATCCCGCAGTGGTGCCGTCCGTCAGACAAAGTTGTAGGAAATTCGTAATCGCGGGGGTAATCCGATGCCGCACGGCTTCCTTCAGTGTGCGGCGCAGCCCATAATCGCCAGCCTGTGCAGTGATGGCCGTGAGCCCGCAATGACAACAACTTCAGAACTCTCGATAACGTCCGACGAACCGGTTGCCGAGCCGCGCAAGAGTCGCAAGAACAACCCGGAAAAGACCCGCGAAAATATCCTGCAGGAAGCGATCGTGGAATTTGTGCAGCAGGGGCTTTCCGGTGCTCGCGTCGATGCGATCGCTGAGCGCATCCACACGTCCAAACGCATGATCTATTACTATTTCGGCAGTAAGGAACAGCTTTACGTCGAGGTGCTCGAGAAGCTCTACGGCGACATTCGCACCACTGAAAACCGACTGCACCTGGCCGAACTGGCGCCGCTGGAAGCAATTCGGCGACTGGTGGAATTCACCTTCGATCACCATGACCGCAACGTCGATTTCGTGCGCATCGTCAGCATCGAGAACATTCACAACGCCGAGTATGTGAAGCGCTCCGATGCGATCAAGGCGATGAACAACACCGTACTTGATTCACTGGGCGTGATTCTGCGTCGCGGTGCAGAAGAAGGGCTGTTCCGCACCGGGCTTGATCCGCTGGACGTGCATTTGTTGATCAGCTCGTTCTGCTTCTATCGCGTCTCGAACCGCCATACCTTTGGTGAGATTTTTCAGATCGACTTGCCGGACGAAAGCATCAAGCAGCGTCATCGGGAGATGATTTGCGAGTCCGTTCTGCGGTATCTTCAGGCGTAATTCAGCTGTGTGAACCGCCTTTGTAGGAGCCGGCTTGCTGGCGATTGCGTTTGTACTATCGTCATCGCCAGGAAGCCGGCTCCTACACGTTGCGTCAGCCATTCATGCTCTGAAAATGCGCCAGCATTCGCTGCGCATCCGGCACCACGCCGCTGAACAATTCAAACGCCTTCACCGCCTGAAAAACCGCCATGTTGCCGCCATCCAGCGTGCGGCAACCCAGGGCTCGGGCGTTGCGCAGCAGTTCGGTTTCCAGCGGGAAGTAGACAATCTCTGCTACCCACAACTCAGATCGAAGCAACTCCACCGGCACAGGCATGCCCGGCAGTTTTTTCATGCCCATAGGCGTGGTGTTCACCAGGCCGTCAGCCTCGGCCAGCGTGAGCGCCAAATCATGAGCGGCCACCGCGCGGCCGCTGCCGAAATGCTGATTGAGGTTGTCCGCCAGGCTTTGGGCGCGGCTGATCTCCACGTCGAAAATGCTCAGCTGTTGTACGCCTTCGCTCAATAACGCGTGGGCCACCGCTGCACCAGCGCCACCGGCGCCCATCTGTACGACACGCTCAACGGCGACGCCCTGCAAGCCCCGGCGAAAACCCTCGGCAAAGCCCAGGCAATCGGTGTTGTGGCCGATGCGTTTGCCGTCCTTCAACACCACGGTGTTCACTGCACCGATACCCCGTGCTTCCGGCGACAACTCGTCGAGCAACGGAATAATCGCCTGCTTGCACGGAAACGTGATGTTCAAGCCGGTGAAGTTCATGCGCTCGGCGGCCGTCAGCAGGTCGGGCAGGGCGTTGCTGTCGAGTTTCAATTGATCGAGATCGATCAGGCGATACAAGTAACGCAAACCCTGGGCATCGCCTTCGTGCTCGTGCAGCGCAGGAGTGCGGGAAGCCTGGATGCCGGCACCGATCAGTCCGGCCAATACCGTTTGGTTCTGGTTCATGGCACTCACCCCTTCAGGCGTTGGCTGAAATGCTCCAGTGCCAGGCGATAGCCATGGCTGCCGAAACCGGCCATTACCGCGGTGGCAATGCCCGAGACGAAGGAGTGATGACGGAACGGTTCACGGGCGTGGACGTTGGACAGGTGCACTTCGATCACTGGCAATTCACTGGCAACCAGCGCATCACGGATTGCCACCGAAGTGTGGGTCCAGGCTGCCGGGTTGATCACGATCCCGGCGCAGCGCTTGCGGGCGGCGTGAATCCAGTCGAGCAATTCGCCTTCGTGGTTGGTCTGGCGAAACTCCACCGCCAGGCCAAACTCTTCGGCGGCGCGGCCGCACATGGCGGAAATGTCAGCCAGGGTTTCGTGGCCGTACGTCGCCGGTTCACGGGTGCCGAGCAGGTTCAGATTCGGGCCGTTGAGCACCAGAATGATGGGGGACATCGAATTTTCTCCACTTATTATTTTTGGCATCGGCCAAGATTTCAGCCTGTGGAGATAAATTGTACTAGCTGGTTAATTAGGTCAATTGTAGAGCCGGTTCGTGGGCGTATTGTGTGCGGTGATCGGACGCTTTCAACGTCAGCGCGGCAAATGCTCGACCAAAAAATCGATGAACGCGCGCAGCCGCAACGGCATATGCCGGCTCTGCGGATAGAGCAATGTAAACGGTCGCGAACGTCCGCCGTACGGCTTGAGCACTTCCACCAGCGATCCAACGGCCAATTCCTTCTCGACGATGAAGCGATAGGTCTGAAACAGCCCCGCCCCGTGTTTCGCCAGGGTCACGCCACCCAATACATCGTCAGAACAACTGAAATTGCCCTCGGCCAGAATTTCCCTCTCAACGCCGTTGTCATGGAACAACCAGGCAATGCGCCGGCCACTGCTGGGCAGTTCGTATTGAATGCATTCGTGTTGTTGCAGGTCATCGAGGGTTTGCGGCGTGCCGGCGCGCTTTAGGTAGTCGGGGCTGGCAATCATCACCAGCGCGGCGTCTTCGAGTTGCCGCGCGATCAGGCCGGAATCCGGGATGGCCCGCACACGAATCGCCATGTCATAGCCTTCACCAACGAAATCGATATTGCGGTTGCTGATGTGCGATTCGACCTTCACCGCCGGAAACCGCGCTCGAAACTCCGGCAGCAACGGCAGGATTCGATGGTGCGCATAGGTGGTCGGAATGCTGATGCGCAGGGTCCCGGACGGCACTTGCTGCTGACCCATGACTTCGCGCTGGGCTTCGACCAATTGCGCCAGCGCCTGGCGGCATTCCTCGTAATAACGGCGACCGCTGTCAGTCAGTTTGACGCTGCGGGTGGTACGGGCGAACAATCGAACGCCCAGGCGTTCCTCCATGCGCGACACCGAACGGCTAACCGCAGCCGGAGTCACACCCGCTACCAGCGCCGCCGCGGTGAAGCTGCCAGCCTCAGCGGCCAGGCAAAAGAGCTCGATGCTGCCCAGTTGAAGATCGTCGAATTGTCGCTGCATGATTGATTACACCGGGGATCAAATGAAGTGTCTGATTCAGTATTTATCAGATGCCGGCACACAGATACAGTGGGTTCGTGTGGTAAGCCTTTCTTAATCAGCCGAGCAGGAGAAGCAGCATGCCTTTCGTCAGCGTACGTATCACCCGTGACGGCGTTACCCGGGAGCAGAAAGCCCAGGTCATCGCCGAAATTACCGAAACCTTGCAACGCGTCCTCGGCAAGCCGCCGGAGCTGACCCACATCGTGATCGAAGAAGTCGACACCGATAACTGGGGATATAAGGGCATTACCACGACCGAATATCGAAAAAATCAGCCGGGGTGATCCGGTAGTGTTTTGTCATTCGGGATTGCACCCACAAAAAAAGCCGTCGTGATGACGGCTTTTTTGCGCCTGACGTCGGAAATCAACGCCGGGTCAACAACACCCCGGATTCCATGTGATGGGTCCACGGGAACTGGTCGAACATCGCGCACTGGGTGATGCGGTGGGTGTCGTGCAGTTGGGCGATGTTGGCCGCCAGGGTCTCCGGATTGCAGGAAATGTACAGGATATTGTCGAAGCGCCGGGTCAGCTCGCAGGTGTCCGGGTCCATGCCGGCGCGGGGCGGGTCGACGAAGACGCTGCCAAATTCGTAGCTCTTGAGGTCGATGCCGTGCAGGCGGCGGAACGGACGCACTTCGTTCAGGGCTTCGGTCAGTTCTTCGGCGGACAGGCGCACCAGCGTGACGTTGTCCACAGCGTTTTCACTGAGATTGCTCAAAGCTGCGTTGACCGAGGTCTTGCTGATTTCGGTGGCCAGCACCTTGCGCACGCGGGTGGCGAGCGGCAGGGTGAAGTTGCCGTTACCGCAATACAACTCCAGCAAATCGTCGGAGCGATCACCGAGCGCGTCGAACGCCCAATTGAGCATCTTCTGGTTCACCATGCCGTTGGGCTGGGTGAACGCGCCTTCGGGCTGCCGGTAGCTGAAGGTGCGGCCGCCGACTTCCAGTTTCTCGACCACATAATCATGACCAATAACTTCGCGCTTGCCCTTGGAGCGGCCGATAACGCTGACGTTCAGATCCGTCGCGAGTTTCGTGGCGGCTGCATGCCAGTGCTCGTCCAGCGGACGGTGGTAGCACAAGGTGATCATCGCATCGCCGGCCAGGGTGGTCAGGAACTCCACCTGAAACAGCTTGTGGCTCAGGGCCGAACTGGCCTGCCATGCCGCCTTGAGCTGCGGCATCAACTGATTGATGCGCAGGCTCGCGATCGGGAATTCTTCGATCAGGATCGGCGTGCGTTTGTCTTCCTGGGAAAACATTGCGTAGTGACGTTCGCCGGCTTCGCGCCACAGGCGGAACTCGGCGCGCAGGCGGAAGTTTTTCAGCGGCGAATCGAAAACGGCTGGCTCGGGAGCATCAAACGGGGCCAGCAGGTCACGCAGATGCGTAACCTTTTCTTCGAGCTGAACGGCGTAGGCCTGGGAATCAAAAGTCATGCGTTGAACCAACCCAGTTTGATCACGAACAGAATCGACAGGATCACCAGCGCCGGGTTCAGCTCTCGGCCGCGACCGGACATCAACTTGATGGCGGTCCAGGAAATGAAACCGAAGGCGATACCGTTAGCGATGGAGTAAGTGAACGGCATGGCCAGCGCGGTAATCACTACCGGTGCGGCAACGGTGATGTCGTCCCAGTCTATTTCGGCCAGGCCGGATGTCATCAGTACGGCGACGAATAGCAGTGCTGGCGCAGTGGCGAACGCCGGGACGCTGGAGGCCAGTGGCGAGAAAAACAGCGCCAGCAGGAACAGGATCGCCACCACGACGGCGGTCAGGCCAGTGCGGCCACCGGCACTCACGCCGGCGGCGGATTCGATGTAGCTGGTGGTGGTTGAGGTGCCCAGCAGGGAACCGGCCATGGCCGCGGTACTGTCGGCGATCAGGGCGCGGCCCATTTTCGGCATGTGGCCGTCCTTGCCCATCAGCCCGGCGCGCTTGGCGACGCCGATCAGGGTGCCGGAGTTGTCGAACAGGTCAACGAACAGGAAAGCGAAGATCACGCTGACCAGACCGATGTCCAGTGCGCCCTTGATGTCCAGTTGCAGGAAGGTCGGGGCCAGCGAAGGTGGCATCGACATCACGCCACCGAACGGTGTGAAGCCCAAGGCGATCGAGGCGATAGTCACCACCAGAATGCCGATCAGCACCGCACCGCGCACGGCAAGGGCTTCAAGGGCAACAATCAGGGCAAAGCCGAGGGTGGCGAGGATCGGAGCAGGTTGCTTCAAGTCACCGAGGCCAACCATGGTTGCCGGGTTACTGACGACGATGCCGGCGTTATGCAGGGCGATCAGCGCCAGAAACAGGCCGATGCCGGCTGCGATCGCCGAGCGCAGCGGCAGCGGGATGCTGTTGATGATCCATTCACGGATGCGGAAGATCGACAGCAGAAAGAAACACACTGCCGAGATGAATACCGCGCCCAGCGCCACTTGCCAGGTATGGCCCATGTGCAGGACCACGGTGTAGGTAAAGAAGGCGTTCAGGCCCATGCCCGGTGCGAGGGCGATCGGGTAGTTGGCGATCAGGCCCATGACCGTCGAGCCGATGGCTGCGGCCAGGCAGGTGGCGACAAACACCGCGCCCTTGTCCATGCCGGTCTCGCCGAGGATGCTCGGGTTGACGAACAGAATGTAGGCCATGGCCAAAAAGGTCGTGACGCCCGCCAGGATCTCGGTGCGTACATTGGTGTTGTGTGCCTTGAGTTGAAACAGCCTTTCCAGCATGTCTGCTCCCCGTGGCGCGCCCGGCGCCGTGAATGTATCGACCTCAACAGCAAAGCACAGACCACTGCAGGCGCCCGGGAATTTTCTGTGGGTCGGAAAAAGCCGCGCATCATACCAGCAGCACAGGGTTATGGCTGCTTATGGCGGTGATCGTCGTCGAAGTTTTGCGTTTGGTCCAAACCGGCCATACTGCGCGCTGGTTTTTTGGGGTGGGTATTGCATGAAAAAGCGTCTGTTGATCGGCTTGGGTATTTTGATGGCTTCGCTGGCCCATTCCGCTTTGGCGGCATCCGCTGCGCCGTTGACCCAGGTGAAAGTGCTCAAGGTCGAGTCGCCGGCCTGTGGTTTTGAAAGCATTGCCGAAGGGCAGGAGCAGACGAGCTGCAATCACACCGGCCCGAACATTCGGGTTTTCGTGCTGGAAGTCGGCTATGGGCGCAATGCGCATGTCGCCCTGGATGGTTTTGACGTAAACGGAACCCGTACGCCGGTGTGTGCTTTTGATAACGGCAACCTGACCGAATGCACCGTGGGTAAAAAAACCGTCGGTTATCTCTATATCATCGATCTGGCGGGCAAACAGGAAGGCACCTTCACCTTCAGCAACACGTCGATCAACGCGCCGGGCAACACAATGTCGACGCAGCTTTACATCAAGTAACGGCTGGGCTCGAACAAGGGTCAGCAAAGCTGACTACGCTCTAAAGATCATTCCGTGGATTGCACTCATGACCTTTAGAGCTTTGATTACCCTCGCCGAGGGCATCGATGACCTGCAAGCAGTCACCCTGGTCGATGTGCTACGCCGCGCCAAAGTGGAAGTGGTGGTCGCCAGCATCGAAGGTCGGCGCATGCTCACCTGCGCCCGTGGCACTCGCGTCACGACCGATGCGATGCTGGTGGATTTGCTGGCCCAGCCATTCGACCTGATCGTTCTACCCGGCGGTGCCGTCGGGGCACAGCATTTGGCAGCCCATCAACCCTTGCAACAACTGATCAAGGACCAGGCCGCAGCCGGTCGCCTGTTCGCCGGCATCGCCGAAGCCCCGGCACTGGCACTGCAAGCCTTTGGCGTATTGCGCCAGCGGCGCATGACGTGCCTGCCTTCGGCCAGCCATCAACTGTCTGGCTGCAACTTTGTCGATCAACCGGTGGTGGTCGATGGCAACTGCATCACCGCCCAAGGTTCGGGCGCCGCGTTGGCGTTCGCCTTGGCGCTGGTGGAACAGCTCTGCGGCAAAGCCATGCGAACGGCGGTGGCGGGGGAGTTGGTGGTTTAGACGGCGTCTGCCTTCACCTCTTCCTTGGGCACATGCATTCGGTCGCGATTGGCCAGGGTCGGGAAGAGTTTGATCCAGGTCCCGGTCACCACCAGCGTGCCGATGCCGCCCATGACCACTGCTGGCACGGTGCCGAACCAGTGGGCGGTCAGGCCGGATTCGAACTCGCCCAACTGGTTCGAGGCGCCGATGAACAGACCGTTCACGGCACTGACCCGGCCGCGCATTTCGTCCGGGGTTTCCAGTTGTACGA
Organism: Pseudomonas sp. MYb327; assembly: GCF_040438925.1. Classification (NCBI taxonomy): domain Bacteria; kingdom Pseudomonadati; phylum Pseudomonadota; class Gammaproteobacteria; order Pseudomonadales; family Pseudomonadaceae; genus Pseudomonas; species Pseudomonas sp. MYb327. The sequence continues at coordinate 5,960,353 of NZ_CP159258.1, forward strand.
AGGACGCGCGTATCACCATGCTGATCATGTCTGCCGCGCCCAGCACCACTAGCACGGCGAGGGAAAACCAGAACGAGGTCGAAAGACCGAAGGCGATGGTCGCCACGCCGAACACGCCTACAGCGGTGAACATCACCCGCCCGACATTGCGTTCCACGGCAAATCGCGCCAGGAACAGTGACATCAATAGCGCCCCCACCGCTGGTGCCGAACGCAGCAGACCCAATCCCCACGGACCGGTCAGCAGAATGTCCTTGGCGAATACCGGCAGCAATGCCGTGGCGCCACCGAGCAGAACGGCGAACAGATCAAGGGAAATCGCCCCGAGGATGTCCGGGCGGCTACGAATGAAGCGGATACCCGCCAGCAACGAATCCAGGGTGGCTTTGCCCTTGTTCAGCGGCGTTTGCCGGGCGGGCAGATTGAGCATCAGCGAACAGGCAATGATGTACAGGATCACTGTCGGGCCGTAGACCCAGACGCTGCCAAACGCGTAGAGCAAACCGCCAAGGGCCGGAGCGACGATGGTCGCCGATTGCTGGGCCGATTGCGCGGCGGCAACGGCGCGGGGAAACAGCGCGCTGGGAACGATGCTCGGCAGCAAGGCCTGAGTGGTCGGCATTTCGAAAGAGCGCGCGGCGCCCAGCAGGAATGCGAGGATGAAGATCATTTCCCGGGTGACATGGTCGGTCGCGCTGCCGATTGCCAACGAAAGGGCAATTAGCGCCTGAACAGACTGGCAGATCGCCGCAACCTTGCGCCGGTCATAGCGGTCCGCCACGTGCCCGGTGTGCAGCATGAACAGCACCCGAGGTGCGAACTCCACCAACCCGACCAGGCCCAGGTCCAGCACGTTGCCGGTCAGTTGATAGAGGTTCCAGCCAATGGCCACCGTGAGCATCTGAAAACCGCTGGCGGTAAAGACCCGTGCCAGCCAAAACGCGATGAAAGGGCGGTGATGACGTAACAGCAAGGGCTCTTGGCTGGGCATTTGAGGGCAAATCTGCGGGAGGGGAAGGGCGAGATTATCACCAACCTGTAACAGGAAGTTGCCATGAGAGAAAATTTAGTTAGCTAGATATCGACCATCAGCCGGCCAGATTCCTGTGGCGAGAGAGCTTGCTCCCATCAGGCTGCGAAGCGGCCTCAAACCTGGCATTTCGGCGCTTAAGGTAAACCGCATTTATCGCTATGACGACCGCTGCTCAGTCGAGCGCGAGCAAGCTCGCTCGCCACGGTGAATACCACAGCCCTATGAGGCAACTTGTCACGCGGCAAAAGACCACGCGGTTTACCCCGAGAAATGGGACTACTCTTTCAACGTTACTTGATCCAGATCAAAACCTTCAGCAGCAATCGATCTGGCGGCCGCAAGGCCAGACTCCCTGCGTTGTGATGCGTAGAAAAAAAGAACAATAGAGATTCGCCGCACTCCATATCCGTGGGGACCGAGGATGCAGGCCTCCAGCCAGCAGCCGTACTACCTGACAGAGGAAGACTTATGTTCGGTTTAGAGGCACTTGATCTCGCCCGAATTCAGTTCGCGTTCACCATCTCATTCCACATCCTGTTCCCTGCCATCACCATTGGCCTGGCGAGTTACCTGGCGGTACTCGAAGGCTTGTGGCTGAAAACCCACAACGATACGTACCGTGACCTCTACCACTTCTGGTCGAAGATCTTTGCCGTCAACTTCGGCATGGGGGTGGTCTCTGGGCTGGTCATGGCCTATCAGTTCGGCACCAACTGGAGCCGTTTTTCCGACTTCGCCGGGTCCGTAACCGGGCCGCTGCTGACGTACGAAGTGCTGACCGCATTCTTTCTGGAGGCCGGGTTCCTCGGCGTCATGCTGTTTGGCTGGAACAAGGTCGGGCGTGGCCTGCACTTCTTCGCAACGGTCATGGTCGCCATCGGTACGCTGATTTCGACCTTCTGGATTCTCGCGTCCAACAGCTGGATGCAGACTCCCCAGGGCTTCGAAATCATCAACGGCCAGGTCATTCCCACCGACTGGCTGGCCGTGATCTTCAACCCGTCGTTCCCTTATCGCCTGATGCACATGGCCACGGCGGCGTTCGTTGCGACGGCATTCTTCGTCGGCTCCTCGGCGGCCTGGCACTTGCTGCGCGGCAAGGACAATCCGGCGATTCGCACCATGCTTTCGATGGCCATGTGGATGGCGCTGATTGTGGCGCCGATTCAGGCAGTCATTGGTGACTTCCACGGTCTCAACACGCTCGAACACCAACCGGCAAAAATTGCCGCGATCGAGGGCCACTGGGAAAACAAAGGCAACGAGGCGACTCCGCTGATCCTGTTCGGCTGGCCGGACATGAAAGAAGAGAAAACCAAGTTCGCCGTCGAAATCCCGTACCTGGGCAGCCTGATCCTGACCCACTCGCTGGATAAACAGGTGCCGGCGCTCAAGGAATTCCCGCCCGAAGACCGGCCGAATTCAACCATCGTGTTCTGGTCGTTCCGGATCATGGTCGGCCTCGGATTCCTGATGATCTTCACCGGTTTGTGGAGCCTGTGGCTGCGCAAGCGCGACAAGCTGTATACCTCGCGCCCGTTCCTGTACCTCGCGCTGTGGATGGGACCGTCGGGACTGGTTGCGATTCTCGCGGGTTGGTTCACCACTGAAATCGGTCGTCAACCGTGGGTGGTCTACGGGCTGATGCGCACGGCGGATGCGTCCTCCAACCACAGCTTCATGCAGATGAGCATCACGTTGATCCTGTTCGTGGTGGTGTATTTCGCGCTGTTCGGCGCCGGTCTGGGCTACATGATGCGCCTGGTGCGCAAAGGGCCGAAGATCGACGAAGGCAAGGAAACCAACGACGGTGGCCCTGGCAAGAAACGCACGCCGGCGCGTCCGCTTTCCGCAGCCGATGACGATCACGCCGATAACGACCACGTCGTGACCAAGGAGATTTGAATCATGGGTATTGATCTTCCGCTGATCTGGGCCGTGATCATCATCTTCGGCATCATGATGTACGTGGTCATGGACGGCTTCGACCTGGGGATCGGGATTCTTTTCCCGTTCATTCCGGGCAAGACCGATCGCGACGTAATGATGAACACCGTGGCCCCGGTCTGGGACGGCAACGAAACTTGGCTGGTATTGGGCGGCGCGGCGTTATTCGGCGCTTTCCCGCTGGCCTATTCGGTGGTGCTCTCGGCGTTATACCTGCCGCTGATCTTCATGCTGATCGGGCTGATCTTCCGTGGCGTGGCGTTCGAGTTCCGCTTCAAGGCCAAGGACGACAAGCGCCATCTCTGGGACAAGGCGTTCATCGGTGGCTCGGTCGCGGCAACCTTCTTCCAGGGCGTCGCGCTGGGCGCTTTCATTGATGGCTTGCCGGTAGTCAACCGTCAGTTCGCCGGTGGTTCTCTCGATTGGCTAACACCGTTCACCATGTTCTGCGGAGCCGCGCTGGTGGTGGCCTATGCGCTGCTTGGCTGCACCTGGCTGATCATGAAGACCGAAGGCAAATTGCAGGAGCAGATGCATGACTTGGCGCGGCCACTGGCGTTTGTTCTGCTGGCGGTGATTGGCATTGTCAGCATCTGGACCCCGCTGGCCCACGCCGAGATCGCGGCACGCTGGTTCACCTTGCCGAACCTGTTCTGGTTCCTGCCGGTGCCGATTCTGGTGTTGGTGACGTTGTATGGCCTGATCCGCGCGGTGGCGCGCAACGCGCACTACACGCCGTTCCTGCTGACGCTGGTGCTGATCTTCCTCGGCTACAGCGGTTTGGGCATCAGCCTGTGGCCGAATATCGTGCCACCGTCGATTTCGATCTGGGACGCTGCCGCGCCGCCACAGAGCCAGGGCTTCATGCTTGTGGGGACGCTGTTCATCATCCCGTTCATCCTGGGCTACACCTTCTGGAGCTACTACGTGTTTCGCGGCAAGGTGACCCATGAAGATGGTTATCACTAGAGCCCTGCACCGCGAACGTGGGAGCGAGGCTGCTTGCGATGGTGTCATCACAGACACCATCGACCTTAACGAGAGGGTTGAAGCAATGATCAACAAACCATCCCTGAACGACATTCAACAAGCCGAAAAAAAACCGCTGTGGCAGCGGCTTGGCTGGCTGGCCATGATCTGGGCTGGCAGCGTCGGTGCATTGTTCATTGTTGCCAGCCTGATGCGGATGTTCATGAACGCCGCTGGCCTGACGACTCACTGAAAACCTGAGATCCCGTCCCGTTGTCTCGCGGCACGGATTGCAAACCCTCCTGACGGAGGGTTTTTTTTGGCCGTTATTTACGGGCCTTGAGGATCACGAATTTCGGCGTGGCCGCCACTTGCTCGACACCGCGAAACAAGCGCGCAAGCTTGCTGTGATAACCCAGGTGACGGTTGCCGACGATATACAGCGCACCGCCCACCACCAACGCCTCCCGGGCTTGCTGGAACATCCGCCAGGCCAGGAAGTCACCGACCACTTGTTGCTGGTGAAAGGGCGGATTGCACAGCACTACGTCCAGTGACTGCGGCTCCTGTCCGGCCAGGCCATCGCCGGCACGCACGATCACATCCCGGTCACCCAGGGCCGCGCGCCAGTTTTCGGCGGCCGATTGCACCGCCATGAACGATTCGTCCACCAGTGTGTAATGGGCATCGAGGTTTTGCAGCGCGCTGGCGATGGCGAGTACGCCGTTCCCGCAACCAAGGTCGGCGACCCGTGCTGTGCCCAGATTTTTCGGCAAGTGCGGTAAAAACGCCCGCGTACCGATGTCCAGGCCTTCACGGCAGAACACGTTGGCGTGGTTAAGCAATTCGACTGCTGGCGTGTCCAGTCGATAGCGGGTCGGGTAGGGGGACGCAACCGGCGTTTTGTTTTCGGCGGTGGCGATCAGCAGCCGGGCCTTCTTCACCGCCAGTGAGGCTTGGACCGTGCCGATGTAGCGTTCCAGCAAATCACCGGCGGCACGTGGCAAGTGCTTGATCATCGCACCGGCAATTACCTGGGCGCCGGGCGCCAGTTGGCCTTGCAGACTGATCAGTTGCTCTTCGAGCAAGGCCAGTGTCTTTGGCACCCGGACCAGCACCCGGTCAAACGGTCCCGTCACGGATTCACTGGACGGTAGATGCGGCACCGCATCGAACGCCAGGCCATTGCGCGTCAGGTTCTTTTCCAGCCCCTGAAGGGCCAGATACGAATCGCCGCTGCTGGTTACGTTGACCTTGCCCGCCAGGCTGGCGGCCAAAGCACCGAAACTGTCATTCAGTACCAGCACTCGCAGGTCGGCCGCAGGCTGCTGTTCGGCCAGATGATTGAGAAGGTACTCGTCTGCCGCATCAAAGGCTTGCAGCGGTTCATTCTGCTGTTCGGGCTGGCGGATCAGGTCGAGGCTGGCGAAAGGGCTTTCGAGCAAAGGCATGGGGCGGGGCTCAGAGTAATCAACGGGTGTCCCGCGGCTCAGGAGCGTCTTGGCGGGCGGGGCCGTCCGAGTGGACTACGTCGCGGGAGTTCACACGACATCACTCAGGATGGGACCGCGAATGGTACGTTTTTTTGAGTCGGATTACCCGCAGGTTTTTCTGCTCAGCGCAGCGCACCACTGTTGAGATACCCGGCCTTGACGGCGGCGATGACCGCTGAAACCTTGTTATTGACCCCCAGTTTGCGAATGGCTTCCTGGACATGAAAATTGATGGTGCGAGCGCTGAGATTAAGAATTCTCGCGCTCTCATAGGCTGTTTTGCCATCCGCTGCCAGTTTCAATACGTCGACTTCCCGTGGCGACAAATGCGGAGCAGCAGGTTTGGCAGGCGCCTTGGGCAGCGTCTGCGCGATCAATTTATGCAGGTGTTGACCAATGAACACGGAGAAACCGAGATTTTCATACAGCTCCCATGCGCTAACCGGGCAATGGCTTCTGGCCAGGCTCAGAATGCTGCACAGGCCGCTTTCCTTGTCGTGAACGGATTGTGACCAGCCGTGCTGCAATCCTTGGGCTTCCATGTCATCCCATAGCCAAGGTGCACCGTTATAGAGCTCTTCTGTCCAAAGGATTGGGAGTACGGAATGGTTGCAATGCGCCACTACCGGATCAATGGCTGCATGCTTGTTTTTTTCGTACTCAGCGTTCCAGTCGGTTGGATAATTGTTGAACCGAACAGTATGGAACTGTTCGTTTTTTGTAGGGTAACTTGTTGAAAAAGCAAAAAATTTAAAACCAATATTTTTCGCGAAACTCAATGAGATCCGATAGGCACTCTCCATTTCCGTTGTATTGGATAATTGTATGAGTTGCAGCTCCTTCCACCGTTCCATCGTTAACTCCAGCTCTAATTTTTTTCTTTAGGGGCGCAGTTGGATCCAACGTGTCTGCGCGAGCTGGAGTGTAGGACTTTTCCTATGTTCACGTTGAGAATCTTTTGCTGTATTTAAATTTTACAATGGAGTATCTGGTTCTAATGGCGAGCCAATAGGGAGTAGTTAATTGTATGGCGATGTTAATGTAAGTAGCCTCCTGCCGGCGTTAACTATTTAGTGATGTGGTACTTGTTGTTTACTTGCCGAGCTAAATGAGAATAAGAGTTTTTGGCTAAAAGGCACTACAAAACATCGGTGTTTATGGCCTCCACTTTGCGAGACACTGCGGATATCCGTTGAATGGAGCCACCCATGACCGCCAGTGAAGAGAAATTTACTCGCCAGACCTTGCTGGACGTCCAGCCCCTGACGCCGAACCTGTTTACCCTGCGGGCCACCAGGGATAAGGGCTTTCGATTTCGCTCAGGGCAATTTGCCCGGCTGGGTGTGACCAAGTCTGACGGCACCACGGTTTGGCGTGCCTACTCCATGGTGTCATCACCCTTTGACGAGTTTCTCGAGTTCTTTTCCATTGTCGTTCCGGGTGGCGAATTCACCAGTGAACTGAGTCGGCTGGGTGTCGGCGATACGCTATTGGTCGACCGCCAGGCTTATGGTTACCTGACGCTTGATCGCTTCGTTAACGGGCGTGATCTGTGGTTGTTATCCACAGGAACGGGGATCGCGCCATTTTTGTCGATCCTGCAGGACTTCGAGGTATGGGAAAAATTCGAGCGAATCATCCTGGTCTACAGCGTGCGCGAATCCCGCGAACTGGCGTATCAGGAGTTGATCGCCGGGCTGGCACAGCGCGACTATCTGGCGGAATACGCGCACAAGTTGCAGCTCATCAACACAGTGACCCGTGAACAACATCCCGGCGCCCTGAGTGGACGGATCACCACACTGATCGAAAATGGCGAGCTGGAGCGTGCTGCCGGGGTAGCGCTGACGCCCGAATACTCACGAGTCATGCTCTGCGGCAACCCACAGATGATCGATGACACACGCAAGTTGCTCAAACAGCGCGACATGCATTTGAGTCTCAGCCGACGGCCCGGTCAGGTGGCTGTGGAAAACTTTTGGTAGAAAAAACGGCGCCAATGGGCGCCGTTTTTTATTCCGTTAAAGCGGTCCAGGCCGATTGTTCTGGGCCTTGAGCAGGTCGCGAATTTCTCCCAGCAATTCCTCTTCTTTGGTTGGAACCGGCGGCAGGGAAGGAGCGACGGCCTCTTCACGCTTCAGTTGGTTGATGGCTTTGATGCCCATGAAGATCGCGAAAGCGACGATGACAAAGTCGATCAGGCTCTGGATGAATTTACCGTACGCCAACACCACCGCCGGCGCGTCGCCGCTGGCAGCCTTGAGCGTTATGGCCAGGTCACTGAAGTCCACCCCACCGATCAACAGCCCGATTGGCGGCATGATCACGTCACCGACAAACGAGGTAACGATCTTGCCGAAGGCGGCGCCAATGATGATGCCGACGGCCATGTCGATCACGTTGCCTTTGACCGCGAAGGCCTTGAACTCACTTATCACGCCCATAGGTTATTTCCTTGTTACAGATGAGGTTGGTGAACGCAGTGTAAATCAGCAAAACAGATCTTGCTCGACACGCCTGCTTACAGAGCAGCCCTCTATCGACCTGAGCATTTGCGAAAAGTTTACAAAATGCCATTACTGCAGAATTGGCAAGATTGGGGCTGCATTGCCGTTTCCTTAATAATGCACGTCGTCATCATTGGTTTTTTCTTACCGGCAGTTCATTGGTTTATGACGAGCAGAAGTCCGGGTCATTGAAAGCCAAAGGAATAAAGCGCGACTTGAAAGTTGCGGGCTAAGAATTTTCTGCGGGTGATCGAAGCAGGGGGGATTTATAGTTTTGTTGGTTGGTTGGTTGGTTGGTTGGTTGGTTGGTTGTTGTTTTGCAAGTTGTACGCGCAAGTTTGAAATGTCACGGGGTTGTACAGGTAGTGGGCCGTAGTAACGAGCTATCGAGCGAAACTTTGTACAAGTTTTTATCAAGAGATCATTGAATGAAGAGTTCAGTCAGCGAGAAAAGATGATGTTCAGGATCCGCTGGGCAACTCCACCGCGCTCACCCAGTCCACCTGCGCTATCATCGCGGTTTTTGCCGGGAGTTCAGATGGCCAAGGCCAAGCGCATGTACGGCTGCACGGAGTGCGGCTCAACCTTCCCGAAGTGGGCCGGCCAGTGCGGTGAATGCGGCGCCTGGAACACATTGACCGAGACCATGGTGGAGAGCGGCGGGGCCGCGGCACCCAGCGGTCGCACCGGTTGGACCGGCCAGCAGGCACAGATCAAGACCCTGGCCGAAGTCAGCGTCGAGGAAATTCCGCGCTTTTCCACCGCATCCAGCGAGCTGGATCGAGTGCTGGGTGGTGGCTTGGTCGACGGTTCGGTTGTGCTGATCGGCGGTGACCCCGGTATCGGCAAGTCGACCATTCTGTTGCAGACCTTGTGCAACCTCGCGAAGGTTATGCCGGCGCTGTATGTCACCGGCGAAGAATCCCAGCAGCAAGTGGCCATGCGCGCCAGGCGCCTGGGGTTGCCTCAGGATCAGCTTCGCGTCATGACCGAAACCTGTATCGAAACCATCATCGCCACCGCCCGGCTGGAAAAGCCCAAGGTCATGGTGATCGACTCGATCCAGACGATTTTCACCGAGCAACTGCAATCGGCGCCGGGCGGCGTGTCCCAGGTTCGCGAAAGCGCGGCGTTGCTGGTGCGCTATGCCAAGCAGAGCGGCACGGCGATTTTCCTGGTGGGCCACGTGACGAAAGAAGGTGCGCTGGCCGGTCCGCGCGTTCTGGAGCATATGGTCGACACGGTCCTGTATTTCGAAGGCGAATCCGATGGGCGTTTGCGCCTCCTGCGGGCGGTGAAGAACCGTTTCGGCGCGGTTAACGAATTGGGCGTCTTTGGCATGACCGATAAAGGCTTGAAAGAAGTTTCAAACCCTTCGGCGATCTTTCTGACACGTGCTCAGGAGGAGGTCCCGGGTAGTGTGGTCATGGCAACCTGGGAAGGGACGCGACCGATGCTGGTGGAAGTCCAGGCGTTGGTGGATGACAGTCATCTGGCCAATCCGCGTCGGGTAACGCTGGGCCTGGACCAGAACCGACTGGCGATGTTGCTGGCGGTCCTGCATCGTCACGGCGGCATTCCTACCCATGATCAGGACGTATTCCTCAACGTAGTCGGCGGCGTCAAAGTGCTGGAAACGGCCTCCGACCTGGCGTTGATGGCCGCGGTGATGTCGAGTTTGCGCAACCGTCCGTTGCCCCATGATTTGCTGGTGTTCGGTGAGGTAGGCCTGTCCGGCGAGGTGCGTCCGGTGCCGAGTGGCCAAGAGCGCCTGAAAGAAGCGGCCAAACACGGCTTCAAGCGTGCCATCGTACCGAAGGGCAATGCACCGAAAGAAGCTCCGCCGGGATTGCAGATCATTGCAGTAACCCGTCTGGAACAGGCACTCGACGCGTTGTTTGAATAACGCCGCCCCCTGTAGGCGCTCAGGCTTCGATCAGGGCGCCCAACTCTCGCTCCAGCTCCAGCGGATCAGCCAGGTTAAGCTCAATCAACCGCCGCAGCCGCTCGATAGACTCCAGGCTGATGTGACGGCAGACAAAGCCCAATTGGCCATGATCTTCGTGGGTCAGATGCACATCCATCCTGATTTCATTGTCATCATTCAGATGAATATCGACTGAAAAGTCCTTTGCCCGATCCCCCAGCCACGGTTCCGGGCGTTCGATCAGCAAACCTTTGAGTGACAGGTCAATCAACTTCACCGGCCAGATAAATTCGCCCTGAATCAGCTCGGTTCGGGCATCGAACGCAATACGTTTGAAGCGGCGACGTTCGGCAGGGTGTTCGCTCATGGCGCGATCCTCGGAAATGTACGCTGACTATAGACCGGCATTGTTAAAGGCTGCCAGGACGCAGGGGCGTCTAGACCAATGTTGGGTATGGTCTTTGCCGTCAGGAGAGCTAAACTCGGAGTGGCTGTCTTTCTTGTCCACTCTGGCTGGAATCATAAAATGAAAAATAATAATAGCCCGCTACGCCACATACCCTGGCTGGTGCTGGCAATCGTAGGAGCGTGCGCCCTTGGCGTAGTGGCATTACGCCGCGGCGAGGCGATCAACGCCTTGTGGATTGTGGTCGCTGCAGTGGCCATCTATCTGGTTGCGTATCGCTACTACAGTCTGTTCATCGCTAACAATGTGATGCAACTCGACCCGCGACGCGCCACCCCCGCCGTACTCAACAATGACGGTCTGGACTACGTACCGACCAACAAACATATCCTCTTCGGTCACCACTTCGCGGCTATCGCTGGCGCGGGGCCTCTGGTCGGTCCGGTGCTGGCGGCGCAAATGGGCTACCTGCCCGGTACGCTGTGGCTGATCGCCGGTGTGGTGCTGGCCGGTGCGGTGCAGGATTTCATGGTCCTGTTCATGTCGACTCGCCGCAACGGTCGCTCTCTGGGTGACATGGTCCGCGAAGAAATGGGCCGCATCCCCGGCACTATCGCGCTGTTCGGCTGCTTCCTGATCATGATTATCATCCTCGCGGTGCTGGCGCTGATCGTGGTCAAGGCCCTGGCCGAAAGCCCTTGGGGCATTTTCACGGTGATGGCGACCATCCCGATCGCGATGTTCATGGGCATCTACATGCGCTACATCCGCCCGGGCCGTATCGGTGAAATCTCCGTGATCGGTGTATTGCTGCTGCTGGGTTCGATCTGGCTGGGCGGGCAGATTGCCGCCGATCCGGTCTGGGCCAAAGCGTTTACCTTCACCGGAATCCAGATCACCTGGATGCTGATTGGCTACGGTTTTGTCGCTGCCGTTTTGCCGGTATGGCTGATTCTGGCGCCGCGTGACTACCTGTCGACCTTCCTGAAAATCGGCACCATCGTCGCCTTGGCCATCGGCATTCTGGTGACCATGCCCGAGCTGAAAATGCCGGCACTGACCCAGTTCATCGACGGCACCGGTCCGGTATGGAAGGGCGGGCTGTTCCCGTTCCTGTTCATCACCATTGCCTGTGGCGCGGTGTCCGGTTTCCATGCGCTGATCTCTTCCGGCACCACGCCGAAACTGCTGGATAACGAGGTTAACGCCCGTTACATCGGCTACGGCGGCATGCTGATGGAATCGTTCGTCGCCATCATGGCCATGGTCGCTGCCTCGGTGATTGAACCAGGTGTGTACTTCGCCATGAACAGCCCGGCCGCCGTGGTCGGCGGTGATGTGGTGGCCGTTGCGCAAGTGGTCAGCAGTTGGGGTTTCGCGATTACTCCGGAAGCGCTGCAAGCGGTGGCCCACGACATCGGTGAAACCACCATCCTGGCCCGTGCGGGCGGTGCGCCGACCCTGGCGGTCGGTATCGCGCAAATCCTGCACAGTGTATTGCCGGGTGAGAACACCATGGCGTTCTGGTATCACTTCGCGATCCTGTTCGAAGCGCTGTTCATCCTGACGGCGGTGGACGCCGGTACCCGTGCCGGTCGATTCATGCTGCAAGATTTGCTCGGTTCCTTCGTGCCATCGCTGAAACGTACCGAATCCTGGACCGCCAACCTGATCGCGACCGCCGGTTGCGTGGCGATGTGGGGCTGGTTGTTGTACCAGGGCGTGATCGATCCGTTGGGTGGTATCAACACCTTGTGGCCGCTGTTCGGTATCTCCAACCAGATGCTGGCCGGTATCGCGCTGATGCTCGGCACTGTCGTGCTGATCAAAATGAAACGCCAGCGCTACATCTGGGTGACCTTGCTGCCAGCGGCATGGCTGCTGATTTGCACCACCACGGCGGGCTTCATCAAGCTGTTCGACGCCAACCCGGCGATCGGTTTCCTGGCCCTGGCCAAGAAGTACAGCGATGCCCTGGCCAATGGTCAGATCCTTGCCCCGGCCAAGGACATCACACAGATGCAGCACGTGATCTTCAACGCCTACACCAACGCAACACTGACCGCGCTGTTCCTGTTCGTGGTGTTCAGTATCCTGTTCTATGCACTCAAGGTTGGCATTGCCTCCTGGGGTAAAAAAGAACGTACGGATAAAGAGTCGCCATTCCAGGCCCTGCCGGATGCTTGAGCGAGGAGTGCAGCATGTTCAATGACCTGAGTCGCCTCGGTAAATACCTCGGTCAGGCCGCGCGCCTGATGGTCGGCATGCCCGACTACGACAATTACGTCGAGCACATGCAAACCAAACACCCGGACAAACCGGTAATGAGTTACGAGATGTTCTTTCGCGAACGTCAGGAGGCCCGTTACGGTGGCAAGGGTGGGCCGAAGTGCTGTTGAGGCACGAGGTCTAGGCAACACACGACTGTAGGAGCCCGGCTTGCCGGCGATAGCGATCTTCAGGTCGCTATGGCCGGCAAGCCGGGCTCCTACAGTTTTTTCAGCGCATGGGAGATCTTCTTTTGTCAGCTCCAATCCCCGTCACGATCCTCAGCGGCTTTCTCGGCGCCGGCAAAACTACCTTGCTGCGCCACCTGCTCAAAGCCGAGCACGGCCTGAAAATCGCCGTGATCGAAAACGAATTCAGCGACGCCGGCATCGACACCCAACTGTTGGGCGACGAGCCGGTACAAGTGATGACGCTGTCCAACGGTTGCGTCTGCTGCACCATCCACACCGACCTGACCAAGGCCTTGTATCTGCTGCTCGAACGCCTGGACTGCGGCGATATCGCGTTCGACCGTCTGGTAATCGAATGCACCGGTTTGGCCGATCCGGCACCGGTGACGCAGACCTTTTTCATCGATGAGGAATTGCGCGAGCGCTACATCCTCGACGGCATCATCACGCTGGTGGATGCGGCGCACGCCGACACACACCTGAGCCAGACCATCGCCCAGGCGCAGATCGGTTTTGCCGACCGCTTGCTGGTGAGTAAACGCGACCTGGTAGACGAGCCGAGCTTCAACGCATTGAGCGAACGACTGACCCGTATCAATCGTCGCGCACCGATCCGTGTGGTCGACCACGGCAATATCGACTTGGCCGAACTGCTCGATGTGCGCGGCTTCAATCTCAATGCTGACCTCGGTGGGGGCATGAGTCTGCGCCCGGTGAGCCAAGCCCCGTCCATCGACCGCATTTCCAGCCTGGTGCTGCGTACCGACAAACCGCTCGATATCGACAAGCTCAGTGAGTTCATGAACGAGCTGCTGGAAGATCATGGCAAGCAATTGCTGCGCTACAAAGGCGTTTTGAACATCCTTGGCGAACCGCGCCGCATGGTGTTTCAGGGCGTGCTGAAGTTGTACGGTTTCGACTGGGACACCGAATGGGCCGAGGACGAAGTGCGCGAGAGCGTGATTGTGTTCATCGCCGATGATTTGCCGGAAGAGAAAATTCGCGAGGGATTTGCGCGAGTCGCGGTGGTGTGAAGCTGTGAGTGCCCATCGTGTGATGGGCATTTTTTTGAGAATCAAAAAAGTTTATGCGAGAAAGTAAACGCTGATTAGTTTGAATTAGTGTGCGGTAATATTTGGTCAAGTTTACAAAAGCATCTGTCGATCGATTTTGTTGAGCTGTCAGCGTGATTGATGGCTTTGGTTGTAACTGTCTGTGTGACTTGTAAGTGCATTGTTGGAAGTTGTTTCTGGTTGTAGTGCTTAAGAATATGTGGGTTTACATTTGGTTTGAATTGATAAGCGGTGGCATAGAGTTCTGAGTGATAAATTAAATGGGCGCCAACAAGGCGACTAATATTATCAGGAGAAACTTATGCAAGAGCAAATCATGGATCTGTCCGGTGAACTGGATGCCGAGTTCGAAGCTTACGTAAGTGCTGGCGATGCCAATGTCGGCGGGGAAGGTATGTGCACCAATATGTCGTGCGGCACCTTGCAGTGCACCGCTCTGGGCTGCGGCTGCTAATTTCCCACTAAAGCAAGGTGGGTCGTGAGCCACCTTGCTTTACCACGAGTGGTGAGCAATTTTGACTGATGTTTTGAATTTCACTGAACGCAATACATGGGGCGCACAATCAGCGCTGGATCAAGAGATGCTGCGCAAGACTCTCGATCTTTTACACAAGAATGATAAAGCCACGCTGCGTCATTTCGGTGTCGATCGGGAAACATTACTTAATGATTCCCGTCTTCTTGCGTCCAGCGATAATAATGTGTGTTCGCCGGCAGTTAAAAGTCGTGAAGAAAAAATCAGAACCCTATCTTTTTTGCCGGTTGAGTGCGAGGTGGGTGTTGAAGAAAGTTTCGGCTGGTTTTGCGCTTCCTGGTATGATTATTTAAAATATTCTTTCGAAAAAGACGCTAAATACACTTCTGTTTGTGAGTTGATTGATGTAATAACATTTTTGCCAAGTGCTCGCGCGTATATAACGGCCAGAGTGAAGTATCTATCGGAAAAGTCGCTGGTTCATCAATTGAACAGTCGGATATCCGAAGGTGCCGAGGTGGATCTGGAAACGTTTGACCAGGCGCTGGCAGGCGAGGCGCTGGTTGAATTCCTGGGGGCATACCCGGTGCTGGCGTGTTTGCTGGTGGAGATGATTGAAGACACGGTGGCTTACCTGTACAGGGTCATCGAGCATTTCGACGAAGACTTCAATCGACTCGAGTCGGCTTTTGCATTGGTTGCAAAGCGCATCGACTCGATAGTCCTCGGCCAGGGAGACGCCCATGCCAATGGTGAGACGGTCTGCTTCATTCAGGTCAGTGGTCAGTCGCTGGTGTACAAGCCAAGGAGTAACCGCGAAGCGATTTTCTACAGTGCATTGCTGCAGCACTTGCATGACAGAACCGGAGATCCCGGTTTTGCCATTTACGCGCCTGTCATGGTGTCTCGGGAAAACCGTTGCTGGATTGAGAAAATAGAAAATCTGGCCTGTGAGTCGGAAGCGGACCTGGCTCTTTTTTTCCAGCGCTTGGGCGCCCAGGTCGCGGTAATTCATGCCTTGAACGGCATCGACTTTCACTACGAAAACCTGATCGCCTGCGGCAGTAGCCCGGTGATGATCGATCTGGAGTGCCTGTTCACTTCGGCCATGATCGATTTGCGTACCAATCTGCCTCACAGTCGCGCGCTGTTCAAAACCATCAAGCTCAATGGGCAGTCAGTATTTTCCAGCGGCTTCGTGCCGTATTCACCGGACTCAGAGAATGACTACAGTGGTCTGAGCCGACAGCAACAATTCGCGGGTAAAAGAAAACAGCTGGTCCGCGAGCAGGGCTATTACCGCTTGAAAAATGTCGACTTCGACAGTCGTCCGGTCATTCGGCATCTGCCCGTTTTCAATGGCGAAACGCACTCGGTCACTGACTACAAAGACGCCTTTCTCCGCGGTTTCGAGCGCGGTTACGATGAATTAATCAATCACCGGGGCGCCGTACTCGACTTGCTCGCGCAGCATGCCGGGACATTGAAGACCCGCGTTCTGATCAAAAATACCCAGCGTTACGCGGACTTCATCGCGATGATGCTCCATCCTCGCTTTACCCGGTGCGCTGTTCAGCATGAATTGCTGTTGGCGACCCTGTGGTCGGATCTGAGCGAAACACTCAACGATTACAACATTCCCGGGCATGAAATCGTTGATCTGAAGAAGGCCAACATTCCTTGCTTCACCATGCCTTTGCTTTCCAGCCAATTGATTAACGCCCATGGTCAGGCGGTTGCTCCTTTGGCCATCGAGCGTCCGTTAGACAGTTGCCGCCGGAAGTTGGAAAACCTGTCTCCCGCAGACAAAGCGTCGCAAATGCATATATTGCAAATGTGCCTGTTCCCCGTCGCCAATGAAGCGTTGCCACTCAACCGTGCGCATCATTTGAGAGCGGTGCAGGAGCTCAGCCGGGCGCAGTACCTCGAAGGCGCTATCAGCATTTCCGTGGTCATAGAGCGGCTGCGCATCGACGGCGAGGAAGGTGATGTCGCCTGGACATTCATGGACACGCACCCACGAACCCAGCGTCATTTCATTACGCCCATGGGCAGCGGTTTGTATAACGGGATGGGCGGCCTGGCGATTTTTTACCTGAGCCTGTTCCGAACCAGCCGTACACCCCGTTATTTGAACGAGGCCGAGCGTATCTTGTGCGCGATGACCAAGTCCCAAGGCCATTTTCCAAGCGAATCGAGCGTCAGTGCCTATTTCGGCCTGACCTCCTATCTCTACGTTCTGGTCAATTACCAGCTAATCTCTGGGCGCCTGACTTACCAGGCGATCATTGAGGAACAGTTGCTCAAACTGGAGGATTTTCCACGGGACGGCGACGAGTTCGATTTCATTCACGGTTGGTGCGGGGCCGTGACCGTGCTGGTGAATCTCTATCAACTTGAAAAACGCGAAACGTTACTGCCCCTGATCGAAAGATGCTCGCAGGCGATTCAGTCCGCGCTGACGCTGGAAAACGGAACATTGCTCCTCAAAGCGACGGGCAAACCGCTGTGGACCGGTTTTTCCCACGGTATTTCCGGCGTGTTGATGGCGCTGGGCAAAGTCTGGGAAGTGACCAAAGATCCTCTGCTGCCAGGGTTGATCACCCAGTGGTTGCAAGCAGAGAACCGCCTTACGGTTGATGGTTTCTGGCTTGATCTGCGAGAGAGCGCAAAGTCTTCGACCACGATCAAATGGTGCCATGGCGACGCGGGCATTCTGCTTTGTCGGCGCTGGTTGCTTCAGTCGATGGCCGAGGTGCTGGACGCCGAAACCAGGGTCACGCTTGAGCGGGATGCAGAGCGCTGCGAACGTCATGTCTGGGAGCAGGGACTGGAGTCTGGTTACAGCCTGTGTCACGGGGATTTCGGCAACCTTGTGTGCTTGCTGAAACTTTACCGCGACACCCACAACGAGGCAGGCATCGCCAAGGTAAAACGCACGCTATCTCAGGTTGCCCACAACTTCTTCAATGAAGGCTTTCTTGAAGAGCGCAATGTCCCCGATCTTGGATTGATGCTGGGTATTGCCGGCGTCGGCCAGGCGCTGCTGCATGCGGTGGAAGACGGTTTGCCCGATGTGTTGTCCATGGACTTTGCAAAGTCGATTCCGGCCGCTTGAGTTGGGTAGGCGATTCGAGAAATGGCAGGGCATACAATCAATGCAGCGAATGAGTCTGTCGGGTCGATCTGATCGCGCAGAACATCAGGTTGTACGGGGGGAAAACCGGTCATGGGTTGACCGGTTTTTTCGAGTCCAGCAAGTGCGCTGGATTAATCTGTTTCTTCAGGGCATTACTTAGAATTATTCACTGGAGAACTTTTCGCTCGAGGATTTTCAGTTCGAAAAATACCAGGCGGCCGCCGCGACCTTCCATGTCGGTCAGCGCCGAAAAGTTAGGTCCGTTGTCGCCATAGTTATGAACTTCCCGATGTTGTGGTCCGGTATGAAGGCGAATTCTAGTAAGTTCTTCCGGCAGATCATCAAGTTTTACGCTGTCGCCCAGACGATTGATGACATGGAAGTACGTTGGGTTGTCAGTATTGGAGGCGGTCAAGTTGCGAAGCTCGCCTTCCATGCTCGCGTTATAAATGAACTGGCCATTCTCATCTGCAACTTTGATGGTGTAGACACCGTCGTGGTGAGCGAAGAGGAAGGTCTCTGGGGTAAGCCCTTCGCCGTGGGTGAGCATGTCCTTCACCCGTTCCATTTGCTTGCGATAGACGCCGGCCCAGTATTCCGAAGTGTTGGGGTCGTCTAATTTTTTTTGGAGGAATTTGCCGGCTAAGGCTACTGGCGCACCATTAACAAATAGTTGTGCTGTAAACGATTGCTTTGCATCCATGTTTTGCATAATTACCATCTCTTCCTTAAGAATCGGAGTTCGCATAATTCATCAGTAAGGTGCGAAGTTGCTCACTGTTTGGCAGTGAGGTGGAGGGAAATTATCATGTTGTTTTTGGTTTGGCTGTTTGAGTGTGTTGCAAAAAAATAATGATTGTTTGAATGCGCTTGGCTATTAATCTTTGTATTTGATATTGAAATCATGAGCATAAAAAAACCGGCACAAGTGCCGGTTTTTTTACTGCGGTTTAGCGGGCTGATTAAGCGCCGTACACCGGCAGCTTCTTGCAGATAGCCTTGACCTTCTCACGAACGGCGTCGATCACCGCTTCGTTGTTCAGGTCAGCCAAGATGTCGCAGATCCAGCCGGCCAGTTCCTTGCACTCTGCTTCCTTGAAGCCGCGAGTGGTCACAGCCGGAGTGCCGAAACGCAGGCCGGAGGTGACGAACGGGGAGCGTGGGTCGTTTGGCACGGAGTTCTTGTTCACGGTGATGAACGCTTTGCCCAGAGCGGCGTCGGCGTCTTTACCGGAGATTTCCTGCTTGATCAGCGATAGCAGGAACAGGTGGTTTTCAGTACCGCCGGAAACCACGTCGAAACCGCGCTCGATGAACACGCCGGCCATGGCCTTGGCGTTTTTCACCACTTGTTGCTGGTAAGCCTTGAACTCAGGCTGCAGCGCTTCCTTGAAGCAGATCGCCTTGGCAGCGATCACGTGCTCCAGCGGGCCGCCCTGGGCGCCAGGGAATACCGCAGAGTTCAGCTTCTTCTCGATGTCGGCGTTGGCGCGAGCCAGAATCAGGCCGCCACGTGGACCGCGCAGGGTCTTGTGAGTGGTGGTGGTCACGACGTCAGCGAATGGAACCGGGTTCGGGTAGACGCCAGCGGCGACCAGACCGGCCACGTGGGCCATGTCGACGAACAGGTAAGCGCCAACCTTGTCGGCGATTTCGCGGAAGCGCGGGAAGTCGAGGATCTGCGAGTAGGCAGAGAAACCGGCCACGATCATTTTCGGCTTGTGCTCAACAGCCAGGCGCTCGACTTCGTCGTAGTCGATCAGGCCGTTAGCGTCGATGCCGTACTGGATGGCGTTGTACAGTTTGCCCGAGGACGACACGCTGGCGCCGTGGGTCAGGTGACCGCCGTGGGCCAGGCTCATGCCCAGGATGGTGTCGCCAGCCGACAGCAGGGCCAGGTAAACAGCAGCGTTGGCCTGGGAGCCAGCGTGCGGTTGAACGTTGGCGTAATCGGCGCCGAACAGTTCTTTGGCGCGGTCGATGGCCAGTTGTTCAACGACGTCAACGTACTCGCAACCACCGTAGTAGCGCTTGCCCGGGTAGCCTTCGGCGTATTTGTTGGTCAGTACCGAGCCTTGAGCTTCCATCACCGCAGGGCTGGTGTAGTTTTCCGAAGCGATCAGCTCAATGTGCTCTTCCTGGCGCTGAGCTTCTTGCTCCATGGCGGCAAAGAGATCGGCGTCGTACTTGGCAATAGTCAAATCACGGCTGAACATGGCGGTCCTCAAGGATCGGGGGCAGAAAAGGGGGGCATTCTAACCCAACGGGTTTTAGATGGCATATGAAACGGCATCATGTCGCAGACAAGTGGGCTTCATGACGGGATCAGCGGTGAATGTGGCGAGGGCGCTAGCTCCCTCGCCACAATGGTTGCGCGTTAGTCGAACATGAAGAGCGCATCATTGCTGAACTGCTCTTCAAACTTGCTGGCTGGCATCGGTCGGCCGAACAGGTAGCCCTGAACCTCGTCGCAACCGTGTTCCCTCAGGAAATCCAGCTGCTCGTGGGTTTCCACGCCCTCGGCGATCACCGCAAGGTTGAGGCTGTGGGCCATGGCGATGATCGCCCGGGCAATCTGCGCATCCTGTTCACCCGATGGCAGGCCATCGACGAAGGTGCGGTCGATTTTCAGCACGTCAATCGGGAACTGCTTGAGGTAGTTGAGCGATGAATAGCCGGTGCCGAAGTCGTCGACCGCAATGCTCAAACCAAGGTTTTTCAGGCCGTCGAGGATCTGCATTGCCTCGCTGACTTCGCGCATCAGGATACTTTCGGTCAGCTCCAGCTCCAGGCACGCTGGCGGCAGGCCGGTTTCCTTGAGAATGGTGGCGATGCGCATGCCGAGGTGACCGTCGGAGAATTGCCGGGCGGAAATATTCACCGACACCTTTGGCACCCGCACCTTGGCCTGATGCCAGCTCTTGAGCTGACGGCACGCCTGGCTGATCACCCAGTCGCCGACATCCACCACAAGCCCCAGCTCTTCAAGCACCGGGATGAAATCCCCGGGCGGCACCAGGCCGCGTCGAGGATGACTCCAGCGCAGCAAGGCTTCGGCACCGGTCAAACGTTTGCCGTCGCCGCTGAACTGCGGTTGGTAAAACAGCACGAATTCGTTCTGCTCCAGAGCGTGGCGCAAGTCGCTTTCCAGTTCCAGGCGCTCCAGGGCGCTGGCGTTCATGTCCGCCTGGTAGAACTGGAAGTTGTTCTTGCCGCGCTCCTTGGCGTGGTACATCGCGGTGTCGGCGTTCTTCATCAACTGGCTGAGTTCATCGCCGTCCTGCGGGCTCAGCGCGATGCCGATACTGGCGGTGACGAAGAACTCGCGGCCCTCAAGGACGAACGGTTTCACCAGGCTGGCAAGAATCTGTTCCGCCACATGAATCGCCCGGTTCAAGGCGATTTCACGGTTGGCCCGCGGTTGCAGGAGCAAGGTGAACTCATCGCCGCCCATGCGCGCCACGGTGTCTTCATCGTCGACGCAACCGAGCAGGCGCGTAGCCATTTCCTTGAGCATGCGATCACCGGCGGCGTGACCCAGGGAGTCGTTAATCGGCTTGAAGCGGTCGAGGTCGAGGAACATCAGCACCACCCACGACTTCTGCCGTTCGGCCAATTGCAGCGCGGTGTGCAGGCGATCCTGGAACAGCGTCCGGTTGGGCAGGTGCGTCAGGGCGTCGTAGTAGGCGAGGCGGTGAATCCGCTGCTCACTGGCCTTACGTTCACTGATGTCGCTGAAGAAGCACACGTAACTGGCCAGGTCGCCCTCATCATCCAGCACTGCGGTAATCCCGACCCAGGCCGGGTAATGCTCGCCATTGCGGCGCTTGAGCCACACTTCGCCCTCCCAGGTGCTGTGCTGATTCAATTGCTTGAGCACATAACGCAAATGGGCTTCCTGCTGCTCGTCGACGGTCAACATGTTCGGCAACTGGTCGAGCACCTGTTCCACCGCATAACCGCTGACACGGCTGAACGCTTCGTTAGCCTGGACGATATAGCCTGCCGGGTCGGTGATCAGGATCGCCGAGGTCGAGTGTTCAAATACCGTGGCGGCCATGCGCAAATCTTTTTCGGCCCGGCGCTGCTGGCTGATGTCGCGACCGACCCCCAGCACACCTTCGAAGGCATCGTGTTCGTCCCACACCAGTACCAGCCGTAGTTCGATGGGAATTTTGCGCCCATCGGCCCGCAGACAATCGAACAAATACAGTTGGGTCTGCACCTGACTGCGCAACGACGCCAGTTGATCAGGTTGATCCAGCGCTTTGCCGACCCGTTCCATCAGATCATAGATGCCGCTCAGCTGTTGCGGATTGGCGATGGTCGATTGCCAGCCGTTCTGGAAAATCCACTCGGCGTCGTAACCCAGCACCGCTTGCACCGATGGGCTGACGTAGTTGAGTGACAAGCGGCTGTCGGTGGAGAAGATCACGTCGCTGATGCTTTCGGCGAGCATTCGGTAGCGCTGTTCGCTGTCACGCAGGGATTCACTGGCCTCGATCTGGTCGGTGATGTCCTTGGCCACACCGATTATCCGCGTTACCTGATCGTGCTTGTCCCGTGCCAGCGCCTGTTCGCGAATCTCGAAGCGACGCCATTCGCCGTCCCGATGACGAAAGCGCAGCTGACATTGCATTAGCTGACGGTAACCGGCTTGCCGTTGGACCTGGCGCGAGCGGTGGTAATAGTCGGCGTCTTCGGGGTGCAGGAGGATTTCCCAGAAGTACTCGCCCATCTGCTGCAGTTCGGTACGGCTATAGCCCAGCGTCTGGCCCAGGTGGTGGTTGCTGAAGATCATGCGCTGACTGATGACGTCCTGTACGTACAGGTGATCCGGCACGGTACGCACGACGTCGGACCAGAATCCCTCGCGCTCCAGCAGCGACAACTCAGTGAGTTTGCGGCTGGTGATGTCGGTGATGCTGAGGATGACCGCGTTAAAGCCCTCGAGGCTTTCCGGCAGGCGTAGCACCAGCCACAGATGCTGGTCGCGGCCAATGGCGTCCTGCAGCTTGATTTCCAACTCGAGTTTTTTCTGTTGGTTGAGCACCGCTTCGAGCACTTGATTGCCGATGGCGCTGCCGTCCAGCGGGTTGCCGTCGATCAGCAGTGTCCAGGCCTGAGCCGAGGTATTGACGTTGAGCAGTTGCAGCGCGACCTGATTGACTTCGGTAATGCGCAACTCCTGCAGTAACTGGCGGCGTTGTTCCGGGTCTTCCAGCCATGCTTGCAGTTGCTCGTTATTGTGTAATTGGGCCTTGTCGAAGAGACCCTTCAGGCCGGATAGGTCGAGGACGCACAGGGCCACGCCGGTGCCTTCGAAAATCTCCTGATACCGTCGGCGACCTTCATGCAGCTGGCGCTGGCGGCGGCGCATGTTCAACAGGGCGATGAACGGCAGCATGGAGAAGGCCAGGCCCAGCAGACACTTGCCAATGAAGGCTGGCAGCAGTTCTTCGAGCACGCGCTGGCGATCGAACAACCCGCGCAGTTGCCAGTCGCTGCTGCTGAGTGGAACGGTCAGCACGCTGTTGGCCAGATCGTCCTGGGTCAACGTCCCCGGGTTGACCTTAGGCAGCGTCGCATCGCGGCTGATGATCTGATGGTTGAGGCGATTTTCCACCAGCCAGAGCGGACGAATTCCGGCTTCGTTGAGGTTGGTCAGTGATGAGAAGTACGTTGGCTTGAGGCGCAAGACCCAATAGCCACGGGTGCTGCCACTGGCTTGATGCAATAGCAGAGTCACCAACGAACCGTCGATGGCGTTGCTGTAATAGTGGGCCTGACCACGGCTGCGTCGGACCAGTTGGCTGAGGTAATCGGCGTCATCGCTATTGGCCGCGCTGTCCGTGAGGATTACTCCAGAGGGGCTGAGCAATGCCAGGCTGAGCAGGTCGGGCAAGGATTTTTGCAGCTTGCGCAATAGCTCCTGCTGTTCGTCGTCACTCTGTGGCTGTTCGACGATCGGTAGCAGGTTAAGGGCGATCCGGGCGTTCAGCGCCATGTTCAGGCTGACTTGCGCGGCCAGGTCGGCGGTGTAGTCGATGGTGTACTGGCGCTGGTTTTTCTGGGTTTCGCGCAACTGATCGAGCAACTGCCAGAACAGCAGGGCGAGCAGCAAAAGCACGAGCGCCGCCAACCCGCCTTTCAATGTTCCACGCAAGGGTGAACCGGGCGCCGCAGTCGGTGCACTGGAAGTCAGGGACGAAGGGACGTTGGACAAACTTTAATCCTGCGGTTTGGCTGGACTGGCGCGACGTGCACTATAAGCCGGACGCCCGAAGGGCGGCTAGCATGCCTTGAGTTGTGGCAAAGTGCCAGCCCCGCTCGGCTGGACGGCCTTCCGTCATTCAGGTAGCTTTGCCGGTTACGCGGGAGCGTTCCAGCTCCTAGAATCAGGCTTTTCCAGCGCGCACACATTGGTAGCTTTCAATCGGGCGACGCGCACGGCCTGGCCAGGCATCGCCTGCGCCCTAATCATTCATCTGTCACTGACCCTAGGTTCTCCATGGCTCAATACGTATTCACCATGCATCGGCTGGGCAAAGTTGTGCCGCCGAAGCGGGAAATCCTGAAAAACATCTCCTTGTCCTTCTTCCCTGGCGCCAAGATCGGCGTGCTCGGCCTCAACGGTTCGGGTAAATCCACGCTGCTGAAAATCATGGCCGGCGTCGACACCGAGTTCGAGGGCGAGGCCCGTCCGATGCCGGAGTTGAACATCGGTTATCTGCCGCAAGAGCCACAACTTGATCCGACCAAGACCGTGCGTGAAGTGGTCGAGGAAGCGGTCAGCGTGATCAAGAACGCCCAGGCACGCCTGGACGAGGTCTACGCGGCTTACGCTGACGAAGATGCCGACTTCGACAAACTGGCTGCTGAACAGGCCAAGCTCGAAGCCATCCTGCAAGCCAGCGACGGTCACAACCTGGATCGCCAACTGGAAGTCGCCGCCGATGCGCTGCGTCTTCCGGCCTGGGATGCCAAGGTCGAAGTCCTGTCCGGTGGTGAAAAACGTCGTGTAGCCCTGTGCCGCCTGCTGCTGTCCGCTCCGGACATGCTGCTGCTCGACGAACCCACCAACCACCTGGACGCCGATTCCGTCGCCTGGCTGGAGCATTTCCTGCACGATTTCCCGGGCACCGTAGTAGCGATCACGCACGACCGTTACTTCCTGGACAACGTTGCTGGCTGGATCCTCGAACTCGACCGCGGCGCGGGCATTCCTTACGAGGGCAACTATTCGGGTTGGCTGGAAGCCAAGTCCGATCGTCTGGCTGCCGAATCCAAACAGCAGTCGGCTCACGAAAAGGCCATGAAAGAAGAACTGGAATGGGTGCGCAAAGGCGCCAAGGCCCGCCAGTCGAAATCCAAGGCTCGTCTGCAACGCTTCGAAGAAATGCAATCGCAGGAATTCCAGAAGCGCAGCGAAACCAACGAGATCTACATCCCGGCCGGTCCGCGCCTGGGCGACAAGGTCATCGAATTCAAGAACGTCACCAAGGGCTACGGCGATCGCGTGTTGATCGACAACCTGTCGTTCTCCATGCCTAAAGGCGCCATCGTCGGCGTGATCGGCGGCAACGGTGCCGGTAAGTCGACGCTGTTCCGCATGCTAATGGGCAAGGAGACACCGGATTCGGGCAGCATCGAAGTCGGCGAAACCGTGCAACTGGCCTGTGTGGATCAGAGCCGCGAAGACCTGGACGGCAGCAAGACTGTGTTCCAGCAGATCTCCGACGGTTCCGACCAGATCCGCATCGGCAACTACGAGATCCCGTCGCGAACCTACGTCGGTCGCTTCAACTTCAAGGGCGGCGATCAGCAGAAGTTCGTCAAGGACCTGTCCGGTGGTGAGCGCGGTCGCTTGCACCTGGCCCTGACCCTGAAAGAGGGCGGCAACGTCCTGCTGCTCGACGAACCGTCCAACGACCTCGACGTTGAGACCCTGCGCTCCCTGGAAGAAGCCCTGCTGGACTTCCCGGGCGCCGCCATTGTGATCTCTCACGATCGGTGGTTCCTGGACCGCGTGGCAACGCACATCCTGGCGTACGAAGACGATTCGCAAGCGGTGTTCTTCGAAGGCAACTACACCGAGTACGAAGCCGATCGCAAGAAACGCCTCGGCGAAGCAGCGGCCCAGCCGCATCGCGTACGGCACAAAAAACTGGCCTGATATCGGGTGGCAGTTTGAGCGGGAAGGCTTTTGGGCCCAAACCGTAAAGATGTAGTGTTTGATACAGTTCGTTTGAAAATTGAATCCGATGCCTGAGAAGGCGTCGGATTTTTTTTTGCCTTGAAATTGAGATGATGTTTCTGCAGTAGAAATAAGATGAGAGAGGTGTGTGAGGAAAACCTGGTTTTTTGAAATGGGTTGGAGTCTAAAAGTGTTGCCGGGAATTATTTGTTATTGAATGTGTTGAGTGGCTTGTCTGGGCTGACGGTGCCTGTTGTATGGGGTTTGGCAGCGCTATTGGTAAGTGCGGGGCTCTAGTCGTGAACGATTGTTGTCATGTTGTTTTCAAATTCTGAAATGATTGGCCGGTTTAAAATTATAGCTAGTAGGTTATGGTGCGATGGTGTTTTAAGTCTGTGATGTTTTCTCTTTTGGTTATTGCTGCTTGTATCGAGTAATACTGATCGCAGAAAAAATAAGAAAGGAATTTGAAGTTGACGAATAATACGAGCGGAACGTTTGTGGGGCAGTGGCCTGAATATATTATTGCTACTGCACAGCAAAATTATCTTACCGCTGAGCTCGGAATCCAGGAAGCTGCGAAACAAGGCTACAGTCATTGGTATATCGATGGCAGTCTACCCGGAGAGCGACCAGCCGATTGGTCAGAAAACCGAATCAAGGCAATGCGAGAAACAATTTCCAAAGTAGGTGTTAAGCCCGTTTATCACGGTAATTTCAAAGCGCCACTTGGTAGTGATGTGCGTGAAATGAGTGGCGCCGCGCTTGAATATATAAAGCGCGAAGTTGATTTGAGTTCCGCTTTGGGAGGTGCGCCGGTCATCGTTCATGGTGGTGGAATCGTAGAGCCTCGTTTGGTCATTGAAGCTCGTCGATCAGGATTGAATTCATTGATTGATAACCTTGGAGAACTTGTAGATTACGCGCGGGGGCGAAATGTCGAAATATGGCTGGAGAATCTGAGCAACTATACAAAATTTCACCCGTTTTACTACATATGTGTCAACGAAGAAGAATATGCAGAAGTGCTTGGTAATGTGCCTGGTTTGAAATTTTTCTTCGATGTGTCGCATGCCCATGTCAATGAGGGTGACCCGGTCAAGGTTTTCGAACGATTACACCAACATGTGGTAGGGATGTCCTTCAGTGATAATAAAGGAGAGCGTGACTCCCACTTTCCACTGGGCAGGGGGTCGTTGGATTACCCCGGTCTTGTCAAATCAATACTCAAACATGAATGGCGAGGTCTGGTAGGTTTCGAGACCCGGGGAAGTACGCTGTCAGAGAGTATTGCCTATCTGAACGGGGTGCACGGCCTCCCCGATAAAGTCGCCTGATAAATATCTTATGTTTTAGGTCGCCTGATTGCAGGTGGCCTGATTTCAAGGGTTTCGTGCGAGCTCCCCATTGATAAGAGGTAGCCTCAGTGAGTGCTATGCGAAAACAGTTTCGCCTTGGTAGTAGTGACTTTTTAAAAGGCTGTATCGACTCGCTTCCGGTTTGTCTGGCCTTTTTATTCATGTTTTTTTCCATTGGTGTTCTTTTGGCGTCGGCGGGTTATTCCCTCCCTCAGTCAGTCATCATGACGCTTTCTGTGCATGCCGCGCCGTTACAAGTATTTATTGGGCAGTCAGAAGGGGGTGTAAGCGTTGGTACGTTAATCATGATTACGCTATTGGTGAATTTTAGATTCATGATTATGTCATCGGTACTGTGTGAGCAATTCAAGTCAGTGCCGTTGTTGAAAATGATGTGGTCAGTTCAGCTGTTATCAGTATCGACTTTTACACTTGCCAACTCTGCGAAAGACAGTACTTTTGATAGTTATAGGTATTATTTGGGTGCTGGCATCGCCAGTTTGGGAGTGGCGGTTTTCGCAACAATGATGGGGCATCTCATACGTGCTGATTTAGGTGTAATGGCTTATGCAGTGATTGCGATGATATTGCCTATCCATTTTACTGCACTCGTCGGAACGACTTGGCCTAAGTGGCGACCCGTTCTGGCTACCGCTATCGGCTTTGTTGCTACACCTGTGGTAGGAGCCTGGTTAGGAGGGTATCAGGTTTTTGTTATTCCTCTGGTGTTGGGGGGCATATTTCTTTTTGCCGAACGACGGAGTGGTAAAAATTCATGAGTAACTGGATGATAATACTGGTTGCCGCAAGTGTTTCGTACTTCTTGAGATTCCTACCTGTTTTGGTTTTTCGAAAGTACAAAATTAAAGGCGACGGTGATCTTTATGTGTTTTTGAGTTACGCAGCCTGCGCGGTGATGGGAGGGATCATTTACTCAATAGCCTTCGGAGATGTGATGTTTCAGAATTGGCTGGGGCACTTCGAAGGTGTTCAATTGGTAAAGTTGTCGATTGTTTTTATCTCGTTTTTTGTTGCTGCTTATACGCGTAGCGTTATCAAGTCGTTGGTTTGTTGTTCGTCGATTTATGCGGTTGCTTTGTATTTTCTTTGATTGAGCACTTTGCTCTTGAAAAATTAAGGGTTTGCAGATGAATGTATTCGCAGGCTTTGGAGTCAGGCCTGGCGAGCTAACTCGCCAACAACTTGAGTTTTGCTTTTCGCGGGTAGTGGAGAGCGCACTTGATATTAATATGACTCGTGGGTTGCCATCCCCAGAGCAATTGGATCTGGCGAACCCCTATTTGTTTTTACCAGGAGCATCCGGTTTTGTTTCTGTCGACGCTGTGGATTGGCGCAATTATGGTTGTCTCCAAGGTTTGTCAGAGACCCGGGAGTTAGTCGCGGACGTTTTACTGGGGCTGCCTGCAGAGCAGATTGCTGTGGGGGAAAACTCCAGCCTTGCCTTAATGCACGAGACGCTCGGTTATGCGTTCAGTCATGGATTCTGTAGCAGTGAGCGTCCGTGGAGGGAGGAGCCGGCGATTAAGTTTCTTTGCCCGGTGCCAGGCTACGACCGTCATTTTGCGATGTGCGCTGAATACAACATCGAAATGTTGACTGTCCCTATGCTCGACACTGGCCCGGACATGGATGTGGTTGAGCATTTGGTGGCTTCGGATCCGGCGATTAAAGGTATGTGGTGTGTACCCAAGTACAGCAATCCATCGGGTGCCATTTACTCTGGTGAAACACTGACACGGCTTGCAAGGATGCCAACTGCCGCAACGGATTTCATGCTGTTCTGGGACAATGCTTATGCGGTTCACCATCTCACGGATGAAGAGGTCCCGAATCAACCCCTTTCACGTCTATGTGAAGAAGGGGGTAATCCTGATCGATTTATTATTTTTGCATCGACCTCGAAGGTTGTTCTCCCCGGGGCGGGGTTGGCGTTTTTTGGCTCGTCCCCGAAAAATCTCGCATGGTGGTTAAACCATCGTAAGTGTCGGACTATCGGTCCGGATAAAGTCAATCAGCTGCGCCACCTGATGTTTTTTCGTAGCAGCGAGGGTCTGTTGGCGCATATGAAAAAACATCGTCATCTGCTCGCACCCAAATTCGACAGGCTTGAGTCGGAGTTATCAAACGGATTTGAAGGTGTTGCTCAGGTGAAATGGACCAAGCCAAGAGGGGGATATTTCGTCAGTTTGGAATTACCCCAAGGGTGTGCACGCAGGACGGTGGAGCTCGCTCTCCAGGCGGGTGTCGCGTTGACCCCGGCGGGGGCCACCCACCCGAGCGGGCGGGATCCCTATGACAGTGATATTCGTTTGGCTCCTACTTACCTGGATCTTGAAACGCTCGGAGTGGCTGCTCAGGTATTGGTTTTATGTGCGTTGCTGGCGATGACACTTTAGCGGAGTGCTTGATAGGCGGTTTGAGCACTCGTCCGTTGAAACGAGGGCTCAATCAAGCGAAACCATCGTGGTGCGCAGAGTTCTTTTGGTGGCACTAATTGGATGCGATTTTTCGTGATTTCCTCGATATTTTATATCCTGTGCACCATTTAATTTCATAAAGGCGACATTCTGCTCTGTTCTTGTGCGCGCCCCGTTTGTTACAGTCCGGCCCAATCTCTCCCAACGACAATAAATTTGCCGAGACATTTCCATGATCGAATCCGTCGAATCCTTCCTTGCTCGCCTGAAAAAACGCGACCCGGATCAACCCGAATTTCACCAGGCTGTCGAAGAAGTCCTGCGCAGCCTGTGGCCCTTTCTGGAAGCCAATCCGCACTATCTGACTTCCGGCATCCTGGAGCGTATTTGCGAACCGGAGCGGGCGATCGTGTTTCGGGTTTCCTGGGTCGATGATCATGGCAAGGTGCAGGTCAATCGCGGCTTCCGCATCCAGATGAACAGCGCCATCGGCCCGTACAAGGGCGGGTTGCGCTTCCATCCTTCGGTGAACCTGGGCGTGCTGAAGTTCCTGGCCTTCGAGCAGACCTTCAAGAACTCGCTGACGTCGTTGCCGATGGGCGGTGGCAAGGGCGGTTCCGACTTCGATCCTAAAGGCAAAAGCGATGCGGAAGTCATGCGCTTCTGCCAGGCCTTCATGAGTGAGTTGTATCGCCACATCGGCGCCGACGTTGATGTGCCGGCCGGTGATATCGGTGTCGGCGCCCGTGAAATCGGTTTCCTGTTCGGTCAGTACAAGCGCCTGAGCAACCAGTTCACCAGCGTGCTGACCGGCAAAGGTCCAAGCTATGGCGGCAGCCTGATTCGCCCGGAAGCGACCGGTTTCGGCTGCGTGTATTTCGCCGAGGAAATGCTCAAGCGTCGCGGTGAGGCCGTCGAAGGCAAACGCGTGGCGATTTCCGGCTCGGGCAACGTCGCACAATATGCCGCGCGCAAGGTCATGGACCTGGGCGGCAAAGTGATTTCCCTGTCCGACTCCGAAGGTACTCTGTACTGCGAGAGCGGTTTGACCGAGGCGCAATGGCAGGCAGTGCTGGAACTGAAAAACGTCCAGCGCGGGCGCATCAGCGAACTGGCTGGCCGTTTTGGTCTGGAGTTCCGCGCCGGACAACACCCTTGGGGATTGAGCTGCGACATCGCATTGCCATGCGCCACGCAAAATGAACTGGATGCCGACGCCGCTCGCGCATTGCTGCGCAATGGCTGCATCTGTGTGGCGGAAGGCGCGAACATGCCGACCACGCTTGAGGCAGTGGACCTGTTTATCGAAGCGGGCATTTTGTTCGCGCCGGGCAAGGCGTCCAATGCCGGCGGTGTCGCGGTGAGCGGGTTGGAGATGTCGCAGAACGCGATGCGCTTGTCATGGACCGGTGGCGAAGTGGACAGCAAACTCCACGCGATCATGCAGTCGATCCACCACGCTTGCGTGCACTACGGCGAAGAGAACGGTCAGGTCAATTACGTAAAAGGCGCGAACATCGCCGGCTTCGTCAAAGTCGCCGACGCCATGCTCGCCCAGGGTGTGGTTTAAGCCGGTTCGATGCGGATAATTTCTATCATCTGATCGCCAGCCGGGCGTTGCCACAGCACCTCATCACCGAGTTGCGCCCCGAGCAACGCCCGGCCCAGCGGTGATCCCCAGTTGATCAGGCCGGCCGGTGCGTCGGCCTGATCTTCACCGACCAACTGCACGGTCTGTTCTTTGTCCTGTTCGTCGGCAAACGTCACTCGACTGCCGATCTGCACTTTTTCCGTTGAGTTGGCAGGCGGCACCCGTTGAGCGCTTTGCAGGCGCTGATTGAAATACCTCAAGTCGCGCTGAAGGTCAGCCTCTCTCTGCTTGTTGGCCAAGTCTCCGGGTGCGCTCAGTTCTCCCAGCAAGTTCTGCAATTCGGCGACCTTCGCCTGTAATTGGGCGAGGCCCGTGGGCGTGACGTAATTGGGCTGCGCGCTGACCTGCCGTTCGACTGGCTGATCGGCTTGCGCGGCGGCGTTATCTTCGTTGACGAAGGCGCGACTCATGGTTTTCTCCCGTTATAGGGCTTTGGCCATGGTTGCAGGCATTTGGTTGCGTTGGATGTCTGAAAGCGACCTATTGCCAGCGATAGGCTGCCTTTCGCGGCTCCTGCAGGGATCAATAGTGATACCACTTCACCTCAAGCATCACTTCATTTTCGGGCGTGGCCATATGATTGAATTCGCGCTGGGCGCTCAGGCGTAAACCGAGATTGCGCGACAATTCCCACTGTTGATTGAGGCTGAAGCTACGGCGCACCTCACCATTGGTAAAGAAATCACCTTTTGCCTCCAGGCTCATATTGCCCAGCGGGTTTTTCCACAGCAGGCCGGTGTTGAAACCCGCCGCCGGCGATATGAATTCGGCGAAGTCGTTATTGTGCTCGACGCGCACGGTGCCCAAGGCAAACCCAAGCATGTCGTCCGCCAATTGCCAGGTGCCGCCACCACCGCCATTGACGTGGCTGACCAGGTTTTCGTCGTCATGCTTGCCCGGCACCCGCTCCAGACCGCCGGTGACCTGCCACGACAGCGGTTGCAGCAGCTCATTGCGCGGGGTCAGTGAGCGGATGGTCGCCAGGTCCAGTTGCTGCACTTGCCAATCGTTACCTTCGTACTGGCGCAACTTCAATTGGAGGATCTCGATCTGCGCGCCGAGCGGAAAACTTTCCGAGTTGTCGTTGAGGTCGTGGTAGGCCATGCGCAGGCCGTATTCGCCAAACGCGCGATCGCCACGGGTACCGAGGCCGGCCTGCCAGGTGCGCGATTCGTGACCATCTTCCGGCAGGCCGGGTTGCGGGATTTCGAGTTCCGGCGCCGGGTTCTGGTTGATCGCCCGCAGCAATTCGAAACTGCGCTGCGCCCGTTGCGGATCACGTTCCTGACCATTGGCGCGATAGCGTTCCAGGCGATAGGCCGCATCGATAATCAAGGCTTGGCGATCGCGAGGTTGAGACTTGAATGCCGGCGTTTGCAGTTGCTTCTGGTCGGCGCTGACTTTCAGCACCCATTGCTGTTCTTCGTCGGTTAACGGCTCGGCGCGGCTCAGCAGTTCGCGCTCGCGGGAAGGGCGGTACTGGATGGATTCCACCAGCCCGGCCTCTTTCACGGCTTTGACCGTGTCGGTAGGAATGGCGGTGAGCGGGAATTGCTCGGTCAGGCGCAGGCTTGGACGCGCTACTTGGAGTAACTCCAGCAAACGATAAGAGCAGTTTTCATCAAAGAAGAAATAGTCGAACTGGATCTGTTTCAGCTCCCAGACGTGCTCGACCATGCGCGCGGTTTCTTGCTGGGTCAGGTTCAGGCGGTATTCCCATAGATCGCGGTTTTCGAGGCTGCGGTACTCCGAGAGTTTTTCCTGATACGGCACCAGCGCAAACAGGCCGGGATAGCCGCCCATCAAGCCTTTCCACGCGTAAAGGATGCTGTTGTCGGAGCCTTCGATGTAGGCGCCAAAGTTGATGGCGTAACTGAGCAGCGAAGTCTTGTCGCTTTGCACGTCAGCCTGATCGATGCGCAACAAAGTGTGGCCGAACATCGATGACGGGCTGTTCAAATAGGCCGCCGGAAAGATCATCACCGCGCTGTGGGGTGAGACATCCTTGAACCATTGCTTGAACTCGGCGCAATCCACCGCCGGCAAATCGGTCAGGTTGAGCTGAGTCTTCAGCCATCGGGTGCGGGCCGGGTAGACGCATTGCGCATGCTGTTCGCCAGAACTGGCCGGGGCGTACAACGCTTGTACGGTGGCCGCCAGTTCATGGTCCGGGTGTTCGTTGCCATCGGCGGCGAGGAAGAATTTCTTGTCGCTGACATAGCTGCGCCAGCCACCCAGCTTGGCGGTTTCGTAATGGCCCAGGGAAATCCAGAAAGGGTCGTTGGCCAGTTGCTGCAAACGTTGAGGGTCGAGATGTGACGCGGCGGACAGCGGGGCGCAGACACAGAGCGCCAGCCAGGCAAGGCGTTTGAGCATAGGGTGGCAACTTAAGTCGAAAAAAATTAAGACCCGATACGGAAAAACGTCGTCTGTAGGCCGGCTTGCTGGCGATGGCTGCACTGCGGTGTATCTGGACAACCGTGTTGACGCGATCGCCAGCAAGCCGGCTCCTACAGTTGGACGATATGGCCGAAAGTCCAAAAAATAAAAACCCGCTTCCCAAAGAGAAGCGGGCGGGTCGAGCTTATGCTTGAGTCGCGTACTTGGCCAGACGTGGATCGCTTTTCAGAACGGCCAGGGTGTTGGTATGCACATCTTCCGCGGTCACGTCAGCCTTGCTGAAGATCTGCTGGAAGTGCTCGTGAGTGACAGCGGCGAAGTGCGCACGGTCTTCCGGCGCCACGCCCAGTACCACGGCGTAGGTGGTCAGCGCTTCGCCCTGACCTTTAGCCATGTCTTCGGACAGCTCGTTCATCATGCCATTCATGGCAAACCAGGATTTGCCGCCATAGGTCAGCGACGCATTGGTCGAGCAACCGTTGGTGCCGGAAGTCATACCGAAAGTCGCGTTGCCGGAAGTACCGTTGGTGGTGGATGCCAGGAAGTGAGCCGGAGTACCACGCTGACCTTCGAACAGCATGTTGCCCCAACCGCAATCCGGGCCGCCTGGCGCCTGAGCCATGGCGTTGATGGATACAGCGGTGAAGAGAGTACCGAGAAGAATCCGTTTCATAGCTTTGTTCTCTTTGTGTGCATACCAATGGACAAGGGGTGCTGGCGCCTGTCTGACGCCAGTTGGGCCGGTTATTAGTCCAGCCGCGCAGTTTGGAGTTTAGGCACGATCCGGGGGTTCCGTGATTTTTTGCAAAACATTCAACTAAAACGTTGATTTGGCCCCGGCCCGCCTGGGGCTGGTGGTTTGTCTATGCTTTGCCTTGAGGCGCGCCTTGCAAGTCAGGTATGGGCAGCGCCAGAATGCCGCTATCTGCCCCGCCTGATGTAAGGAAGCCCGATGCCTGATCCTGTTGCTGCCAGCTTGCGTCTAGCGCCTGAAGCGCTGACTCGTCCGTTTTCCGCTGAACAGTTCAGCTTCTCTACCACCAATGATCTGGAGCCCTTTCGCGGTGTGCTTGGCCAGGAACGTGCTGTCGAAGCCTTGCAGTTCGGTGTGGCCATGCCACGCCCTGGTTACAACGTATTTGTCATGGGTGAGCCCGGCACCGGCCGGTTTTCGTTCGTCAAGCGCTACTTGAAGGCCGAAGGCAAGCGCCTGCAGACCCCGGCGGACTGGGTCTACGTCAATAATTTCGATGAGCCCCGCGAACCTCGCGCACTGGAATTGCCATCGGGCACCGCCGGTGCCTTCATCGGTGACATCAACGGCCTGATCGACAACCTGCTGGCAACCTTTCCAGCGGTGTTCGAACACCCGTCCTACCAACAAAAGAAAAGCGCCATCGACCGCGCGTTCAATCAGCGCTACGACAAGGCGCTGGACGTGATTGAGCGCCTGGCGCTGGAAAAAGACGTCGCGCTCTACCGTGACAGCAGCAACATCGCTTTCACTCCGATGCTCGAAGGCAAGGCGCTGGACGAGGCGGAATTCGCCCAATTGCCGGAAGCCGAGCGCGAGCGCTTTCACGAGGATATTTCCAACCTCGAAGAACGCCTGAACGAAGAACTGGCGAGCCTGCCGCAATGGAAACGTGAGTCGAGCAATCAACTGCGCCACCTCAACGAAGAAACCATCACCCTGGCCTTGCAGCCGTTGCTGTCGCCGTTGTCGGAAAAATACGCCGAGAACGCCGCGGTATGCGGTTACCTGCAAGCGATGCAGGTGTATTTGCTCAAGACCGTGGTCGAGCAACTGGTCGACGACAGCAAAACTGACGCCGTCGCCCGCAAATTGCTGGAAGAACAATATGCGCCGAGCCTGGTGGTCGGTCATTCGGCCAGTGGCGGTGCGCCCGTGGTGTTTGAACCGCATCCCACCTACGAAAATCTGTTCGGTCGCATCGAATACAGCACTGACCAAGGCGCGCTGTACACCACCTATCGGCAGCTGCGACCGGGAGCACTGCACCGGGCCAACGGCGGTTTCCTGATCCTCGAAGCGGAAAAAATGCTCAGCGAGCCGTTCGTGTGGGACGCGCTGAAACGCGCTCTGCAATCGCGCAAACTGAAAATGGAATCGCCTCTCGGAGAGATGGGCCGTTTTGCCACTGTGACCCTGACTCCGCAGCACATTCCGTTGCAGGTCAAAGTCGTGATCATCGGCGCACGTTCGCTCTACTACACGTTGCAAGACCTCGATCCGGACTTCCAGGAGATGTTCCGCGTCCTGGTGGATTTCGATGAAGACATCCCGATGGTCGACGAGAGCCTGGAGCAGTTCGCCCAGTTGCTGAAAACCCGTACATCCGAGGAAGGCATGGCGCCGCTGACCGCCGATGCGGTGGCGCGACTGGCGACCTACAGCGCGCGTCTGGCCGAGCACCAGGGGCGTTTGTCAGCACGCATCGGTGATCTGTTTCAACTGGTCAGCGAGGCGGATTTCATTCGCCACCTGGCCGGTGACGAAATGACCGACGCCGGGCACATCGAACGTGCGCTCAAGGCCAAGGCCACCCGCACCGGGCGTGTTTCGGCGCGGATTCTCGATGACATGCTGGCCGGGATCATCCTGATCGACACCGATGGCGCTGCGGTTGGCAAATGCAACGGCTTGACGGTGCTGGAAGTCGGCGACTCGGCCTTCGGTGTACCGGCGCGGATTTCCGCCACGGTGTATCCGGGCGGCAGCGGAATTGTCGATATCGAGCGTGAAGTTAACCTCGGTCAGCCGATTCACTCCAAAGGCGTGATGATCCTCACCGGTTATCTGGGCAGTCGTTACGCCCAGGAATTCCCGCTGGCGATTTCCGCGAGTATCGCCCTGGAGCAGTCTTACGGTTACGTCGATGGCGACAGTGCGTCGCTGGGCGAGGCCTGCACGCTGATTTCGGCGCTGTCGAAAACCCCGCTCAAGCAGTGCTTTGCGATCACAGGTTCCATCAACCAGTTCGGTGAAGTGCAGGCGGTAGGCGGAGTAAACGAGAAAATCGAAGGGTTCTTCCGTCTCTGCGAAGCCCGCGGGCTGACCGGTGAACAGGGTGCGATCATTCCGCAAGCCAACGTCGCCACGCTGATGCTTGACGAGAAAGTGCTGGCCGCCGTGCGCGCCGGGCAGTTCCACGTTTACGCGGTACGTCAGGCCGATGAGGCCTTGAGTCTGTTGGTCGGCGAACAGGCCGGTGAGCCGGATGAGAACGGTGAGTTCCCTGAAGGCAGCGTGAACGCGCGGGTGGTGGAACGCCTGCGGGTGATTGCGGAAATGATCAGCGAGGAAGATCTGAAAGAAGCCGAAAAGGAGATGGCGGTCGAAGCGCTGGTGGAAGCCAAGCCAGCCTGACCCCAACCTGAGGTGTAGGCGCAAGCTTGCTCGCGATGAGGCCTATACATTCAACGAAGATGTTGAATGACAGGTCACCATCGCGAGCAAGCTTGCTCCTACAGTTTTATCGCGTGAAATCCAGAAAAGTGCCACAACTCTGGCGCCAAACTTCACACAGTGACCATTCGGCGCCTTCTGGTCTTCCTTGACGTGCTAGTCAGACTTTTCTTCTATTCTCTGCTCAGGGATATCGACAGTAATCACTGGATCGAGACAGCCTTCCCGTGGAGGTTGAATACCGGATCTACCGAGGGTCGCCGCCATGTCGCGCAACCTCTGCCTCACCCGACAATGCCTGGGTCTTGTGACCCGTATCGAATGCGCCGTCCGTCCACTGGCTGGAGATAAAGGCATGTGGACGCTGCTTTTCGCCGCCGGAATGG
Source organism: Pseudomonas sp. MYb327 (assembly GCF_040438925.1). Lineage (NCBI taxonomy): Bacteria > Pseudomonadati > Pseudomonadota > Gammaproteobacteria > Pseudomonadales > Pseudomonadaceae > Pseudomonas > Pseudomonas sp. MYb327. Next base: position 5,997,641 of record NZ_CP159258.1, read on the forward strand.
CCGGCGAACAACCCTCAGCCGTCAAAGCCCAAGGCCCGTTTCATGGCCCTTTCGTAGCTGAATCCATCCTCGACACCATCGTTGAAAGCCTGACTCTGCATGGCTATGAATTGGCCGATGATCCGCAGATCTGGTGCTTGCACCTGCAAGCCCAACTGCGGGAAATCAACGGAGGTCGTTGCCGCAGCGTCAATGGATTCGAGTTCCGGCCCGACCACTGACAGCGCTACTGGGTCACGTTGGACATGTCCGGCTTGTCGAGCTTGACCTCAAAACCATATTGCACGGTGGTGAGGTCAGTTCGCTGATAGCTTTCCAGGCGAGTGGGTTGCCCGTAGAAATAGTGCACGGCGAATAATGCCGGGCCTTCCGTGCTCGCCTGATGGGTCACGGCGAGGATTTCCTTGAGGTAGTTACCGCTGTCGTCCTTGGCGAAGAAACGCCAGTCCTGATCGGGAAACACTTTCAGATCCACCACCAGTGCATTGCCTTTGAGCTCCAGGCCTTTGGGCAGTTGATGGGCGTCGAGGGCTTTTTTGTCGACCGTGGCCAGGAACAATGGAATGGAGCCCACCACATAAGCCGGCGTTTCCGGAAACAGGTTCAGGTCATAGGTAATGGTGCCGCGCAGGGGATCGACTTCATACGCCTCCGGCGGCAACTCGATCGGCTCGTCGCGTTTACCGTTACCGTCTTCGGTGAAGAAGCTGACCGGGCTATCGCCGGGGCTGAAGGACGTTCCGAGCAGTTCATCGTTGAATGTCCTGAGGTGACTGAACTCGACGCGCGCAGCGCTGGGGTCATCTACCGATTGGGTGATGCTGACACCTTTCTTCAGTTGTTCCTCGGTCAGTGTCGCGCCCTTGAGCCAGGTCGGGGCCTGGTCGTCATACACCACCACCGGCAGATTCAATGGCTGGATGGTTTTCGCCGTGGTAATGCGGTCGAAGCGTCGGACTGGCAAATCCAGGTCCTTGCGCGTGACTGTCGCGGCGGAAAAATCCAGCAGGCTGACTTCGAGGGTTTCGATCGGCCCGTTGAAATACACTTTCGAGTAACGGTGGGTTTGTTGTTTCTCGAAGTTGCGGTGTTCTTCATCGAGCTGCTTTTCGAAGGCTTCGCTCAAGGTCTTCTGTTGCTGCATTTTCTCCAGTTGCCGCTGATAGAAGGCAATTTGCTCGGCGGTTTCGTTAATCGATCCCGAGCGTGTGAGGAATTGCCCCGTTACGTCCTTGGCCTGGACGATCAGTGGATTCAGCGGTATTTCCCCGATCTCTGGCGCTAGCGGCGCGCTGTTGTTGAACTCGATTTCAGCGTAGTTGTTGGTCAGTTTCAGCAGTTTGACGCTGAGATTGTCGTTGGTGCGTGTCTGGTCAACGTCCTTTTTCGTCAGGTCGAAACTGTAGAGCCGGCGCGGCGCAATGACTTCCACCTTGCCTTGCAGGCTCACCGGTTGCGGCTGGTTCTTGATGTCGACATCGAGGCCTTCGATAAACGGGTAGGCCACGGTCAGGTCATCGGGGTTAGTCAGGTTGGAACTCGACGGACTCAGCTGAATGCCGGGATCGGTTTCCGACCATTCCGGCTGAAAGGCGATGACGCGTTTGTTGCTCAAGGTCACTGATTGCCATTCCAGACCATGGGGAAAAAGAAATGCCGCCGGGATGCTGAAGTTGAAGGGAAACACCGGTTGCAAGTCGGTCAGGTAATCGGAACTGGATTCTTTGTGCAGCACAAACAGGCCGTTGATGTAGGTGTCGACCAGCGCCTGTGGCGAAGGGTAGTGCTTGAGCACGGCAAGGGCATCTTCGCCGTATTCGGTGACCATAGGTTTGCTGTCGAGCCTGAGTTGCGCGCGTTCCAGTAACAACAGTGAACCGCCAAGCTCGGACACGGCATCCTTGAGTTTCGGATCCTGGATCGCATCCAGAGATTTCTCGAACTGCGCAGTCCTTTCTTCCAGGCTGTCCTGGCGCTTCTCATCGCTGGGTGAGCAGGCGTTCATCAGCAGCATCAGGCTGATTCCGACACTGGTTAAAGGTAATCGCACATCCATTTCCAGTCTTCCTGTCCGATGTCATTGTGCTGTCAATGGTTTGGACACTAGCAGAAAAACTTTGATACATAGGCGCAGGTTGCGGATTTCCCAACGGTTTCTGTCTGCTTCTGGCTACAGCCAGGCGGCTGTTATACTCGCGGCCATTTTCAGACCACGTGTGAGATTCAATGGAACGCTTTATCGAAAACGCAATGTATGCCTCCCGCTGGCTGCTGGCGCCGATTTACTTCGGCTTGTCCCTTGGCCTGCTGGCGTTGGCACTGAAATTCTTCCAGGAAGTTTTCCATGTCATCCCTAACGTCTTTTCGATGGCCGAATCAGACTTGATCCTGGTGCTGCTGTCGTTGATCGACATGGCGCTGGTGGGTGGCTTGCTGGTGATGGTGATGATTTCCGGCTACGAAAACTTCGTTTCGCAATTGGACATCGACGACAACAAGGAAAAGCTCAACTGGCTGGGCACCATGGACTCTTCTTCGTTGAAGATGAAAGTGGCGGCCTCCATCGTGGCGATTTCCTCGATTCATCTGCTGCGGATCTTCATGGACGCCAAGAACGTAGATCCCGAGCATTTGAAGTGGTACGTGATCATTCACATGACCTTTGTGGTATCTGCCTTCGCCATGGGCTACCTGGATAAGCTCACCAAGCACTAAAGCCAGGCATGTCCTGTGGCGAGGGAGCTTGCTCCCGCTGGATTGCACAGCGATCCCCTTTTTATGGGGCTGCAACACAACCCGGCGTGAGCAAGCTCACCACAGTGGAATTGCTCAAAACAGACGGGCGGCACCGTTTGCGGGTTGTACTTTGCTGCGTCGAGGCATATCCCTGTAAGGGTCTTGGCTCGCCACTGTGTGAGGTGCGTTCATGAACCTGCAAGAGTTGAATGCCTATGCCGTCGCCGGGAAGGTCGACGAGCTGAACCTGATCTCGATGGAAGGCGGGATTTATCTGCTTGAGGCGCGGATGCATGGCGCGGCGTATCCGTTGAACGATGCGCATGGCGACACCATGAGTCTGCGATCGGTTGAGCATGCCCGCGATGTCCTTCGCTCCTTTCCCAAGCTGAACTTCAACCTTGTGCACACCCTGGTGCATGACGAAATGTGCGGGCTAGGCAGCATCGAAGAAAGTCTGAAGGTGCCGATCGACATCCGTTCTACACGACTGGTCTGACCGGCCCTCATCAACACCATGGCATCTGTGCTAGTCTGCTGGCCCTTTTGGTTCCGGGCGCTCCGGGACGCGCTGTGCACGCACGGCAAGTTCCCGGGCCGTCCGCACAGCGGAGCAGTGTCATGTCCGAAGTAAATCTGTCCACCGACGAAACCCGCGTCAGCTACGGTATTGGCCGTCAGCTGGGCGACCAACTGCGCGACAACCCGCCACCTGGCGTGAGCCTGGATGCGATCCTGGCCGGTCTGACCGACGCTTTCGCCGGTAAGCCAAGCCGTGTGGGTCAGGAAGAAATGTCCGCCAGCTTCAAGGTTATCCGCGAAATCATGCAGGCCGAAGCGGCAGCCAAGGCTGAAGCAGCCGCTGGCGCTGGCCTGGCTTTCCTGGCTGAAAACGCCAAGCGTGACGGCATCACCACCCTGGCTTCCGGCCTGCAATTCGAAGTGCTGACTGCCGGTGAAGGCGCCAAGCCATCCCGCGAAGACACCGTGCGTACTCACTACCACGGCACCCTGATCGACGGCACTGTGTTCGACAGCTCCTACGAGCGTGGCGAGCCTGCAGAATTCCCGGTTGGCGGCGTGATCGCCGGCTGGACCGAAGCCCTGCAACTGATGAATGCCGGCAGCAAATGGCGTCTGTACGTGCCGAGCGAACTGGCTTACGGCGCTCAAGGCGTTGGCAGCATTCCGCCGCACAGCGTACTGGTGTTCGACGTCGAGCTGCTCGACGTTCTGTAATGCCGTCGGCCTGTAGGAGCCAGCTTGCGGGCGATCCAAGCATCTCGGTGTTTCAGTTGCATCGCGGTGATGCAATCGCCAGCAAGCCGGCTCCTACAGGTTTTGCGTGACTCATATTTCGATCTTGTGATGCAATTCATGCGATGGGCGCAACGCCCGGGCATAGCAGAACAGAAACAGATTTCGCACCAATTCCTTGAGCACCACCGGCTCGCAGGAACTCAAGCCGTTGACGTCCAGATCACCCTGGTCCTGCAACTCGTTCAAGGCTTCCTCCTCAAGCACCGCACAGACTTCTCCGGTTTCCCGATGAAGGATCCTGAGATACGGGTGTGGGCGGTCCAGCCAGGCGTCGATCAAATAAGTCATGTCTCATTTCCATTGATTTGGGTTTCAATGAGAATAATTCTTATTCATCAAATAGCAAGGCCCTATTGGCGGATCGGGTTTTTTTCTGGGTAAAGGTTGCGTAAGGTCAAAACGACTGGCGCTTGGCTGTCGCGAGGATTTGTTGGGAGAGGCGGGAGAGGGTGACGCACCATCCCGCGCCACGGCACGGGATGGAATACAGCGGAATCAGACTTTTCTGACGAACTCGGATTTGAGCTTCATCGGGCCGATGCCATCGATCTTGCAGTCGATGTCGTGATCGCCATCGCACAAGCGGATGTTCTTGACCTTGGTGCCGACCTTGACCACCAGCGACGTGCCTTTGACCTTGAGGTCCTTGATCACGGTGATGGTGTCGCCGTCTTGCAGGACGTTGCCCACCGAATCCTTTTTCACCGTGTCATCGGACGCTGCTTCGGCTTCGCCGCTGGCGGACCATTCGTTGGCGCACTCCGGGCAGATCAGCTGGGTGCCGTCTTCGTAGGTGTATTCGGAATTGCATTTCGGGCAGGGTGGCAACGTGCTCACTAAGGCTCCTTGGATTCAGGATCGCTAAAAAGCGCACATTATATAGGGTTTTAGAGCGGGGAGGTGGGACTGTAGGAGCCGGCTTGCTGGCATGCATGCGCCTCGGTGTGTCAGGACGCCGCCGTGTTGTCTGTAGGAGCCGGCTTGCTGGCGATGCATGCAACCCGGTGTGTCAGGAATACCGGGGTGATGCGATCGCCAGCAACCCGGCTCCTACAAAGGGTGTATCAGTGCGTACGGGCGACCGCGAATTCACTCAATTCGACCAATGCATCGCGATACTCGCTGGCTGGCAGCGCTTCGAGGCATTTGATCGCACGGGCCACGTAATCGCGGGCCAGTTGCGCGGTGTAGTCCAGCGAACCCGAGGCTTCCACGGCTTCGCGAATGCTTTCCAGGTCCTCGATGCCGCCTTTCTGGATCGCCTTGCGCACCAGGGCGGCCTGTTCCGGCGTGCCTTCGCGCATGGTGTAGATCAGCGGCAGGGTCGGTTTGCCCTCGGCCAGATCGTCACCGACGTTCTTGCCCAGGGTCTCGGCGTCGCCTTTGTAATCGAGCAAGTCGTCGACCAGTTGGAAGGCCACGCCCAGGTGATCGCCAAACGTGCGCAGGGCTTCAGCCTGGTCCGGCGTGGCTTCGCACAGGGCCGCGGCACTGTGGGTCGAGGCTTCGAAGAGCATCGCAGTCTTGCCGCGGATGACTTCCATGTAGGTTTCTTCGGTGGTGCTGGCGTCACGAACCTTCGACAGCTGCAACACCTCGCCTTCGGCGATGATGCGCGTGGCTTGCGAGAGGATTTTCATCACTGGCATGGAGCCCAGTTCGACCATCATTTCGAAAGACCGCGAATACAGGAAATCGCCTACCAGTACGCTAGGGGCGTTGCCCCACATGGCATTGGCGGTCGAGCGGCCACGACGCATGCCGGACATGTCGACAACGTCGTCATGCAGCAGGGTTGCGGTGTGCAGGAATTCGATGGTCGCGGCCAAAAGTCGCAGGTCATCCCCTTCGCGGCCCAGGGCCTTGCCACAGAGCAGCACTAATAAAGGACGCAGGCGTTTGCCGCCGGCCGAGGTAATGTAATCGCCGATTTTCGATACCAGCGGCACTCGGGAAGTCAGCTGCTTCTTGATGATGCCGTCGACGGCGCTAAAATCGTCCGCCACCGCGCGGTAGAAAGCTTGGGGTTGCATCAGCGACAGTCGCTCCAGAAGGGTTGCGCGGCATGCTAGGACCCACGTCCGGGCCTGTCAAGGCGCGATAGACGGCCTATTGCAAGGCGCTCGTGCCTTGCGTACAATCGCGCACCCTGAACTTCCTGGGCAGCACCTGCCTTACGCAATTGCAAGCGGGCCTTCCAGCCCCATGCAGCCATGCCAGCCAATACCTCTTCTTATAAAGAGCTGGGTGAGCAGGATTATCGGAGAAATACCATGTCTTATGCAGTAATCGTTACTGGCGGCAAGCAGTACAAAGTCGCTCCAGGTGAATACCTGAAGATCGAAAAACTGGAAATCGCTACCGGCGAATCCGTTACCTTTGATCGCGTTCTGTTGGTTGCCAACGGTGACGACGTGAATATTGGCGCTCCAGTTGTTGCTGGCGCTACCGTTGTGGCTGAAGTGATCTCCCAAGGTCGTCACGATAAAGTCCGCATCATCAAGTTCCGTCGTCGTAAGCACCACATGAAGCGTATGGGCCACCGCCAGTGGTACACCGAGATCAAAATCACCGGTATTCAGGCTTAATTTCAGCCTAATTCCTCACTAGGAGAATTGAACTCATGGCACACAAAAAAGCTGGTGGTAGTACCCGTAACGGTCGCGACTCAGAAGCCAAACGCCTTGGCGTGAAGATGTATGGCGGCCAGGCTATCAAAGCAGGCAACATCATCGTGCGTCAGCGCGGCACCCAATTCCACGCTGGCTACGGCGTTGGCATGGGTAAAGATCACACCCTCTTCGCTAAAGTCGAAGGCGTGATCAAGTTCGAAGTAAAAGGCGCCTTCGGTCGTCGTTACGTGAGCGTAGTCGCGGCTTAATCGCGCGATCGCTGGAAAAGCCCTGTCTCGCGACGGGGCTTTTTCGTTTGTGGGGTGAGTCTCTTGCAAAGCTGTTTGTATGGGCTGTCGGCGTACGATGTAGGTGTCGTGGTTTGGGGTCGCTGCGCTCATTTTTGCAAGAGTCTTATGTCTTGATTGTTTTTCGGCTCGTCCGTATGGCGAGAGGCGTTTGTTATGAAGTTTGTTGATGAAGTATCGATTCGCGTAAAGGCTGGTGACGGCGGCAATGGCGCCATGAGTTTCCGTCGGGAAAAATTTATCGAGAACGGTGGTCCGAACGGCGGTGATGGCGGTGACGGCGGTTCCATCTACATGATGGCCGACGAAAACCTCAACACCCTGGTGGACTACCGTTACACCCGGCACTTCGATGCCGAGCGTGGCTCCAACGGTGGCAGCACCGACTGCACCGGCAAGAAGGGTGAGGATCTGATCCTGCGCGTACCTGTTGGTACCACGGTGATCGACTCGGCCACTCAAGAAGTGATCGGCGATCTGACCAAGGCCGGTCAGAAATTGATGGTGGTACAGGGCGGCTGGCACGGTCTGGGCAACACCCGTTTCAAATCCAGTACCAACCGTGCGCCGCGTCAGACCACTCCGGGCAAGCCGGGTGAGCAGCGCGACCTGAAGCTGGAAATGAAGGTGTTGGCTGACGTCGGTCTGCTGGGTCTGCCGAACGCTGGGAAAAGTACCTTCATCCGTTCGGTTTCGGCTGCCAAGCCGAAAGTCGCCGACTACCCGTTCACCACGCTGGTGCCAAACCTGGGTGTGGTCAGCGTCGATCGCTGGAAGAGTTTCGTCATTGCCGATATTCCGGGTTTGATCGAGGGCGCTTCCGAAGGTGCTGGTCTGGGCATTCGCTTTCTCAAGCACTTGGCGCGCACGCGTCTGCTGCTGCACCTCGTGGACATGGCGCCGCTGGACGACGCAAGCGCACCGGATGCCGCTGAAGTAATCGTTAACGAGTTGATCAAATTCAGCCCGTCCCTGGCGGAGCGTGATCGCTGGCTGGTCCTGAACAAGTGCGACCAGATCCTTGATGAAGAGCACGATGCTCGCGTCAAGGAAATCGTTGATCGCCTGGAATGGACGGGCCCGGTCTACGTGATCTCGGCCATCTCCAAGCTCGGTACCGAGCGTCTGTGCCACGACATCATGCGTTACATGGAGGATCGTGCTGATCGTCTGGCCAATGACCCGGCCTACAAGGAAGAGTTGGCCGATCTCGACCAGCGCATCGAAGACGAAGCTCGCGCGCAGTTGCAGGCGCTGGATGACAAGCGTGCCTTGCGTCGCAGTGGCGTGAAGTCGGTCCACGACATCGGCGACGATGATTGGGACGAAGAAGATGTGGATGATGAAGACGGTCCGGAAATCATTTACGTGCGTGACTGATTCGTTGCGATAAACTTAAGCGCCGCTCAATCGAGCGGCGTTTTAGTATCTGGAAATCGATCGTTGGTCACGAATAACCACGAATAATGTCACGGGCAGTGCCAGGTCGCGCTGTCCTCAAGCTAAGGTTGAAGATGATGCGGAGCAAGGTGACAGGTGCGCAGCGTTGGGTCGTGAAGATCGGCAGCGCTTTGCTGACAGCGGACGGCAAAGGCCTGGATCGCGCGGCAATGGGTGTCTGGGTTGAGCAGATGGTGGCCTTGCATGAGGCGGGCGTCGAGCTGGTGCTGGTGTCCTCCGGGGCGGTGGCGGCCGGTATGAGCCGTCTGGGCTGGACTGCACGACCCAGTGCAATGCACGAGCTCCAGGCTGCAGCCGCAATCGGCCAGATGGGCTTGGTGCAGGCGTGGGAGTCGAGCTTTGCCGAGCATGGTCGGCACACTGCGCAGATTCTCCTGACTCACGACGACCTGTCCGACCGCAAGCGCTACCTGAACGCCCGCAGTACCTTGCGCGCGCTGGTTGAGCTGAAGGTCATTCCGGTGATCAACGAGAACGACACCGTGGTCACCGATGAGATCCGTTTCGGCGACAACGATACCTTGGCGGCATTGGTCGCCAACCTGGTCGAGGCTGATTTGCTGGTGATCCTGACGGACCGCGACGGCATGTTCGATGCCGATCCGCGCAACAATCCCGATGCCCAGCTGATCTACGAGGCGCGCGCCGATGATCCGTCGCTCGATGCGGTGGCGGGCGGAACTGGCGGTGCGCTGGGGCGCGGCGGCATGCAGACCAAGCTGCGTGCCGCGCGTCTGGCGGCGCGTTCCGGCGCTCATACGATCATCGTTGGCGGGCGCCTTGAGCGCGTGCTGGATCGGCTCAAGGCGGGCGAACGCATCGGTACGCTGTTGTCGCCCGAGCGCGGCATGCTGGCGGCGCGGAAGCAGTGGCTGGCGGGGCATCTGCAAACCCGTGGCACTCTGGTGCTGGATGCGGGTGCGGTGACGGCGTTGTCCCAGGGCAACAAGAGCTTGCTGCCGGTTGGAGTCAAATTGGTTCAGGGTAGCTTCCGTCGCGGTGAAATGGTGGTCTGCGTGGCGCCGGACGGTCGTGAAGTCGCTCGGGGCTTGGCCAATTACAGTGCGCTGGAGGCTCAAAAAATCATCGGTCAGTCGTCTGAGGCGATTGTCGGTCTGTTGGGTTATATGGCGGAGCCGGAACTGGTTCACCGCGATAACCTGATCCTGGTCTGAAGGAATACCTGAATGCGTTTCGCAAAAGGATTGTTGGGTCTGCTGCTGGCAATGCCGCTGCTGGCCTCGGCCGAGGAAATTGGCCAGGTGTCGACGGTGTTCAAATTCGTCGGCCCGAACGACCGGATCGTGGTCGAGGCATTTGATGATCCGAAGGTCGAAGGCGTGACCTGCTACCTGTCGCGCGCCAAGACCGGTGGCGTGAAGGGTGGTTTGGGGTTGGCTGAGGATCGTGCCGAGGCTTCAATCGCTTGCCGTCAGGTCGGGCCCATAAGCTTCAAGGGTGAGTTGAAGGATGGTGACGAAGTGTTCAAGGAGCGCACGTCCCTGGTGTTCAAGACCATGCAGGTGGTGCGCTTCCTCGACAAGAAGCGCAATACGCTGGTGTACCTGGTGTATAGCGATCGCTTGATCGAGGGTAGCCCGCAGAATGCGGTGACGGCGATTCCGATCTTGCCGTGGGCTAGCGCCCAGTAAATACACGAAGATCCAAAAAGTGTGGGAGCGAGCCTGCTCGCGATTGCGTCCTTTCAGTTGGCTTATTTTCTGAATGTTGATCCGCTATCGCGAGCAAGCTCGCTCCCACAGTTTTTTGTGTGTTACTAAATCGCAGACAATAAAAAACCGACCCTGAGGTCGGTTTTTTAATGAACGAGTCGCTTAGGCAGCAGCGGCAACGTTCAGGGCCTTTACGTGGCCATTCAGGCGGCTCTTATGACGAGCAGCCTTGTTCTTGTGGATGATGCCTTTATCGGCCATGCGGTCGATAACTGGCACAGCCAGAACGTATGCAGCTTGAGCTTTTTCAGCGTCTTTTGCGTCGATGGCCTTAACTACATTCTTGATGTAGGTACGAACCATGGAACGCAGGCTGGCGTTGTGGCTGCGACGCTTCTCAGCCTGTTTTGCACGTTTTTTGGCGGAAGGTGAGTTGGCCACCGTCGAGCTCCTCGAAAGACTTTTTAGGAAATAGCAAACAAAATAGGCCGCGAATCATGCCGATGAGTTGAGGTGTTGTCAAGGGCGGTTGAAACGTTCCGCTAAGTGGTAGGTGCTGCACGACTGGATATTTCTTTCCGGCGTACGACCTGTAAACTCGCGAGCTTTGGCTCAGTGCTGTTGCGGCGCGGAGTATCGCATAAGTAGGCGCATTGTTCGCCTGCTGTTTATCGACAGGCACAAACTCTTTCAATGAATCTGCTCAAATCGTTGGCCGCCGTCAGCTCTATCACGATGCTTTCCCGGATTTTGGGGTTCGTTCGTGACACCCTCATTGCGCGCATATTTGGCGCGGGAATGGCGACCGACGCCTTCTTTATCGCCTTCAAATTGCCCAATCTGTTGCGCCGAATTTTCGCTGAAGGGGCTTTCTCCCAGGCTTTCGTGCCGATTCTTGCCGAATACAAGAGCCAGCAGGGCGAGGAGGCGACGCGAACATTCATTGCCTATGTCTCGGGCTTGCTGACGTTGGTACTGGCGTTGGTCACGGTGCTGGGCATGATTGCTGCGCCGTGGGTAATCTGGGTGACGGCGCCGGGTTTCACCGATACCCCGGAAAAATTCGAACTGACCTCCAGTTTGCTGCGGGTGACTTTTCCATACATTTTGCTGATCTCCCTTTCTTCGTTGGCGGGCGCGATTCTCAATACCTGGAATCGTTTTTCGGTGCCGGCCTTCGTGCCGACACTGCTTAACGTCAGCATGATTATTTTTGCGCTGTTTCTGACGCCGTACTTCGATCCGCCAGTGATGGCGCTGGGCTGGGCGGTACTGGCGGGTGGCCTGGCGCAGTTGCTTTATCAGCTGCCACACCTGAAAAAGATCGGCATGCTGGTGCTGCCACGCCTGAATCTGCGTGACAGCGGCGTCTGGCGGGTAATGAAGCAGATGTTGCCGGCAATTCTCGGCGTGTCGGTAAGCCAGATCTCGCTGATCATCAACACTATCTTTGCCTCGTTCCTGGTTGCCGGTTCCGTGTCCTGGATGTACTACGCCGACCGATTGATGGAATTGCCGTCGGGCGTGCTGGGCGTGGCGTTGGGGACGATTCTACTGCCGACCCTGGCCAGGACTTACGCCAGCAAGGATCGCCAGGAATATTCGCGAATCCTCGATTGGGGGCTGCGCCTGTGCTTTGTGCTGGTGTTGCCTTGCGCCCTGGCGCTCGGAATTCTGGCTGAGCCGCTGACGGTTTCACTGTTCCAGTACGGTCAGTTCGATGCCCACGATGCGGCCATGACCCAACGTGCTCTGGTTGCATATTCGGTCGGTTTGCTCGGGATTATCGTGATTAAAGTGCTGGCGCCGGGCTTCTATGCGCAACAAAACATCCGCACGCCGGTAAAAATCGCGATTTTCACGTTGGTCGTTACGCAGCTGTTCAACCTGGCACTGATCGGCCCGCTGGCTCACGCCGGCCTGGCACTCGCGATCAGTGCTGGGGCCTGTCTCAATGCCGGGTTGCTCTTCTATCAGCTGCGCAAGCAGCAGATGTATCAACCGCAACCGGGCTGGGCGAAGTTCAGTTTCAAACTGGTTTTCGCGGTGACGGTGATGTCTGCTGTATTGCTGGCCGGGATGCATTTCATGCCTGCTTGGGGTGAGGGCCAGATGCTCGAACGCTTCCTGCGCCTGGGCGCCTTGGTGGTCGCCGGTGTGGTGGCCTATTTCGGCATGTTAGTGTTGATGGGCTTCCGTTTGCGCGACTTCAATCGCAAGGCGCTCGGCTGAGGTCAGAACTTTGATACACGCGGGCGGGCCGGCGTTTTTGTCGGCTCGATTACTTTGGGTTACGGTGTTGCCTGTCGTCGGCCGCCGGGTGTGGTTATAATCGACCACTTTATGAGCAAGAAGCGCGTTATGCAGCTGGTTCGAGGCCTCCACAATCTGCGCCCCCAGCATCGGGGCTGTGTCGCCACTATTGGCAACTTTGACGGTGTACACCGTGGTCACCAGGCTATCCTGGGGCGACTGCGTGAGCGCGCCCTTGAGTTGGGCGTGCCCAGTTGCGTGGTGATTTTCGAGCCGCAGCCACGGGAGTTTTTCGCTCCGGACACCGCACCGGCCCGTCTGGCACGACTGCGCGATAAACTGCAGCTGCTAGCCGCTGAAGGGGTCGACCGGGTCCTGTGCCTGGCCTTCAATCAGCGCCTGAGCAAGCTCAGTGCCAGCGAATTCGTGAATACCATTCTGGTGGACGGTCTCGGTGTGCAGCACCTTGAAGTCGGTGACGACTTCCGTTTCGGCTGCGACCGGATAGGGGATTTCGATTTCCTGCAACAGGCCGGCGTCATGCAGGGCTTTACCGTCGAAGCTGCGCAGACCGTCGAGCTCGACGGCATTCGTGTCAGCAGTACCCAGGTGCGTAATGCGCTGGCCGCCGCTGACTTTGCCCTCGCCGAGCGCCTGCTCGGTCGCCCGTACCGGATTGCCGGTCGCGTGTTGCACGGCCAGAAACTGGCGCGGCAGTTGGGTACGCCCACCGCGAACATTCAGCTCAAGCGTCGTCGCGTACCGTTGACCGGGGTTTATCTGGTCAGCGTCGATCTCGACGGCAAGACCTGGCCAGGCGTCGCCAATATCGGCGTTCGACCCACGGTCCAAGGGGATGGCAAAGCCCACCTCGAAGTCCATCTTTTAGATTTTGCCGGCGATCTGTATGACCGGCGTATGACGGTGGTTTTCCACCAAAAGCTGCGTGAAGAGCAGCGTTTCGCCTCTCTGGAGGCGCTTAAGACGGCGATCAATGCGGATGTCGCCGCCGCCCGTGCCCTGTCGCACCTAGCGCCAATCGCTAATGAAGAGCCTTAAATGACCGACTATAAAGCCACGCTAAACCTTCCGGACACCGCCTTCCCAATGAAGGCCGGCCTGCCACAGCGCGAACCGCAGATTCTGCAGCGCTGGGACAGTATTGGCCTGTACGGAAAGTTGCGCGAGATTGGCAAGGATCGTCCGAAGTTCGTCCTGCACGACGGTCCTCCGTACGCCAACGGCACGATTCACATCGGTCACGCACTGAACAAGATCCTCAAGGACATGATCATCCGTTCGAAGACCCTGTCGGGTTTCGACGCGCCTTATGTTCCGGGCTGGGACTGCCACGGTCTGCCAATCGAGCACAAAGTCGAAGTAACCCACGGCAAGAACCTCGGCGCGGACAAGACCCGCGAACTGTGCCGGGCCTATGCCACCGAGCAGATCGAAGGCCAGAAATCCGAATTCATCCGTCTGGGCGTGCTGGGCGACTTCGCCAACCCGTACAAGACCATGGACTTCAAGAACGAGGCCGGTGAAATCCGTGCTCTCGCCGAAATCGTCAAGGGCGGTTTCGTGTTCAAGGGTTTGAAGCCCGTGAACTGGTGCTTCGACTGCGGTTCGGCTCTGGCTGAAGCGGAAGTCGAGTACGAGAACAAGAAGTCCTCGACCATCGACGTGGCGTTCCCGATTGCCGACGAAGCCAAACTGGCTGCCGCCTTCGGTCTGCCATCGCTGGCCAAGCCTGCCTCGATCGTCATCTGGACCACCACCCCTTGGACCATTCCGGCCAACCAGGCGCTGAACGTCCACCCGGAGTTCAACTACGCCCTGGTCGACGTCGGCGACAAACTGTTGGTGCTGGCTGAAGAATTGGTCGAGTCGTGCCTGGCACGTTACTCGCTGGAAGGCTCGGTCATTGCGACCACTACCGGTAAAGAACTCGAACTGATCAACTTCCGTCACCCGTTCTACGACCGTCTGTCGCCGGTTTACCTGGCTGACTACGTTGAGCTGGGCGCGGGCACTGGCGTGGTTCACTCCGCACCTGCCTACGGCGTGGACGACTTCGTGACCTGCAAGAAGTACGGCATGGTCAACGATGACATCCTCAACCCAGTGCAAAGCAACGGCGTTTACGCGACCTCGCTGGAGTTCTTCGGCGGCCAGTTCATCTGGAAGGCCAACCCGGCCATCGTCGACAAGCTGACCGAAGTCGGTGCGCTGATGCACACCACCATCATCGAACACAGCTACATGCACTGCTGGCGCCACAAGACGCCGCTGATCTACCGCGCCACCGCGCAGTGGTTCATCGGCATGGACAAGCAGCCGACCACCGGCGACACCCTACGCCAGCGTTCGCTCAAAGCCATCGAAGACACCAAGTTCGTCCCGGCCTGGGGCCAGGCGCGCCTGCACTCGATGATCGCCAACCGTCCTGACTGGTGCATCTCCCGTCAGCGCAACTGGGGCGTGCCGATCCCGTTTTTCCTGAACAAGGAAAGCGGTGAGCTGCACCCACGTACCGTCGAACTGATGGAAGAAGTGGCCAAGCGCGTCGAAGTCGAAGGCATCGAAGCCTGGTTCAAGCTGGACGCCGCTGAGTTGCTCGGTGACGAAGCGCCACAGTACGACAAGATCAGCGACACCCTCGACGTCTGGTTCGACTCGGGCACCACGCATTGGCACGTCCTGCGCGGTTCGCACCCGATGGGCCACGAAAGCGGCCCACGCGCTGATTTGTACCTGGAAGGTTCGGATCAACACCGCGGTTGGTTCCACTCGTCGCTGCTGACCGGTTGCGCTATCGACAACCACGCTCCGTATCGCGAACTGTTGACCCACGGCTTCACTGTCGACGAGTCCGGCCGCAAGATGTCCAAGTCGCTGGGCAACGTGATCGCGCCGCAAAAGGTCAACGACACCCTGGGCGCCGACATCATGCGTCTGTGGGTTGCATCGACCGATTACTCGGGGGAGATGGCGGTTTCCGAGCAGATCCTGCAGCGCAGCGCGGACGCCTACCGGCGTATCCGTAACACCGCGCGTTTCCTGCTCTCGAACCTGACCGGTTTCAACCCGACCACCGACCTGCTGCCGGCCGAAGAAATGCTCGCGCTGGACCGTTGGGCCGTGGACCGTACCCTGCTGCTGCAACGTGAGTTGCAAGAACACTACGGCGAATACCGCTTCTGGAACGTGTACTCGAAGATCCACAACTTCTGCGTGCAGGAGCTCGGCGGTTTCTACCTCGACATTATCAAGGATCGCCAGTACACCACCGGCGCCGACAGCAAGGCCCGCCGTTCGTGCCAGACCGCGCTGTTCCACATCTCCGAAGCGCTGGTACGCTGGATCGCACCGATCCTGGCCTTCACCGCCGACGAATTGTGGCAGTACCTGCCGGGCGAGCGTAACGAGTCCGTCATGCTCAACACCTGGTACGAAGGCCTGACCGAACTGCCGGAAGGCTTCGAGCTGGGTCGTGCCTACTGGGATCGCATCATGGAAGTGAAGGTTGCGGTCAACAAAGAGATGGAAATCCAGCGCGCGGCCAAGGCCGTCGGTGGCAACCTGCAGGCCGAAGTGACGCTGTTCGCCGAAGAGGCGCTGAGCGCCGACCTGGCCAAACTGAGCAACGAACTGCGCTTCGTGTTGATCACTTCGACCGCCAGCGTCGCACCGTTTGTTCAGGCACCGGCGGACGCGGTAGTCACCGAAGTCAGCGGCTTGAAGCTGAAAATCGTCAAGTCGGCCTTCGCCAAGTGCGCCCGTTGCTGGCACTGCCGTGAAGACGTCGGCGTGAACCCGGAGCATCCGGAAATCTGCGGTCGTTGCGTGGACAACATCAGCGGCGCTGGCGAGGTTCGTCACTATGCCTAATGCCATTGGCCGTTTCGGACGGCTGGGCTGGCTCTGGTTGAGCTTGCTGGTTCTGGTCATTGACCAGGCCAGCAAGTTCTACTTCGAAGGCAAGCTCGAGATGTATCAGCAGATCGTGGTGATCCCCGACTACTTCAGCTGGACCCTGGCCTACAACACCGGCGCGGCATTCAGCTTCCTGGCTGACAGCTCCGGCTGGCAGCGCTGGTTGTTTGCCCTGATTGCCATTGTGGTCAGCGCGGTGCTGGTGGTCTGGCTCAAGCGTCTGGGGCGCAACGAAACCTGGCTGGCCGTAGCGCTGGCACTGGTGCTCGGTGGCGCGCTGGGCAACCTGTATGACCGCATTGCCCTGGGCCATGTGATCGATTTCATTCTGGTGCACTGGCAGAACCGCCACCACTTCCCGGCGTTCAATTTTGCCGACAGCGCAATCACTGTAGGCGCCGTCATGCTGGCACTGGATATGTTCAAAAGTAAAAAAACCGGAGAAGCCGTTCATGACTGAACAGGTATTGGCTGAGCAACGCATTGGCCAGAACACGGAAGTCACCTTGCATTTCGCATTGCGCCTGGAGAATGGCGACACGGTGGACAGCACCTTCGATAAAGCTCCAGCGACCTTCAAGGTTGGTGACGGCAACCTGTTGCCAGGATTCGAAGCTGCACTGTTCGGTTTCAAAGCCGGCGACAAGCGTACCCTGAGCATTGAGCCGGAAAACGCTTTCGGTCAGCCCAATCCGCAAAACGTACAGATCATCCCGCGTTCCCAGTTCCAAGACATGGACCTGTCGCCGGGTTTGCTGGTGATCTTCAACGATGCGGCCAATACTGAATTGCCGGGCGTGGTGAAAGAGTTCGATGACGCGCAAGTGACCATCGACTTCAACCACCCGCTGGCTGGCAAGACGCTGACCTTTGACGTGGAAATCATCTCCGTCAAAGCGCTGTAACTGATCGTACGCGGTCAAAAATGTAGGAGCGAGCCTGCTCGCGATGAGTACCTGACATTCAACACATGTGTTGGCTGACACTCCGCCATCGCGAGCAGGCTCGCTCCTACAGTGTTTTTTATTGTTTTCGCGCGCAAGACACGAGGCACAGCATGCAAATCAAACTCGCCAACCCCCGTGGCTTCTGCGCCGGTGTGGACCGGGCGATCGAAATCGTCAACCGCGCCCTGGAAGTATTCGGGCCGCCGATCTATGTGCGCCATGAAGTGGTCCACAACAAATTCGTCGTCGAAGACCTGCGCGCACGCGGGGCGATTTTCGTCGAGGAACTGGATCAGGTACCGGACGACGTGATCGTGATCTTCAGTGCCCACGGCGTTTCCCAGGCCGTACGTACCGAAGCCGCCGGCCGTGGCCTGAAGGTGTTCGACGCCACATGCCCGCTGGTAACCAAAGTGCACATCGAAGTCGCACGCTACAGCCGCGACGGTCGTGAATGCATCCTGATCGGCCACGCCGGTCATCCGGAAGTCGAAGGCACCATGGGCCAGTACGACGGCAGCAATGGTGGTGCGATCTATCTGGTCGAAGACGAAAAAGACGTTGCCGCATTGCAGGTGAACAATCCGGAAAAACTGGCTTTCGTCACCCAGACCACTCTGTCCATGGACGATACCAGTCGCGTTATCGACGCGTTGCGTAGCCGTTTTCCGGCCATCGGTGGTCCGCGCAAGGACGACATCTGCTACGCCACGCAAAACCGTCAGGACGCGGTCAAGCAATTGGCTGACGAGTGCGATGTGGTGCTGGTGGTCGGCAGTCCGAACAGTTCGAACTCTAATCGCCTGCGTGAACTCGCCGAGCGCATGGCCACTCCGGCTTATCTCATCGACGGCGCCGAGGACCTGCAAAAAAGCTGGTTCGACGGTGTCGAGCGTATTGGCATTACCGCTGGCGCTTCTGCCCCGGAAGTTCTGGTGCGTGGCGTGATCCAGCAGTTGCAGGCGTGGGGCGCTACCGGCGCCGACGAACTGGCCGGTCGCGAGGAGAACATCACGTTCTCTATGCCTAAAGAGTTGCGCGTTCGTTCCCTGCTTTGAGTTTTACCCCCTCAGCGCACAATGGCTGCTCAGCCTTGCTGTTGCGCAGACTGACGCGGCCGGTCGCGGCCAGCACCACCTGATGCTGGCTCACCGGTTCGCGGCCTGCGCAAATGTGCAGTGTCCCCGCCCGAAAGGCACCGTTGCCTAATTGTGGTTCGCCCAGGCTGCTGAATTTTACCGAAGTCCTGACCGGTCCATTGCCGACAATCGGCACCCCGAAAGCGTTTTGGCGCTCGACCAGCAACGGATTGTTGCTGTCCTTATACCCCTTGCCACTTATGTCCAGAATGATTCGCCAGCCCTCGCGCCAGTCACCATCAATGGCGTGAATCACAACGGCCTGATGACGTGCGATCGCCTCGGTCCTGGCGCTGCGGATGTCACTGAAAAGCGACTGCGCCGCCAGTTCGCGTTGGTTCGACTCGGTGACTTGCGCAAATGCCGGACTGACCAAATGCAGAACAATCCCGACAATCGTCAGTCCCATAAGCAGTTCGATCAGGCTGAACCCTCGCTGATGCATGACAACTTCCTCCCTGGAGTGTTTGGTCCGTGCGATCCGTGCACGGAATGGCAGAACAACCGCGTTTCGGCAGGCGAATGTTCTGGCGTGTAAAAGCAGGTATAGCCGACGGCAACGGAGGGCATTGATGGAACATCGTACAAAAGGTTTCACGCTGATCGAGTTGCTGGTCGCGTTGGGGATCTTTCTGATCCTGATCACTCTAGCGGTTCCGGCGTTCACCCGTTCCACGCAAATCACCAAGGCCGATACCGAGATCGCTGATCTGCAACGTGGTCTTAATTTCGCGAGATTGGAAGCGATCGACCGGGGCATGACCACGCGGGTTCGGCCGACCGTGGGCGGCAGCGTCTGGACCGGGGAGTTGACGGTTTATGACGGTACTGGCACGCCGGCGAATGTATTGCGGGTTGTTCCAGCGATGAGCAGCGGCGCGACGCTGACGCTAACCTCAGGAGTGACCGCCATCGATTTCAACAATCTGGGCGGCTTGTCTTCATCGTCCACGGCGGTGGTGATCAACTATGTGCTGGGCACGCAAAGCAGGACGCTGAACGTGTGTTTGAACGGACGAATTCTATTGGGTGGAAGTTGCGGATGAGGGAATGGAGCAAGCGTGCACAGGAAGGCATGACGCTGATCGAAGTCCTGGTTGCACTGTTGATTCTGAGCGTGGGGCTGTTGGGGGCGGCGGCGATTCAACTGAATGCGCTGAAGTATACGGACAGTGCGCGCATGACCAGTCAGGCCAGTTTTATCGCCTACGACATGATGGACCGCATTCGCGCCAACACGGCCGCCGACTACACGGTGACGCCACCGACCTCCGGCAACCCGAGCGTCGCCAGGGACCAGGATCTCTACGATTTCACCAGCAATATCGTCAATTTCGGCGGCCCTACGGCGACCGGCAACATCACCCTCAATCATCGCGTGTACACCATCACCATTACCTGGGACGACTCCCGGGCCGCCAATACTGCCAACTCCCGTCGCAGCTTCGTGCTGACCAGCCGCGCGAGCGTCGATCCGGTGGCGACCCCATGAGCCGCTTAAGCAGAGGGTTTGGCTTGATTGAATTGCTGATCGCCCTGGCGTTGAGTCTGGTCGTGGTGCTGGGCGTGGTTCAGGTTTTCATCGCCGCCAAGAACACCTTTGTCAGCCAGAACGCCGCCGCGACCATGCAGGAAGATGCGCGTTTCGTGCTGAGCAAAATGATTCAGGAAATCCGCATGGTTGGCATGTTCGGTTGCCTGGGGACGATCACGGATTCCAGTACAGCGGGTGATTTCAATGCCGCGCAGATCACGCCGATCAGTTGGGATAACGCCAGTCTCAAGCTGACGCTGGTGTCTGCGGACGTCGGCAACAGCGGCGGGCCGACCTGGACCGTGATTTCTGATTGCCGAACCAGTGCAACGGCTTACACCGAAGCTCCGACACCGGCGTCGGGGCAGTTGGCATTTCCGATTCGGCGGTTTGTCTACAGCCTGAAAAATGGTCAACTGACGATGGGCGTCGGCACGCCCGCGCAGCAAGTGCTGGTGGATAACGTCAGTGCCTTCAACGTCAGCTTCGGCCTTGCCAGTTCCGCCTCGGATTCGGCGGTCTCCAGTTACAGCAGCAACCCCTCCGCCCCGGCGCGTATTCGCAGTGTACGTCTGAGTTTGACCCTCACCGACCCAAACAACCGAGTGAGCAACCAAACTTTCAACGTGGTTGCCGCTTTGCGCAATCGCTTGCCATGAGGGGAAGGCTAATGATTCTTCAAGCCCAACGCGGCATGGCATTGCTTGTCAGCCTGGTGTTCCTGCTGTTGCTGACGCTGATCGGTATTTCATCAATGCAGAACGCGACCCTGCAGGAAAAAATGGCCGGCAGCGTGAGCTTGCGCAATCAGTCATTCCAGGGCGCCGAAGCGGCGTTGCGGGTGGGCGAAAGCGCGGTGCAACTCGATAGCTATTCATTGGCGGTGTGCAGCGGCACCACTCAATGCGCACCACCGGCCGAATCGCAGGCGGTCAAAGCTGCGGGGTTCAACTCCACCTCGGGGGTGACCTGGATCGCTTCCGGCAACGGCTTTTATGGCGTGCAAAACATTGGCACCACCCTGACGGCGGTAAACGTGCCGAGCAATACCTCGGCGACGCTCTATCGAGTCACCGCAATCGGTATCGCCGGCAATTCGCGCAGTGTGGTGGAGAGTGTTTATGCGAAGTACTAAACGGTGCGCGGGGTTGCGGCGGCTATTGTGTGGCGTAGCTTTGGGTTTGTATCTGGCGGCTCCGGTCTATGCCTTTACGCCGTCGGATTCGCCTCTGTTGAGTGCCGCAGCGGTTGCGCCGAACGTGATGCTGATGATCGACGACTCGAGGAGCATGAATAACATCATCTGGGCGCCGGGTTTCGATCCGACGGTCAATCGACCGCAAATCGCGATGTGCAATTCCAACCTGTCATGCGAAGTTGGTCAAAACCTCGCCATGAGTGATGCCAACATTGCCCTGTCGAACCTTAACCGCGGCGGTTGTTCGAGCAGCGGCAACTGGTACGGTTTCTATCGCGGTTCCCTTGGATCGACACCAATCTGCTTGAAACTGCCGGACCCGGTGGGCAACGAAAATACCCGGTACACGGCTAACTACCTTGCGTATCTGCTGGGGCTGGCCAACGGTTCGAGCCGCGACTTCACCACGGGCACCAACGCGATCCCCAACGATTACCGCATCAGTGTGGCGCAGGATGTTTCAACCAATCTGGTTTCCAGCAATCGCTCGTTGCGCTTCGGACTGGCGACCTTCAATCCGCCTGCCGGTAACAATCCGGGCAATGGTGGCTACATCGCCCGTGCGATCAGCGATTTGTCGGTGGATGCCAACTACAACGCGCTAATTGCCTCAATCAACGGCTTGAGTGCTGTTGCCTATACGCCGCTGGCGGAAACCTACTACGAAGTGACCCGGTACATGCGCGGCATGGCGCCGTACTACAACTCGTCGCCTGCAACCTACACAAGTCCAATTCAGTACCGTTGCCAGAAGAATTATGGCGTGCTTATCACTGATGGTTTGCCAACCTTCGATCGGACTTTTCCGAGCACCGACCCTTTAGGCGGCAGCCGTCTGCCGAATTGGGACGGCAACAGTGCCAACGACGGCGTCAACCTAAGAGGTGATAGCGAAGGTGACACCCTTTACCTGGATGACATCGCCAAATTCGCCTTCGACATCGACCTGCGCTCCACGGGAACCGATCTGGCCGGCAAAAGCTGGAACGCCACGGATTTTCCCAAACAAAACATGAACACCTACACCGTGGGTTTTACCGCGGCGAATCAAATGCTGTCCGACGCCGCTAATCACGGCCAGGGCAAGTACTACCAGGCCATCGACAGCGCCGGACTCAACGCCGCGTTGTCCTCCGCCCTGAGTGACATAACTTCCAAGGCCGGCTCCGGGGGCAGCGGTGTCACCAGCGGCACCATCGTCGGCAGTGGCACGAGTTATTTCCAGACCAGTTACGACCCCAAGGACTGGCGCGGCACCATCAAGGCTTATGGCTTTACTGCCAGCGGTACGGTGAATGCCGGCTCGGTGCTGTGGAGCACCGATACCGCCATCGTGTCCGGAGCGACGGCACCGACTTATCAATCCTGGAACAATCAGACCAACACGGCGGTGACGCTGAGCTACGCAAATTTTTCTCCGACCCAGCAAACAACCCTCAATCAGGGCTTGCCGACGGGCATCACCGGCGGCGATCTGGTGGAGTGGAGCAAGGGCACCAACAAGGCCGGCCTGAAAGTGCGCAGCGTATTGCTGGGCGACATCATCAACTCGCCGCTGGCCCTCGCGTCACCCTCGGATAAAACTGCCTCCGACCTTTCAGGCGACACCACCTACAGCACCTATCTGGCCACCAAAGCAGCCAACATGAGCGCCAGCCTGGTGGTCAACGCCAATGACGGTTTCGTCAATGTCATCAATACCGCCAACGGCACCCGGCGCTACGCCTACATGCCGTCGAGCGTGTTGCCTTCACTGCGCTACATCGCTGATAGCACGTACATCAACGGCGTCAGTCACAAGTTTTTGGTGGATGGGCAAATCGGTGTATTCGATGCCCAGCTAAACAGCGCCTGGAAAACCCTCGCGCTGGGTGGGACGGGGGCGGGCGGGCGAACCTTCTATGCGCTGCAACTGTTCGACGCCTCAGCGGGCAACGTAACCAAGGCGTTGTGGGAAATCAGTGCACCGGCCACGGCCAACACGGCAAACGTTTTCAATGACCTGGGTTATGCCTATGCCCGTCCGGAAGTGGCACGCTTGGCCGACGGTCGATGGGCGGCGTTCATCTCCAATGGGTATGACAGCCATTCCGGGGTGGCGGCGTTGTATGTGCTGGATATCCGCGACGGCTCGCTGATCAGGAAAATCGTTATCGACAGCACTGAAACGACTAACGGCTTGTCCTCGGTAAAACTCAAGATCAACTCGCAGAACGTGGTGCAGGCAGCCTATGGTGGCGACCTCAAGGGACGGCTCTGGAAGTTTGACTTGAGTGGCACCAGCACGGATTCCTGGGGCGTGGCATTTTCCGGAAAACCGCTGTTCACCGCTGCGGGCGGTGCGACTCAACCGATCACCGCACAGCCATTGCTGGCGGACAATTCTTTGGGTGGTAAGGAGGTCTTTTTCGGCACCGGGAAATTCAACGAAACCGCGGACAGGACCAACAAGGATTTACAGGCGTTCTATGCAGTGTGGGATGCGGATGGCGGGTCTGGACAGATCACCACGTCCAGTTTGCAGGCTCAGGCAGTGACCGGTGTGTTCTCGGGCAGTTCGGGGCAATTCATCACAACCACCCAGAACGAGGTGACTTACCCGGCGGAGAAAGGCTGGTATTTGCCACTGGTGTACAACAGCGCGTTGACCGGCGAGCGGGTGATCAACCAGGCCAGCCTGGTACTCGGACGAATCGTGTTTACCACCGCCAGTGTCGACACCACAGACCCGTGCGCCAGCTTTGGCACCGGCAAACTGGTCGAACTCGATGCGTTCAGCGGTAAGATGCTCAACTACGCGGTGCTCGACACCAATGGTGACGGGCTGATCGACAGCACCGATACGGTGTCCAGCGGGGTGATTTTTACCGGTGGCATCCCGACCTTGAACGCCATCGTCAATGGTGCGACCCGCAAGATCCTGAACGATTCCAGTGGCGCCATTACCACGCTGGTGGAAAAATCCGGCGGCGGCAGCCGTCGCATCATGTGGCGACAAATACAGTAAGTGAGAGTTGAGGCATGCACAGAACCAACCGCGGTTTTACCCTGATCGAAATCATGATCGTGATTGCGATCATCGGGATCGTCATGACCATTGCCGCCCCGAGTTTCACCGAGTATCTGAAGAAGGGCCGTCGCACCGAGGTGGCCGGCCTGCTCTCCGAACAGGCGCAAATCCTTGAGCGTTTCTACTCGCAGAAAAACGTCTACACCAATGCCATCGGCCTGAGCGCCGGCAATGACTATTACACCATTACCCCAACCCTGACCGATCAGACCTTTCTGCTGACGGCAGTACGCAAGCCTGGCACAAGCATGGCCACTGACAAGTGCGGTGATTTCACGATTACCAACACCGGTGTCCGTAGCATGGTCAACGTGGCGGCGGGATTGACCACCAAGGATTGCTGGGGTCGCTGAGTTTTTTATTTTCGGGCGCCTTTTGCGTCCACTGTCTATTTAACGGTTGGATCAGAACATGACCAGGCAACAGCAAGTGGTGATTGTCGGCGGCGGGGTAATCGGCCTGCTGACGGCATTCAATCTGGCGTCCGAAGTGCAGAGCGTTGTGCTGCTGGATCGTTCGAACGTCGGTCAGGAATCGTCCTGGGCCGGCGGCGGGATCGTTTCGCCGCTCTATCCATGGCGTTACAACCCGGCGGTCACCGCGCTGGCCCATTGGTCCCAGGATTTTTATCCACAGTTGGGCGAGCGTTTGTTTGCTGCCACCGGAGTCGACCCCGAGGTGCACACCACCGGCCTGTATTGGCTGGATCTGGATGACGAGGCCGAAGCACTGGCCTGGGCTGCGCGGGAAAATCGCCCGTTGCGGGCTGTGGATATCTCGGCGGCCCACGATGCGGTACCGGTGTTGGGTAGCGGATTTTCCCGAGCGATCTACATGGCCGATGTGGCCAATGTGCGCAATCCACGGTTGGTGAAGTCGCTCAAGGCTGCGTTGCTGGCGTTGCCGAATGTGACGATTCATGAGCAGTGCGAAGTCAGCGGGTTTATTCGTGAAGGCGATCAAGTCGTCGGCGTGCAGACCTCGACGGGGGCTATTCGTGGCGATCAGGTGGTTCTGACCGCTGGTGCCTGGAGCGGCGATTTGCTCAAGAGCCTCGGTCTTGAGTTGCCAGTCGAGCCGGTGAAAGGGCAGATGATTCTCTACAAATGCGCGGCGGATTTCCTGCCGAGCATGGTGCTGGCCAAGGGGCGTTATGCGATTCCTCGGCGCGATGGGCATATCCTGATTGGCAGTACGCTGGAGTACGAAGGCTATGACAAGACGCCGACGGAGTCGGCCCTTGAAAGTCTCAAGGCGTCCGCGGTGGAGTTGATTCCGGCGTTGGCGGATGCCGAGGTCGTGGGGCATTGGGCCGGGTTGCGGCCAGGTTCGCCGGAAGGCATTCCGTATATCGGTCGAGTGCCGGGGTTTGACGGTCTCTGGCTCAACTGCGGACATTTCCGAAACGGGTTGGTGCTGGCGCCGGCATCGTGTCAGTTGTTCGCCGATGTGATGTTGGGCAGGGCGCCGATCATTGATCCGGCACCGTATGCGCCGACTGGGCGAATCTGAAGCAAGAACAAAAAATCGCCCTCAATCCAGGCCTAATTTCTTCAGCCTGTAGCGCATCGACCTGAATGAAAGATTCAACCGCTGAGCCGCCGCCGTGCGGTTCCAGCGGGTTTCCTCCAATGCCTGAAGGAGTAGCTGACGCTCGACGTTCTCCAGATAGACCTCCAGATTGTCGATCTGCGTCAGGTCCGGCAATCCCTCTTCTGCAGAACAGTTGCCTTCGGCCAAACGCAGGTCGCTGGCCTCGATCTGTTTGTTTTCGCACAGCGTATGCGCCCGTTCGAGCATGTTTTCCAGTTCCCGGACGTTGCCCGGAAAGCGGTAGCTTTTCAGTGCTGCGAGGGCTTGGGGCTGGAGTTTTGCTTCGGGCTGGCCGGTGTCAGTCGCAAGCCGCGTGAGCACATGGCCGGCCAGCGTCTCGATGTCATCGCGACGTTCGCGCAGAGGCGGAACCCGCAGTTCGATCACGTTCAAGCGGTAGTACAAATCCTGACGAAAGCGTTCAGCGGCGACTTCGGCATCGAGGTCTTTATGGGTGGCGCATAGAACGCGCACATCGACCACTTCTTCCTGTTGCCCGCCGACGCTGCGTATGGCTTTTTCCTGAATGGCTCGCAGCAGTTTGACCTGCATCGGCAGCGGCAGATCTGCCACTTCATCAAGAAATAAGGTGCCGCCCTGAGCTGCCTGAAACAGCCCTGGTTTGTCTTCGATGGCGCCGCTGAAGCTGCCTTTGCGGTGACCGAAAAACTCGCTCTCCATCAGTTCCGACGGAATCGCGCCACAGTTGACCGGTACAAACCGTTGATTGGCACGCGGTCCGCGTTCGTGAATCAGCCGTGCGACCAACTCCTTGCCGCTGCCGGACTCGCCGCTGATGTAAACCGGCGCCTGGCTGCGCGCCAGCTTGTCGATCTGTTTGCGCAGATTGCGCATGGGCGGTGAGTCACCAAGCAAACGACGATCGATAGCCGCGCCGGGGGCGGGCAGCAGCAGGGCGCTGTTGACCAACTCCCGCAGGCGGGCGAGGTCCACCGGTTTGCTCAGGAAGTCGAACGCGCCGGCCTTCAGGGCGTTGATCGCTGTTTCTACATTGCCATAGGCGGTGATCATGGCCACCGGCGTTTGCGGGTAGCGTTGCTGGATGTGCTGCACCAGTTCCAGACCGGTGCCGTCGGGTAGACGCATGTCGGTCAGGCACAAATCGAATGCCTCGCGTTTGAGCAGGGCCAAGGCCTCGCCAGCATTTCGGGCACTGAAGGTATGGAGCTTCATCCGTCCCAGGGTGATTTCCAGGAGTTCGCGAATATCCGGTTCGTCGTCGACGATCAGGACTTTTTGCCGTGACATGTTCAACTTTGTTTCCGTCCGTGAGCAAAGGTGATCCGAAAGCAGCCGCCGCCTTGGCGTGGTTTGAAGTCTAGGCGGGCCTGGTTGCTTTCGCACAGCTCACGGGACAGATACAGCCCCAGGCCAGTGCCTTGGTGACTGGTGGTGAAGAACGGCTCGAATAACTGCGCTTGAAGGTCGGCGGCCACACCGGGGCCGTCGTCGATGACTTCGAGGATTGGCAATTGACTGGTCTGATCAATGAACAACTCCAGCCAAACCTGCGCCATGTCGTGATCCTGGGCGCTGTGACGCCAGGCATTGCGGATGAGGTTGTCGAGTATCTGGTGTAGCTGGTTCGGGTCCATCAAAGTCTTGAATTCTCCCGCAGCGATGCGCAGATGAATCTGCTGGCGATCAGTCGCTCGCTCACGGATTTCGGCCACGAACTGTTCCAGCCAAGGTTTCAGGTCGAGTCGTTGCGGCAAGGTTTGCTGGCGCCGGGACAATTGCAGGACGTTTTCGATAACCCGATTCATTCGCTGAGAGTGGTCTTGAATAATCTGCGTCAGACGTCGATCCGCGCCGTTCAGTTCCTCTGATTCACGCAATAGCTGCGCGGCATGACTAATGGCGCCCAGCGGGTTGCGGATTTCATGGGCGATACCAGCGGTGAGGCGCCCGAGGGCAGCGAGCTTGAGTTGCTGCGCCTGTTGGGCGATCTGGGCGAGGTCTTCGAGAAAGACCAGTGTCTGGTGGTTCGGACTTGAGTCCAGCGCAATGAAGCTCGGTTGCAGTTCCTGGCCGCTGCTGGCAATTTTCAGGCTCTGCGGGCGCAGTGTGGGGTTGTTGAGCCACATCTGCAGGCGTTCCACCAAGGCCGGGAAGTGTTCGTCAATCAGCCGGCCTTCGAGACGCTCGCTAGCGAGCAGGCTCAAGGCGCTATGGTTGGCCAGTTGCACGCGTCGTTGCTCATCGAGCACCAGGATGCCGGTGCGCATGCGTTGCAGGATCAGCGCATTGAGTGTTTCCAGGCCGACGACTTCACTGGCCTTTTGTTCGGCCAGGGTTTCGCTGACCTCCAGTCGCCGGATCAGGGCCTGCACCAGCAAGGCCGCGGCAAAACACAAGGCGCCGAGAGTGCCGACTTGCAGATAATCGTTAGGACTGGCGGGATGACTGAAGCTCAGCAGGAAGCTCAGGCCCACGATTCCGATCGCGCCGACGGCGGCAATCAGCAGGCCGATTCGCCTTCGCAACAAGGTATTGCTGATGGCCACCGAGACGATCAGCAAGTTACCAATGGCGCTGGCTACGCCGCCAGCGGCGTAGAACAGGCCGCATAACAGCAGGACGTCGATCAACGCCAGACCGAACAGATGCGTCGGTCGGCGGGTGGTCTCGACGAAGACCACCAGCAGGGTATTCAGCACAAGGTACAACCAGCTTCCACCGCGCAGCAGGTCGTCATTGGCGGAGGTCAGCAGCCGGTTGTCCATGTTGCTGGAAATCAACAACACCAGCGTAATGCCGACGCTTAAGCGGTAGAGATGATAAAGACGCAGCAGTCGCTGGGCCTGTTTGCCGCCGGGACTGGAGGTCTCAGCGATCACTTGGACCGGGGCCTTGCTCAAGGTGAGCCTGGCTGCAATACCACTGTTGTTGAAGGCTCAGCGCACGGTCGCGGGGCAGGTGCACGCCGCAATGGGCGCAGCGGACCATGGGCGCCGCTTCCAGCTCGGCGGAAGATTTGGGTGCAGAAGCCTGGCCCTTGTACTTGCGCCAGAACCACACGGCGGCGGCAATCACGGCGATCCAGAATAATAAACGAAGCATGGTGAGCTGCTTTATGACGGATGAATCGCCAGTTTAGCCAAGGACATGACAGGCGCACAGCGTATTCACGCGGCATAAAAACGGTGCAATAAAAAAGGGAGACTCAAGAGTCTCCCTTTCTGCACCGCCGGTCGTGTCAGTCGAACACGCCGAAGGTCATGTAGCTGAACCACGAGCGGTCTTCATTGTTGCCTTCCGCTTCGTGTTCCTCTTCCTTGATCACGTCGCCATCGGCATCTTTAGGCTTGAGCTCGTTCGGAATCGCGTCTTTGGCGTCCTGGAATTGCTTCTGCACGTCCTGGTTGGCGCGGGTTTCTCCCGGCGGCAGCGGAGGACGGGATTCGATCAGGCCCAGGGTCGCCTTGCTCAGCCATGAACGGTTATCGGCTTCGTCCATCGACGGCACGAACTGACCGTCCACCAGGCTTGGGTGATTCGGGTAGTTGAGCTTCAAGGTTTCGAGGCTGGTGGTCGCCAGTTCGTCCAGGTGCAGACGCTGATAGGCTTCGGTCATCACCGCCAGGCCGTCGGCCACCGAAGGGGTTTCCTGGAAGTTTTCCACTACGTAACGGCCACGGTTCGCGGCGGCAACATAGGCCTGACGGGTCAGGTAGTAGTGGGCAACGTGAATCTCATAGGCGGCCAGCAGGTTGCGCAGGTAGATCATGCGCTGCTTGGCATCCGGCGAGTAGCGGCTGTTCGGGAAGCGGCTGGTCAGCTGGGCGAACTCGTTGTAGGAGTCGCGGGCGGCGCCAGGGTCACGCTTGGTCATGTCCAGCGGCAGGAAGCGCGACAGCAGGCCGACGTCCTGGTCGAAAGAAGTCAGACCCTTGAGGTAGTAGGCGTAATCGACGTTCGGATGCTGCGGGTGCAGACGAATGAAGCGCTCGGCAGCGGCTTTCGCAGCCTCTGGCTCGGCATTCTTGTAGTTGGCGTAGATGAGTTCGAGTTGCGCCTGGTCGGCATAGCGACCGAACGGATAACGCGATTCCAGAGCCTTCAGCTTGGCGGTAGCGCTGGTGTAGCTGTTGTTGTCCAGATCAGCCTGAGCCTGTTGGTACAACTCGACTTCACTCAGGTTTTCGTCTACGACTTCCTTCGATGAGCAAGCAGCGGTCAATGCGAGGATGGCGATCAGCAGCAGGTGTTTCACTTGCATGGCGGCTTGCGTCCCTATGACGGCCGCTGTCTTGGGCGTGGCCGTCCTGTTATGATGAGCGCCCCGTTGAATAGCCTCGGGGCAAAAGACGCCGTATTTAACCACAAGCGCGCAGCCGAAACCAAAAGCTGTGCCGACGCCTAGTCTGAGCATGTCCGATAAAATTGAACTTCGCGCAGAGGTGCCGTCCGAATTGGGCGGCCAACGCCTCGATCAAGTCGCCGCACAATTATTCGCTGAGCACTCGCGCTCGCGCCTTTCCGCCTGGATCAAAGACGGCCGCCTGACTGTGGATGGGGCGGTTATCCGCCCGCGAGACATCGTTCACGGTGGCGCCATTCTTGAACTCACTGCCGAGCAGGAAGCTCAGGGCGAATGGATCGCTCAAGACATCGAGCTGGACATCGTCTATGAAGATGACGACATCCTGGTGATCAACAAGCCTGCGGGCCTGGTGGTGCATCCGGCTGCTGGCCACGCTGATGGCACCTTGCTCAATGCCTTGCTGCACCACGTGCCGGACATCATTAATGTGCCCCGCGCCGGTATCGTGCATCGCCTGGACAAGGACACCACCGGTCTGATGGTGGTGGCCAAGACCATTCAAGCGCAGACGCAGCTGGTTACACAGTTGCAGAGCCGTAGCGTCAGCCGCATCTATGAATGCATCGTGATCGGCGTAGTAACGGCGGGCGGCAAGATCAACGCGCCAATCGGTCGTCATGGTCAGCAACGCCAACGCATGGCCGTGATGGAAGGTGGTAAACAAGCCGTCAGCCATTACCGCGTGCTTGAGCGTTTCCGTTCCCACACCCACGTGCGGGTGAAGCTGGAAACCGGTCGTACGCACCAGATTCGCGTGCACATGGCGCACATCAACTACCCGTTGGTCGGAGATCCTGCCTACGGCGGTCGTTTCCGTATTCCGCCTGCGGCAAACCCCACCATGGTCGAATCCCTGAAAAATTTCCCGCGTCAGGCGCTGCATGCGCGTTTCCTGGAACTGGATCACCCGACCACCGGTCAGCGCATGAGCTGGGAGTCGCCGTTGCCGGAAGACTTCGTCTGGTTGCTGACCCTGCTTAAGCAAGACCGCGAGGCGTTCATCGGATGAGTGACTGGCTGATTCCTGACTGGCCCGCGCCGGCCGGGGTCAAAGCCTGCGTCACCACCCGTGCGGGCGGCGTCAGTCTGGCGCCGTTCGTCAGCCTCAACCTCGGTGATCACGTCGAGGACAGCCCTGAAGCTGTCGCCGAAAACCGCCGTCGTCTTACTGATTGTTTCTCTATTCAGCCGGCCTGGTTGCAGCAGGTCCACGGCATTGTCGTGGCACATGCGGACCCGCGCCGGGTGGTCACTGCCGACGCCAGTTGGACGGCAACGCCCGGCATTGCTTGTGCAGCCATGACGGCCGATTGCCTGCCAGCGCTGTTTTGCGATCGCGCCGGCACTCGCGTTGCGGCGGCCCATGCTGGATGGCGCGGGTTGGCGGCGGGTGTGCTCGAAGCGACGCTCGACAGTCTGGACGTCCCTCCTGCCGAAGTATTGGTATGGCTAGGCCCGGCCATTGGCCCGCAAGCCTTTGAAGTCGGCCCGGAAGTACGCGAGACCTTCGTCCAGCAGTTGTCGCAAGCGGCCGAAGCTTTTGTGCCAAGCCAAAACACCGGCAAGTTCATGGCCGACATCTATATGCTCGCGCGTTTGCGTCTGGCAGCCCGCGGTGTAACGGCGGTTTACGGCGGCGGATTCTGCACTGTCAACGATCCTCGATTCTTTTCTTACCGCCGCAGTCCCCGCACCGGTCGATTTGCCTCCCTTATCTGGCTCGAACGCTAGACTTGTCTGATCTGCATCAACGTCTCGACGCTTGAAACTCCCAGAATCGACCACATCTATTGTGGTATCTGGCAGGTTTCTTCATTCAGGATGTTTTATAGGTCCGGCCTGCTCAAAAGGAAGGTGACCCATGCGTATAGACCGTTTAACAAGTAAGTTGCAGTTAGCCTTGTCCGACGCCCAATCCCTGGCCGTTGGGCTCGATCATCCGGCCATCGAGCCGGCGCATTTGATGCAAGCATTGCTCGAACAGCAGGGTGGCTCGATCAAGCCCTTGCTAATGCAGGTGGGCTTCGACATCAACAGCCTGCGTAAAGAGCTGACCAAAGAACTCGATCAGTTGCCAAAAATCCAGAACCCGACCGGCGACGTCAACATGTCGCAGGATCTGGCGCGCTTGCTCAACCAGGCCGACCGTCTGGCCCAGCAGAAGGGCGATCAATTCATTTCCAGCGAGTTGGTATTGCTCGCTGCCATGGATGAGAACAGCAAGCTCGGCAAGCTGCTGCTCGGCCAGGGTGTGAGCAAGAAAGCCCTGGAAAACGCGATCAACAACCTGCGCGGTGGCGAGGCGGTCAACGACGCCAACCACGAAGAGTCGCGCCAGGCGCTGGATAAATACACGGTAGACCTGACCAAGCGTGCCGAAGACGGCAAGCTCGACCCGGTGATCGGCCGTGACGACGAGATCCGTCGGACCATCCAGGTGCTGCAGCGTCGCACCAAGAACAACCCGGTATTGATCGGTGAGCCTGGCGTGGGTAAAACCGCCATCGCCGAAGGCTTGGCCCAGCGCATCATCAATGGCGAAGTGCCGGATGGCCTGAAGGGCAAGCGTCTGCTGTCCCTGGACATGGGGGCGCTGATTGCCGGTGCCAAGTATCGCGGTGAGTTCGAGGAACGCCTGAAATCCCTGCTTAATGAACTGTCCAAGCAGGAAGGGCAGATCATTCTGTTCATCGACGAACTGCACACCATGGTCGGCGCCGGTAAGGGCGAAGGCTCGATGGACGCGGGCAACATGCTCAAGCCGGCATTGGCTCGCGGTGAGCTGCATTGCGTCGGCGCGACCACGCTCAACGAATACCGCCAATACATAGAGAAGGACGCCGCCCTTGAGCGACGCTTCCAGAAAGTGTTGGTGGACGAGCCGAGTGAAGAAGACACCATCGCCATCCTGCGTGGCCTGAAAGAGCGTTACGAGGTTCACCACAAGGTGGCGATCACTGACGGCGCGATCATCGCGGCGGCCAAACTCAGCCATCGCTACATCACTGACCGTCAGTTGCCCGACAAGGCCATCGACCTGATCGACGAAGCTGCCAGCCGCATCCGCATGGAGATCGACTCCAAGCCCGAAGTGCTGGATCGTCTGGAACGTCGCCTGATTCAGTTGAAGGTGGAATCCCAGGCGCTGAAGAAAGAGAGCGACGAAGCAGCGATCAAACGCCTGGAAAAACTCCAGGAAGAAATCGTTCGTCTTGAACGTGAATACTCGGATCTGGAAGAAATCTGGAACTCGGAAAAAGCCGAGGTACAAGGCTCCGCTCAGATTCAGCAGAAGATCGAACAGTCCCGTCAGGAACTGGAAACCGCACGCCGTAAAGGCGACCTGAACCGCATGGCCGAGTTGCAGTACGGGGTGATCCCGGATCTGGAGCGCAGCCTGCAAATGGTCGACCAGCATGGCAAGAGCGAAAACCAGTTGCTGCGCAGCAAAGTGACTGAGGAAGAAATCGCGGAAGTCGTGTCGAAGTGGACCGGTATTCCTGTGTCGAAAATGCTCGAAGGCGAGCGCGACAAACTGATGAAGATGGAAAGCCTGTTGCACCAGCGTGTAATTGGCCAGGACGAGGCAGTGGTCGCGGTTTCCAACGCGGTGCGGCGCTCCCGTGCCGGGTTGTCCGACCCGAATCGGCCGAGCGGCTCGTTCATGTTCCTCGGCCCGACCGGTGTCGGTAAAACCGAGTTGTGCAAAGCGTTGGCCGAATTCCTCTTCGATACTGAAGAGGCAATGGTGCGCATCGACATGTCCGAGTTCATGGAGAAACATTCCGTGGCTCGCTTGATTGGCGCGCCACCGGGATACGTAGGTTATGAAGAGGGCGGTTACCTGACCGAGGCGGTGCGTCGCAAACCTTACTCGGTGATCTTGCTGGACGAGGTCGAGAAGGCGCACCCGGATGTGTTCAACATCTTGCTGCAAGTGCTGGAAGATGGCCGTCTGACCGACAGCCATGGCCGCACGGTGGATTTCAAGAACACCGTGATCGTCATGACTTCCAACCTGGGCTCGGTGCAAATCCAGGAGCTGGTGGGTGATCGTGAAGCGCAACGTGCAGCGGTAATGGACGCGATTTCCTCGCACTTCCGGCCGGAGTTCATCAACCGGGTCGACGAAGTGGTGATCTTCGAGCCATTGGCGCGGGATCAGATCGCTGGCATTACCGAGATCCAGTTGGGTCGTCTGCGCAGTCGCTTGACCGAGCGCGAGCTGACGCTGGAACTCAGCCCTGAGGCCATGGATAAGCTGATCGCAGTAGGTTATGACCCGGTGTACGGCGCACGTCCGCTGAAACGTGCGATCCAGCGCTGGATCGAAAACCCGCTGGCACAGCTGATTTTGTCGGGACGTTTCATGCCCGGTGATACCGCCAAAGGGGTAGTGGAGAACGACGAAATCGTCTTCGTCTGATCCACGACGGCAGGAAAATCAAAGAGGCCTCGCATTGCGAGGCCTTTTTTTCGTTAGGCTGTTGAACTCAAAGGAAAAGGCTTGTAAAGTGCGCCCCGCAGTCAGTCACCCGCCAGGGTTTCCGCTCCCCAAGCAGGAATCCAAAATAAGTTGCAAATCATTAACTTGAAAGCAATTTAGGGGGTTGACAGAGGTTCTGAAGATTGTAGAATAGCGCGCCTCAGACACACGAACGCAGCGATGCGAACGAGTCGAAGAGAACGCTGTAAAGCTTCAAAGTTGTAAATTGAAATATGTAGTTCCGTGATAGCTCAGTCGGTAGAGCAAATGACTGTTAATCATTGGGTCCCAGGTTCGAGTCCTGGTCACGGAGCCAATTTCAAACCGGGGTATAGCGCAGTCCGGTAGCGCGCCTGCTTTGGGAGCAGGATGTCAGGAGTTCGAATCCCCTTACCCCGACCATTTTTGGGTCGTTAGCTCAGTTGGTAGAGCAGTTGGCTTTTAACCAATTGGTCGTAGGTTCGAATCCCACACGACCCACCATTTTTGAAACCAGTTAACGCTGGAATCGAATCTTAAGATCAGAGGCCAAAAGCGCTGATCGAAGAAGGCGACTTGTAAAGGTCGCCTTTTTTTTACCGGGGTATAGCGCAGTCCGGTAGCGCGCCTGCTTTGGGAGCAGGATGTCAGGAGTTCGAATCCCCTTACCCCGACCATATTAAAAATCCCCGTATCGAAAGATACGGGGATTTTTTTTGCCTTAAAAAAAGCTCTTCATTTCAAGTCATCGTACAACCTGCCGATAACGAGCTGTCGGGGCATAGCCCTCCAGTCAAGCCAACAAAAACAAAGGCACTCGTTATGTTTCTTCGCCAGTTGAATATTGCCCCCCGTGCCGCACTGGGGTTTGCCTTGATCGCAGTGCTCGTCGCGTTGCTCGGGATTTTTGCCCTGGGGCAAATGTCGAGTATCCGCGAGAGCGAGGTGGCGGTGGAGAAGCAATGGCTGCCAAGCATTCGCGGCGGTGACGAGATCCGCGAGTTGATGTTGCGCATCCGCACCATTTCCTTGCGGATGGCTCTGGATCAGGATCCGAAAAACATCCCGGTTTACCGTAGCCAGATGGACACCCGCGATAAAGAGCTGAGCGAGAAGATTGCCTCTTACGACAAGCTTGTGGACACCGCCGAAGGTCAGGCCTTGTACGACCAATTCAAAACCACCTTCGCCGCCTATCGCTCCGGTATCGCCCAGTCGTTCACCTTGGCCGAGCAAGGTCACCGAGACGAATTGACCAAACTGCTGCTGGTCGACATGAAGACCGTGGTCGATGGATCGGGCAAACAGCTCAACGATTTGGCCGACCTGTTCGCCAAGCAGGTCGCCACGGAAAGTCAGAAATCCGCAGCTCACTACGAAACATCGCGGACGATCGTCAGCCTGTTTATCGCGCTTGCCGCGTTGGCGACCGTCGGCCTGGCCATGTTGCTGACCCGCAGCATCGTCAGACCTCTGAGCGAAGCCGTGAGCGCCGCAGAGCATGTGGCGCAAGGTGATCTGACTCGCCCGATCGAAACCCATGGCAATGACGAAGTCAGCCGTTTGCTCAAGGCCTTGGCGACTATGCAGCAAAACCTGCGAGAAACCCTGCAAGGCATCAGTGGTTCGGCCACGCAATTGGCCACGGCAGCCGATGAGTTGAACGCGGTCACCCTCGACAGTACCCAAGGCCTGCAGCAACAGAACAAAGAGATTGAGCAGGCCGCGACGGCGGTCAATGAAATGACGACGGCTGTAGAAGAGGTCGCATGCAACGCGGTGTCCACTTCTGACGCAACCCGTCAGTCCAGTGAATCGGCGCATCTGGGGCAGGAGCGGGTCAGCGAAACTGCCAGCGCCATTAGCTCGCTGGCCAATGATGTGCAGAGCACGGGCGAATTGGTGCAGTCCCTGGCCGATCAGTCCCAGGATATTGGCAAGGTGCTGGATGTGATTCGTGCCATTGCCGAGCAAACCAACTTGCTGGCGCTCAATGCGGCGATTGAGGCGGCTCGTGCGGGGGAGAGCGGTCGTGGATTCGCGGTGGTGGCCGATGAAGTGCGTGCGCTGGCCTATCGGACCCAGCAATCGACCCAGGAAATCGAGCAAATGGTGCAAGGCATGCGCAATGGCTCGAGCCTGGCCGTGGATGCCATGAACGCCAGTGCCTCCCGTGCTGCCAGCACGCTGGTCCTGGCCGAGCGGGCAGGTGAGGCGCTGCAAACCATCACCGCGTCGGTCCATGAAATTCATGAGCGCAACCTGGTGATCGCCAGCGCGGCTGAAGAACAGGCGCAAGTGGCGCGTGAGGTCGATCGCAACCTGGTGAATATTCGTGATCTGTCAGTGCGTTCGGCTGCCGGAGCAGATCAGACCAGCGCGTCGAGCCATGAATTGTCGCAGTTGGCGAATGCCCTGCAGGGGATGGTGCGGCGTTTTCGGGTGTAATTGCTTCAGAAAAAAAATGTGGGAGCTGGCAGGCCAGCTCCCACAGGTTTTTATATCAGTGCAGTTTCAGCCGTGGCTCAGTCCCGCGGCCGATCTTGCTGCCCAGCATCAGCATCGCCGTGCGGAACGGCCCGTACAGCGCCATCTGGTGCATGCGGTAAAGCGACACGTAAAACATCCGTGCCAGCCAACCCTCAAGCATCACACTGCCGGTGAGGTTGCCCATCAAGTTACCCACAGCGGAAAAACGCGACAGTGAGATCAGCGAGCCATAGTCGGTGTACTTGTACTCCGGCAACGCCTTGCCTTCGATCCGCAGCTTCAGCGATTTAGCCAGCAACGACGCCTGTTGATGCGCCGCCTGGGCGCGTGGCGGCACGTTGCGGTCGGTGCCCGGTTGCGGGCAGGCGGCGCAGTCACCGAAGGCGAAGATGTTCTCGTCGCGGGTGGTTTGCAGGGTCGGCAATACTTGCAGCTGGTTGATGCGGTTGGTTTCCAGGCCGTCGATGTCCTTGAGGAAACCCGGCGCGCGAATCCCGGCGGCCCAGACCTTCAGGCTGGCGTTGATCACTTTTCCATCCACGGTGATCAAACTGTCCGCTGTGACTTCGCTGACCGCTGCATTGGTCATGACGTTGACCCCGAGTTTCTCCAGGGTTTTATGCACAGGTCCGCCGATTCGCTCCGGCAGGGCTGGCAGTACCCGTGGCCCGGCTTCGATCAGGGTGATGTGCATGTTTTCCGGTTTGATACGGTCCAGTCCGTAAGCCGCCAGTTCATGGGCGGCGTTGTGCAGTTCGGCAGCCAGTTCAACCCCGGTGGCGCCGGCACCGACGATGGCCACGCTGATTTGCTCGACCTTGTCGGTCTGCCCGGCGTGGGCGCGCAGGTAGTGGTTGAGCAACTGCTGGTGGAAGCGTTCGGCCTGTTTGCGCGTGTCGAGGAACAGGCAGTGCTGCGCTGCGCCCTGGGTGCCGAAATCGTTGGTGGTACTGCCAACGGAAATCACCAGCGAGTCGTAAGCCACTTCCCGCGCCGGCACCAATTCCAGGCCGGCTTCGTCATAAGTGGCCGCGAGCTGGATTTTTTTCTGCGTGCGATCGAGCCCGCTCATGCGCCCGAGCTGGAACTCGAAGTGGTTCCATTTCGCCTGGGCAACATAGTTGAGTTCGTCTTCGGAAGAGTTCAGGGAACCGGCGGCCACTTCGTGCAACAGGGGTTTCCAGATGTGGGTCAGGTTCGCGTCGACCAGCATCACACTGGCCGTGCCGCGCTTGCCCAGAGTCTTACCCAGACGGGTAGCCAACTCCAGACCGCCGGCGCCGCCGCCGACAATAACAATACGATGGGACATGGGGATAACTCGCAAGGCTAAAGGAAATCGGTGCAGTCAACCGAGCGAGCGCCAAGCAGCTCATAGCGTCAGGTAACTGATAAGTCGGCTCAACAGGCCCAGACCAATGGTCACTGCCAATACCAGCACCAGGAGCATCCACGGCCGGAAAGGCCGGCGCTCGACTCGGTGCTGGGATAACTGCAGGTACTCTTCGACATGCTTCTGGTCGTCTGGGTTCAGGCGGCTGGTCATAAAGGCCTCGTCAGGTAGACGTTGCTGAATGTGGAGAAGCTACAGGCTGATTTAACGAACGTTGAACGGAGCATAGCCGCTGTCCGGAATTGGCTCGACGCTCACCGTATCGCCCAGGCGAATAATGCCACTTTGTAACACCCGGGCGGTGATTCCGCCATGTCCGCGCACGGCCTGAAAGGTCCCGGGGCCGAGGTTGTCTTGCAGGCGAGCACAAGGCTGGCACCAGCCCGTGGTTTCGAAAATCGCCTGGCCGATCCGGAAGCGCCGGCCCTTGAGGCTGAACAGGTTGATCCCACTGATAACGAGATTGCGCCGCAGATCTTCAGGCTTTACCGGTTGATCGTCCGGACGGCTCATCAGCGAACTGATGACTGCCAGATGTTCCCACTGAATCAGCGTCACCTGCCGTGCATTTCGGACGCCTGGTCGGGCGCGATCTCCGGTCAAACCGGCCTCCAGCCGCGCTTCCACGGCTTCAAGTTCGATCATTGGTGCGTGGCGTTCCGGGCGCACGCCGATCCAGCGTACGCGGCCGGTTTGCGGGACTTGCGCAATCAGTTCCTGCAATGGGCTCACAGGCTAATCCCGACGTCGAACACGATGCTGCGTCCCAGGTTGCTGCGCAGGAAATCCGGGGCATCCGGATGGGCGAACAGCACGCGGGCGAAAGTCGGGCCGACCAGCGACAGCGAACGCCAGCCCTGGCGCAGATATTCGGTTGGCGGCGGAAAATGGCTATTGAGGTCTAGCACTTCACGCTTGAGGCTGGCGAAGGCGATGATGTCCAGCTCGCCCAGATCCATGCCACGTTCTTTGTAGTTATGCGCTTTTTTGCGCAAAGTCGGCGCCAGTCGCAGCAAGAATTCGTTGGCCGGAATGCGTCGGGGCTTGGCCTCGCGTCGCACCAGTTGGCTCAGGGAGAACGCGCTGCGTCGGCGTTGCAGCTCGTCGCGCCACTCGTCGTTGAGGCGTCGGCCCTCGTCGAGGACGAAGAACACCTCGAAACTGGCATCGCGGAACAATACGTCGGGCGGTTCGCCGGCCGGGGCGAATTCGTCGGCGCGATAAGGGATGTTCAAGCCTTGCAGCAGGCGCTGGCAGACCCAACGCTCACGCTCCCATTTGCGGGCATTGGACAGAAACGCGTTGGCTTGCTCGGCCGCGATGGTCAGCAGGCGTAAATAATCTGAGTCATCCATAGGCCCAAGCTTAGCGTTCAAATGCGACAAGCAGAAAGCTTTGCTTCGGAAGGAGCCACTTCGTTGCCGTAGTAGACTGCTTGACAACGGTCTGTAGCAATTAAGGAGTCTGCGGTGGAGCACAAGGGGTTACCCACATGATCGGCGCTGAACTGCTGTCACCGCAGAGCCTGACGGTCGGCTGGCTGGTTTATGGGCCGGTGGTGCTCTGGGCGATCTGGCGCGCGCCGTGGGTCGAGTTGTTCACCGACAGTCGTCGTCAGCATTTGCTGTTCGGCACGGTGTTCGCGTTGTTCATGCTGTGGCTGGTGCGACGGGACTTCGATACCGGCGTGTCCTACCACTTCATCGGCATGACGGCGGTGACGCTGTTGCTGGACTGGCCGCTGGCGATTGTTGGCGGACTGGTGGCGCAAACCGGTCTGATGCTACTGGGGCGTCAGGACTTGTTGGCGATGGGGGTTAACGGCGCGCTGTTGATCGTGCTACCGGTGCTGGTGACCGAGTGCTGCGCGATCCTGGTGGAGCGTGCGCAACCGCGAAATCCCTTTGTGTACATCTTCGTTTCCGGGTTTTTTGCGGCAGCGCTGTCGGCATTGCTGTGCCTGCTGCTGGCGTTGTGGTTGTTGTGGTTCGATGAGCGTTTCGCCATGCCGTACTGGCTGGAAGATTTTGTCGGCTACCTGTGGCTACTGGTTTTTCCGGAAGCCTTTATCAACGGCATGGTGGTCAGCGCGTTGGTGGTGTTCTGCCCGGAATGGCTGGAGACCTTCAATCGCACGCGCTACCTGTCGGCACCGTGGAAAGACGACGATCCCAAGTCTTGATTGAAATCGTCTACGTTCCCTTGAATCAGTGACGCGGATCGAAATCGCCGCTGAACAATTCGTCCTCGGCATCCGGGGCCACCGGGATCTTGTGCTCTTCCGACGCCCAGGCGCCGAGGTCGATCAGTTTGCAACGGTCGGAACAGAACGGCCGGAATTTGCTCTCGGGGCTCCATTCGACGGGGGCGCCGCAGGTCGGGCATTCGACGGTTGGGATCTGGCTCATGACTGGCCTCCAGGCAAAGTTAGGTAATAGTGATGCAGGCGTTCAACCTCGCTGTGCAGCCAGGCGAGGTCGCGATCGTTGATCACCACCTCGTCGGCATGGCTCACGCGATCCTGCCGGCTTGATTGAACCTTGAGGATCGCCTGGACCTGCTCTTCGCTGGTCTGGTCGCGCTGCAGAGTGCGTTCGATCTGTAGCTGTTCCGGGGCATCGATCACCAGCACCCGCTGGGTCATGGCGTACTGCCCGGACTCGATCAGCAGCGGCGAAACCAGAATCGCGTAAGGTGATTTTGCCAGTGCCAGGTGATGAGCGATTTCCTCGGCGATCAGCGGATGCAGCAGGGCTTCGAGCCAGCGGCGTTCATCCGGCACTTCGAAGATCAGCTTGCGCAGTGCGGCGCGGTCCAGTTGCCCGTCGGCCTGCAACACACCAGGGCCGAAGTGCTCGGCGATTTTTGCCAGCGCCGGCCGGCCGGGCTCGACGACCCAGCGCGCGGCGTGATCGGCGTCGACCACATGCACACCGAGATCGATGAAGTGTTGGGCCGCCGCGCTTTTGCCGCTGCCGATGCCGCCGGTCAGGCCGAGAATCCAGGGTTTTTCCACAGGGGTATTCATTTCAAACCGACAAACTGCCAATAGAAGTCGGTTATTTGAACACCCCAGAGCAAGGCAATCCAGCCGGCGATGGCCAGATAGGGGCCGAAGGGGATGGGTGTCGAAGTTTTCGCGTTGCGCAGACGCAGGTAAATCACACCGACCACCGCCCCGACCAAGGACGACAACAGGATGGTCAGCGGCAAGATCTGCCAGCCGCCCCAGGCGCCAAACATGGCCAGCAACTTGAAATCGCCATGGCCCATGCCGTCCTTGCCGGTGATCAGCTTGAACAGCCAGAACAC
Organism: Pseudomonas sp. MYb327; assembly: GCF_040438925.1. Classification (NCBI taxonomy): domain Bacteria; kingdom Pseudomonadati; phylum Pseudomonadota; class Gammaproteobacteria; order Pseudomonadales; family Pseudomonadaceae; genus Pseudomonas; species Pseudomonas sp. MYb327. The sequence goes on from NZ_CP159258.1 coordinate 6,039,429, forward strand.
CGACCACAGCGCCATGTAGCCGGCGATAGCGCCCCACAGCGCTTCATGCAATGGCACGAACAAACCGAGGCTGTTGACGATCAACCCCAGCCACATCAGCGGCAGCACCAGTACATCCGGTAGCAGTTGATGCTCTGCGTCGATCAGGCTCATGGCCAGCAGGCCCCAGGTCAGTAGCAGTGCCATGCAGGCTTGCCAGCCGAAACCGAAATGCCAGGCAATGAACGCCGATAACAGGCCGCAGGCCAGTTCGGTCAGAGGGTAGCGTTTTCTGATTGGCGCCTTGCAAGCAGAGCAGCGCCCACGCAGGCATATAAAACTGAGGATGGGAATGTTTTCCCAAGCACGAATCCGATGACCGCAGTTTGGGCATTGGGAATGGGGCAGCATCAGGTTGAAGGTCGGCGGCGGCGTTTCGCTGGACAGCCCGAGAATGTCGTGGGCCTGCACGCGCCACTCGCGTTCGAGCATTTTCGGCAGACGCCAGATCAGCACGTTGAGAAAGCTGCCGACCAGCAGGCCGATCATCCCGGCGATGACGACGAAGGCCAGCGGGTAGTGAGCGAGAATTTCGTTCAAGGGCATGTCAGATCGCTGAGCCAAGTTGGAAGATGGGCAGGTACATCGCAACTACCAGGCCGCCGACAATAACACCCAGCACTACCATGATGAACGGCTCCATCAGGCTGGTGAGGTTATCAACCATATTGTCGACCTCGTCCTCGTAGAAACCCGCGACCTTGTCGAGCATATCGTCGAGGGCGCCTGACTCTTCGCCAATGGCCGTCATCTGAATCGCCATGTTCGGAAAGATTCCGCAAGTGCGCATGGCGAAGTTCAGCTGCATGCCTGTCGAAATGTCCTGCTTGATGCGCAGCACCGCACGCTTGAACACAATGTTGCCGGTGGCACCCGCCACTGATTCCAGGGCTTCAACCAAGGGTACGCCGGCGGCGAAGGTGGTCGACAGCGTTCGCGCATAACGGGCCACGGCGGACTTGTACATCAAAGTGCCCACCAGCGGCAGTTTCAGCAGCCAGATGTCCATCCGGTCGCGAAAAACCTGCGACGTTTTGAAGGCGTGGCGCACAGCGAAGAACCCCACGGTCAGCACGCCAAGCATCAACCACCACCAATCCTGCATGAACCGCGACAGGCCAATCACCATCACCGTGAAGGCGGGCAATTCGGCACCAAACCCTTCGAACACCGACTGGAATTGCGGCACCACTTTGACCAGCAAAATCCCGGTGACGATGATTGCGACGAACACCACCACCAGCGGGTAGGTCATGGCTTTCTTGATCTTGGCCTTTAGGCTTTCGCTCTTTTCCTTGTAGGTGGCCACCCGTTCCAACAGAGTGTCCAGCGCACCCGCCTGCTCGCCGGCATCCACCAGGTTGCAGTACAGCTCGTCGAAGTGTTGCGGTTTTTTACGCAGTGCCGCGGCGAAACTATTCCCCGCCGCGACTTCCTGTTTCACCTCGTCCACCAGCTTGCGCATGGCCGGGTTATCGAAGCCTTCGCCGATGATGTCGAACGACTGCAACAGCGGCACGCCAGCTCTCATCATGGTCGCCATCTGCCGGGTAAACAGTGCAATGTCCTGGGCCTTGATGCGTTTGCCCATGTTGAAAAGCGAGGCGGTTTTCTTGCGAACCCGGCCGGGGTTGATGCCTTGCTTGCGCAATTGCGCTTTGATCAATGCGGGATTCTGGCCCGTCAATTCGCCGGTGATTTTCGTGCCTTTGCGGTCTGTGCCTTCCCAGGCGTACACGCTGATTTTCGCTGCTTTGACCGCCATGTTCAGTCCTTGGTGACCCGGTTGATTTCTTCAAGGCTGGTAATGCCCTGCATGGCTTTGAGCAGGCCGGAAGTGCGCAAGTCGTTGAAGCCGTCCCTGCGCATTTGCTCATCGATTTGCAGTGAGTTGCCTTCAGCCATGATCAGTCGTTGCAAGTCCGGCGTGTTCTTCACCACCTCATAAATCCCCACTCGCCCTTTGTAGCCGCCGTTGCAATGATCGCAACCAACCGGCTCATAGATCGTGAATGTGCCGATGCGTTCCTCGGGGAAGCCTTCCTTGAGCAGTGTCTCGCGAGGGATCTCCAGCGGCACACGACCGGACGCAGACATTTCATGTCTTATAGCCTAGTCAACGGGCGCAACCAAACCAGCGGCGGTGAGGTGACAAAAACTGTCAGATAGTGCGGATCCTGGGGGTAGGAAAGGGCGCTGCTGCCAACGCGCTCCCCGTGAACAGGCCTCGGGAGGCTTGGCATGGGCTGTGCTGCGCCACCACCAGATCATGAGATTTCGACTCATGCACGGAGGCTGTCTATGAACAATCAAAAAGGTTTTACCCTGATCGAGCTGCTAATCGTGGTGGCGATCATCGGGATTCTGGCGACGTTTGCGATCCCGGCTTATTCGAAGTATCAGGCACGGGCCAAGGTGACGGCGGGGCTGGCGGAGATCTCGGCGTTGAAGGTGCCGTTTGAAGACGTGCTGAATCAAGGGACCGATCCAGATCTGACCAAAATTGGCGGTACAGCGACGACCTCCAACTGCACCACGACGGCTTCGGGCAAGGCGGCTGACGGTACGGGCACCATCGCCTGCACGATTCTCAACGCACCGGGTCCTGTATTGAACAAAACCATTACCTTGAACCGTACATCGACGGGCTGGACATGCGACACCGGCGTCGATCAGGACTACGCGCCCAAAGGCTGCACTGGCGTTGTTCCGAAGGTCTGATCCAACGTTTTGTAGCCAGATACCCCGCCCTGCGCGGGGTTTTTTTATTTGACGGATGAAAATCCAATGTAAATGAGAAAGTTTCGAAAATTCATGGCCTTAGGCCTTGTTAAAAACCGGCAACTTGCATGTAGAGAATGTCAAAGTCATGCAATTTGCATGATTTCGAAAATTTGCTGATTTTATAAGTTATTGATTTATAACGATTTATCTGGTGTTTCAAAGTTGGCACAGCGTTCGCAATATCTCTGGTAACCCTGCTGACAAACAACCCAGCAGATTTTCCAGAAAAACAGGAGTTACTCGTATGAAGAAGTTCGCTATTGCTGCCGCTACTGCTACCGCGCTGACCCTGACCATGGCCAATGCTGCATTTGCCCAGACTCAGGCCACACAAGCACCATTGATGGTGGCTACCGGTGAAGTTACCAAAGCCGAAGAAGCCACTTCAGATACCTGGATCACCACCAAAGTCAAAACAGACCTGGTAACCGAGAAAGGCATTCCTGGCACTGACATCAAGGTTGAAACCAACAAAGGTGTGGTTTCCCTGTCTTCCACCGTCGCGGTGACTGACAGTCAAAAAGCCACTGCCGTAGCAATCACCAAGAAAATCAAAGGCGTCAAAGCGGTCTCCGCTGACGGCCTGAAAGCCGAGTAAGGCAAGACTTCTCGCCTGAACCGGGAGAAGGCGCGGTAGACGAGCCGAGTCATACGTCTACCGCATCTGAGGAGTTCATGCGAACGGCCATAAGGATGTGGCCATTACAGGCCCCGGCATTCGTGTCGGGGCCTGTTTTATTGTGGGCTGCATATAACAACTTTGGGAGTGAGCCTGCAGCGGTTACTGTTGATCTGCACCAACCGGTTACCTTCACTCAGCGTCCAGGTGCATTGGCGTAACAACCTTGCCGTCCTTCTCCGCTTCACCCAACTGGGCATCAATGAAGTACACACGGTCATCGGCCAATTGACCCTTGTCGACCAGATAGTCCTTGATGCTGCTGGCTCGCTCCTGACCCAACTCCCGCAACAGCACTTCACTGGAGCTCCAGAACTGGATCACGTCGGCACGCATTTTCGCGGTGCGTTCTTCTTTGCCCAGGTCTTTCCATTCGGCTGGCGGTTGGGTTTTCAGGCGTGTGCGGTAGATCCCTTCCAGCAACGGACCTTTCTCACTGTCAGGCACCTGCAGCAAGTTCGCCTTCGCCGGCACCTTGTCACCGCGGCGCTGGAGCATTTTGTAGTAGTTGTACTGATATTCCCGTTCCAGTCGTTGCTCGGCGATCAGCGGGCCGTCACTGCTCTTGGCCGCGGTGCCTTCGATTTCCAGACGCAGGGCCGGGCGTTCCTTGAGGGCCAGGGACAGCTTGACCAGTGCGGCTTCGGCATCCTTGCTCAGGTCGCTTGAGCCTGGCGCGAAGGACACGGTGCCCAAATCTTCCGATCCACCGCCGGTGACCAGTCCACCAATGAGTTTGAACGGTGCCGCGGCAGCCTTGACGATCAGGTTGCGCAGGGTCTGCCAGACAATCGGCATGACGCTGAACTGCGGATTATTCAGGTCGCCACTCACCGGCAGCTCGATGGAAATCTTGCCGTCGACGTCCTTGAGCAGCGCAATCGCCAGTTTCAGTGGCAGGCTTACGGCGTCCGGGCTATCGACCTTTTCACCCAGTTGCAATTGTTCGACCACCACTTTGTTTTCAGCCTGGAGCTGGCCCTTGGTGATCTTGTAATGCAGGTCGAGATTGAGCCGCCCTTTGCGGATGCGGTATCCGGCGAATTTGCCGGAGTAAGGCGTCAGCGTGGTCAGTTCCACACGTTTGAAACTGGTAGCGATATCGAGGCTGGCCATCGGGTCGAACGGGTTGACCGCGCCCTTGATGGTGACCGGTGCATAGCGGTCGACCTTGCCCTTGACGTCGACGCTGGCCGGTTTCGCCTGACGGCTGTCGATGGTGCCGATCTGCCCGTTGAGTTGTTGCACGGCGGTGGCGAAGTTCGGGGTCAGGCTGAAGTCGGCGAAATTCGCCGAGCCGTCATTGATCGCAATGCCGCCGATGTGGATGACCAGTGGCTTGTCCTTGCTGGCAACGGGTTTCGCACCGGGGGTCTTGGCTGTGGATTCGGGCGGTTGCGGGATCAACAGGTCATCGATGTTCGTGGTGCGGTCATCGTTGATCATGAAGCGCGCATAGGGCTGGAACAGGTTGACCTTGTCGATCGACAGGCTGTCACCGTGTTGATAGTTCAGGCCTTCGACCACCACTTGCTGCCATTTGAGAAAGTCGCGGGTTTTCAGAGTGTCGAGGGTGTGCAACTGATCGACCTGGGCGCGGCCGGTGACAGTCAAAGCCAGCGGTTCGGTGCTTTTCAGGTTGACCGCCAGATCACTGCCAAGCATGCCGCTGCGCAGTTCAAGGCGAATGAATGGATTGATGTAGGACTGGGCGACGCGCAGGTCGATGTCCTTGGTCTGGACGTTGAGTCTGGCGCTGACTGGGGCCAGATTGACCTCGCCATCCGCCGTGAGCTTGCCTTGCTTGCCCACGCCCGTATCGAGTTTGAGCGTGAAGGGCGAGCCATTGAGGCTGTCGAATTTCTGCAAGTCGAGATTCAGCGGACCCAGTTCAAGCGCAACGGCGGGCTGCGCCTTGCGGTCAGCCAGATGCACCTGGTAATCGCGCAGTTGCACATCGTTGAGCAGCACTTGCCAGGGTTTGCTCGGCGCAGCCGGTTCGGGTTTCGGTGAGTCGGCGGCTGCCGGCGTATTGACCGGTTCGGCGTTGGCCTTGGCGGCCGGTTTGGACGGTTGGCTGGCGAACAGTTTTTGCCAGTCGAGTTGGCCATCAGCTTCGAGGGCGGCCCAGGTTTCCAGTTTATGGCTGCGGATCTTGCCGACCACTACCTGCTGCTTGGCCAGGTCAATGGTGGTTTCGCTGACATCGAGTCGCTCAAGTTTCACCAGCGGGCGACCGTCCGGGGCTTTGATGGCGAAGGGCGCCACGCTGACCGCGACATTGCTCAGCAACAGTTCGGTTTTTTCGGCCAGGCTGAGTTTGTAGTCGGTACTGAGGCTCATCACCCCGCTTTCGAGATCCAGGGGCACGGCATCGCGAACATAGGGCCAAAAGGCTTTCATCTTGCCATCGGTAATTTTCAGCTTACCTTCAGAGGCAAACGGGATGAGGCTGAAGTTACCGGTCCAGTCGATTTGTCCGCCATTGGGGCCGATAGCCACCAACTCCATGTTCGCGCTGTCTTCGGGCAGGGTGCTGAGGTGCTTGAGTTCGAAGCCGAGTTTGTCGTAGAGAAATTCGATGGGTTCGCTGGGACGTTCATCCTTGAAGTGCAACGCGCCGCCAGCCAGTTTGATTCGGTCTATGCGCAGCGGGAATGGCTTGGCGTTGGGGTCGGCCGGCGTTGGCTCGCTCACTGGCAGTTTGAACAAACCGAGCAGATTGAGTTTGCCGTCCTTGGGGAAGATGATTTCGGTCTTGGATTTTTCCAGTTCGATGTCGGACAGATGCAGCGCCTTGGTCCAGAGGCTGTCGATCTGCAGGTTGGCGTACAGGCGTTCGAAGCCGATCTGTTCCTTGCCGGGCTCGCCGATGTTCAAGCCCCAAAGGGTCACTTCAAGGCTGAACGGGTTGAGTTCGATCCGTTGGATCGTGGCGGGTGTCGTGGCGTAGTTGGCCAGTTGTTGGTTGGCAACGCGTAACGCGATGCCCGGCAAGATCAGAAAGCCCAGCAGACTGTAGAGAGCCAAAGCAGTCAACAAGGCGCCGATGGCGCGAATCAATCCTTTGTACATGTGTGGCTTCATCTGTCTGAATCGGAGTGCCTTGGAGTATGGCACGCGATTCCGGTTCCGAAGCAATCCGTCGATTGGCGATCTTACAGATTAGTCTGACGCCAATCAGAGCTGCAGGATCAGGGTTTTCAGGGGTGGCTGCTGATCCATCGACGGGAAATCGCCGCCCGGTTTCATCACGGTCCACTCGCGCACCGGGCGGCCAGCTTTCTCGGCACAGCGCAAAACCTGCTCGCGCCAGTCGTCCATACTGACTTTTGCCAGGTTGTTGCAGCAGATCAGCACGCCGTTGTCGGCGGTGGTCAGCAAAGCCGGTTTCAGCAGGCTCTGGTAGTCGCGCAGCAGGTCGACGGTGCCGAAAGCACTCTTGGCCCAGGCCGGCGGATCCAACAGCACCACGTCGTACTGGCGCTGTTCAAGGCGCTGGTAGCTCGGCAGTTTTTGGCCGCGACGCTGGGTGATCGGCAGGCCGGCCATTTGGCGGATCGCCGGGAAATAATCGGACTGGATGAATTGCATGGTCGGTAATTGCGGGTTGAGCAGGCCGTTTTCACGACCGACAGCCAGGTTGCCTTCGGCGAAGTCGAGGTTGCACACCTCGCTGGCGCCCCCCGCCGCAGCACTGAGGCCGACGCCGCAGGTGTAGGCGAACAGGTTCAGCACGCTTTTGTTTTTGCTGTGGTCCTTGACCCAGCCGCGGGTATTGCGCAGGTCAAGGAACAGCAACGGATCCTGCCCGGCGTGACGGCCACGGACCCGATAATTGAGACCCCATTCGTGGCCAACCAGGTCTTGCAACGCGGCTTCGTCGGCACGGTAGACGGTGTCTTCCCGGTCGATGCGCGAGTTGCCGCGGGAGCGGTCGTTGTAGACCAGCAGGGTTTCCAGGCCTAAATGGCTGTTGATCGTTTCGTGCAGGTGCAGCAGGTCCTCGCGTTCCAGCGACTGATGGAAACTTTGCACCATGAGTTGCGGACCGTAACGGTCGATGGTCAGGCCACCGGCGCCTTCCTGGCTGCCATGGAACAGGCGATAGCAATCGGTGCCTTGCTGATGCAGTTCCGCCAGCAGGTCGTGGCGACGTTCGAGGGCGGCGCGCAGCGCCTGAATCAAGGAAGACATGCTGGGCGCCTTGCAGGAGGTAATTTGGCGCGGGAGTTTAACAGCTTGAGAGATGAAGAACCTGTAGGAGCGTGGCTTGCCCGCGATGAACGATAACGCGGTTCATCGGATGCACCTCGGTGTGCCCATCGCGGGCAAGCCACGCTCCTACAAAGATGGATCAGGTCAATAAACCCATCCGCCGCTTGGCCCGCTGCACCGAGCCATTGCGCACCGCCCAGCGCAGCATTGGCGCGCTGCGATTGACGCTGGCGCGGATCAGTTTGCGTTGCAGCGGCCCTTGGCTCACGCCGAGCATGTCACTGGCCCAGTCCGGCAGCAGGTCGATTCCGGCCTGCATCATCAGACCTCCAAAAGGTTTGGCCAAACGGCTGGGGGAGGGGGCGTTCAACAACAGCCGCAACACTTCACGACTGCGCGCGTCGCACAGCAGTTGCGGACGAATGCGCTCAAGATAATCGGAAATTTCCTGCCGTGAGCGCGGCACGTCACGGGCACCCAGTCGTTCAGCCACGAGTGCGATTTCGGCGTAGTAACGATCCTGATCGGCCAGGGACAGGTGCGGATTTCGATAGCGCAGATGCGCCGCGAGGAAGTTGCTGACCTCGGCCACGTGCACCCAGGTCAACAGCTCCGGATCGCTAGCGGCGTAGGGCCGGCCATCGGGCGCGGTGCCGGTGACTTGCAGGTGAATGGTGCGCACTTTCTCGATCAGCCAGTCGGCGTCCTGCCGGGAACCGAAAGTGGTGCCGGAAATGAACTGCCCGGTACGACGCAGCCTGCCAAGCATGTCTTCGCGAAAGTTCGAATGGTCCCACACGCCGGCCAGGGCCAGCGGGTGCAACGCTTGTAGCATCAGGGCGCTGATGCCACCGATGAGCATGCTGCTGAAATCGCCGTGCACTTGCCAACTCACCGAGTCCGGCCCGAACAGCCCGGGATCGCCCTTGGGGTTTTCCAGATCAAGCTTGCCCAGGGAAAGGCCGGTCAGGCTCATGACTTGGGTTTCGATACGGGTGCGGATGAATTCCATGGCGACTCAGTGGCGAAAAAAAAGGAGTAACAATCCAACCTGTGGGAGCCCGGCTTGCCGGCGATAGCATCCTCAAGAACGCCATCGCCGGCAAGCCGGGCTCCTACGAAAGCAATTTACTGATTCAGGCGTTTGTCGATCAAACCTTGCACGACGCTGGGGTCGGCCAGGGTCGAAGTGTCGCCAAGGCTATCCAGTTCATTGCAGGCGATCTTGCGCAGGATACGCCGCATGATCTTGCCCGAACGGGTTTTCGGCAAGGCCGGTGCCCACTGGATCAGGTCCGGTTTGGCGAAACTGCCGATTTCCTTGCTGACGTGGGCCAGTAATTGCTTCTTCAGTTCGTCGTTGGGGTCGGTGCCGTTCATCGGCGTGACGAAGGCGTAGATACCCTGGCCTTTGACGTCATGGGGGTAACCGACCACAGCTGCCTCGGCAATGCTGTCATGCAGCACCAGCGCGCTCTCTACTTCGGCCGTACCGATGCGGTGCCCGGACACGTTGATCACATCGTCGATACGCCCGGTGATCCAGTAGTCGCCATCCTCGTCGCGACGCGCACCGTCACCGGTGAAGTAATAGCCGGGATAAGGCTTGAAGTAGGTGTCGACCATCCGTTGCGGGTCGCCGTAGACGCTGCGGATTTGCGCCGGCCAGCTGGATTTGATCGCCAGTACGCCGCTGCCGGCGCCTTTGATTTCCTTGCCCTGTTCGTCGAGTAGCACCGGTTGCACGCCGAACATCGGTTGTGTGGCGCAGCCGGGTTTGATCCTTTGTGCGCTCACTAACGGGCTGAGCATGATGCCGCCGGTTTCGGTCTGCCACCAGGTATCGACGATCGGGCAACGCTCTTCGCCGACCACATGGAAGTACCATTCCCACGCTTCCGGGTTAATCGGCTCACCAACAGTGCCGAGCAGTCTGATGCTGGCGCGGGAGGTTTCCTTCAACGGTTCGGGGCCTTCGCGCATCAGGGCGCGCAGGGCCGTGGGTGCGGTGTAGAAGATGTTCACTTTGTGTTTGTCGATCACTTGCCAGAAGCGCGAAGTGCTCGGGTAGCTTGGCACGCCTTCGAAGATCAACGTGGTGGCGCCGTTGGCCAGTGGGCCGTAGACGATGTAGCTATGACCAGTGACCCAACCGACATCGGCGGTGCACCAGAAGACTTCGCCGTCGCGGTAATCCAGCACGTATTTGAAAGTCATCGCCGCTTGCAGCAGGTAGCCGCCGGTGGTGTGCAGCACACCTTTGGGTTTGCCGGTGCTGCCGGAGGTGTAGAGGATAAACAGCGGATCCTCGGCGTCCATGGGCTCTGGCGGGCAATCGTCGCTGACGTCGCGCAGAGCCTGGTGATACCAGATGTCCCGGCCTTCAACCCAGTTCACCGGGTTCTGCGTGCGTTCGACCACGACCACGGTGCTGACGTCCGGGCAACTTTGCAGCGCCTTGTCGACATTCTGTTTGAGGGGCACGAATTTGCCGCCGCGCACGCCTTCATCGGCGGTGATCACCGTGCGGCAATCGGCATCGAGAATCCGGTCGCGCAAGGAGTCCGGGGAGAACCCACCGAACACCACCGAATGCACCGCGCCTATACGCGTACAGGCAAGCATGGCGTAGGCCGCTTCGGGAATCATCGGCATGTAGATGCACACGCGGTCGCCTTTTTTTACGCCACGGCTTTTGAGCACGTTGGCCAAGCGGCAGACGTAGTAATGCAGTTTTTTGTAAGTGACTTGGTTGGATTCGGCAGGGTCGTCGCCTTCCCAGATGATCGCGATTTGATCGCCGCGTTTATCCAGGTGACGGTCGATGCAGTTGTAGCTGACGTTCAACTGGCCGCCGGCAAACCAACTGGCCTCACCGGTTTTCAGGTTATAGCGCTGGACGCTGTCCCACGGTGCGCTCCAGTCGAGAAAGCGCGTGGCCTGTTCGGCCCAGAACGTGCTGGGGTGTTCGATGGATTCGCGATAGAGCCGGTGATAGTCGTCTTGACTCAGTTGTGCAGCCCGGCGGACGGCATCGGCTTTGGGGAACGTGCTGATATCGAACATGACGGTTCCTTATTCTTTTTTTGCGACAAAGATAAAGATGCGCCGAGTGACCAACGGGTTCAAGAGGGAGCTGTGCGGACCTCGTAGGAGCTGGCTTGCCAGCGATAGCAATGGGTCAGTGACATAAATGTCGAATGACATACCGTTATCGCTGGCAAGCCAGCTCCTGCAGGGAATGGGGGCATTGTTGCCCCCCGTAAAATCACCCGCGGTGACGACCACGGAAGTAGTTGATCAGCCCTTGGGTGGACGCGTCGTCAGCCGGCGTTTCTTCACTGCCAACCAGACGGTTGTACACGCCTTTGCCCAGTTCCTTGCCCAGCTCCACGCCCCATTGGTCGAAGGCGTTGATGCCCCAGATCACGCTTTGCACAAAGACCTTGTGCTCGTACATCGCCACCAGTGCGCCAAGGCGACGCGGGCTGATACGTTCGACCACCAGGGTGTTGCTCGGACGGTTGCCCGGGATCACCTTATGCGGCGCGAGTTTCTGGATTTCTTCTTCGCTCATGCCTTTGTCGCGCAGTTCGGTTTGCGCTTCGGCGAGGGTTTTGCCGAGCATCAACGCCTGGCTCTGCGACAGGCAGTTGGCGTACAGCCACTGATGGTGGTCAGCCACCGGGTTGAAGCTGACGATCGGCACGATGAAGTCGGCCGGGATCAGTTGGGTGCCCTGGTGCAGCAACTGGTGGTAGGCGTGCTGACCGTTGCAGCCGACGCCGCCCCAGATCACCGGACCGGTATCGGTGCTGACGGGAGTGCCGTCCTGGCGCACGCTCTTGCCGTTGGATTCCATGTCCAGCTGTTGCAAGTGCTTGGTGATGTTACGCAGGTAGTGGTCATACGGCAGGATCGCGTGACTCTGCGCGCCCCAGAAATTGCCGTACCACACGCCGAGCAATGCCAGCAGCACCGGCATGTTCTGTTCGAACGGAGCGGTCAGGAAGTGCTGGTCCATGGTGTAGGCACCGGACAGCAGCTCCTTGAAGTTCGACATGCCGATGGCCAGGGCGATCGGCAGACCAATGGCCGACCACAGCGAATAACGGCCGCCGACCCAGTCCCACATCGGGAAGATGTTTTCTTCGCGGATGCCGAATGCGACGGCAGCGGCATTGTTGCTCGATACCGCGATGAAGTGACGGTGCAGTTCGGCTTCCGAACCACCCTGGGCCAGGTACCAGGCGCGAGCGGCCTGGGCGTTTTTCAGTGTTTCAAGGGTGTTGAAGGATTTTGACGAGACAATGAACAGCGTGGTCTCGGCGCGCAGCTTCATGGCCAGTTCGTGGAACTCGCTGCCGTCGATGTTCGCCAGGTAATGGCAACGCACGCCTTTCTGGGCGTAGGACAGCAGCGCTTCGGACACCAGCTCGGGGCCGAGGAACGAGCCACCGATGCCGATGTTCACCACGTCGGTGATTGGCTTCTCGGTGTAACCGCGCCACAGGCCGTCGTGGATCCGGCCCACGAGGTCGGTGATCTGGTTCAACACCTTGTGCACTTCGGGCATCACGTTGACGCCGTTGACCGACAACTTGTCGCCCACCGGACGGCGCAAGGCGGTATGCAAGGCCGGGCGGCCTTCGGAGGCGTTGACGATTTCGCCGTCGAACAGCGACTTGATCGCGCCTTTGAGATCGACTTCGTTGGCCAGCCCCACCAGCAACTGTCGGGTCTCGGCGTTAATCAGGTTTTTCGAATAGTCGAGAAACAGACCGCAGCTGCTGAGGGTGAATTGAGTAAAGCGATGCGGGTCGGCATTGAAGGCCTCGCGCATGCTGAAATCCTGCATGGCTTGGCGGTGGTCTTTCAACGCTTGCCAGGCGGGCAGAGCGGTAACGTCATGAGGGGTGCGGTAATACGCCATCGCTGCGGGTTTCCTTTTTACTTGAACGGCTTTTATGACACTGAAAGTCCCGGAATGTCTCGGCCACTGATTGGGCCAAGTCCGGTCAGCCTGCGTGCACACGATTAAATAGCGCAGACCGGTAACAGTAAACCTCGCGGGGTGATCTGTCTTGGCTTTGTCTGACCTGCGACCGGTACTTTTTTATACCGGTACCGCAGGCGAGGACAATAGAGGACGTTTCCGGTGTAGAGACTGGGGGTCCGATCAGGCGACCTGAACCGGAATGGCGTTGCTGGTGTGACTCAGCTCATTGCCCGGCGCCATGTACAGCATGCGCGGCTTGAAGTTAAGCAGTTCGGCTTCGCTGTAATGGGCGTAAGCGCAGATGATCACGCGATCGCCGACCTTGGCTTTGTGTGCGGCGGCACCGTTGACCGAGATCATGCGCGAACCCTCTTCGCCACGAATGGCATAGGTGGTGAAGCGTTCGCCGTTGTCGACGTTGTAGATCTGGATCTGTTCGTACTCACAGATGCCGGACAGGTCCAGCCATTCGCCGTCGATGGCGCAAGAACCTTCGTAATCGAGAACAGCGTGGGTGACTTCGGCGCGATGCAGCTTGGCTTTGAGCATGATGGCGTGCATGAGTGTTTCCCAGGTCGGAATCGAGCGGCGGGCATTGTGCCCACAGGGTTTGCGGTGCTTAAGCTGGCGCGTCGAGGTTCAAGTGCAAGTTGTCGATCAACCGTGTCGTACCCAGGAAGGCCGCTACCAGAATCACCAGGTCGCGGTCTTCAGGTGTTGCCTGACGCAAGGTCAGCGCGTGACGGATTTCCAGGTAGTCCGGACGCAGGCCGGCAGCTTCGAGCTGCTTTACCTGTGCGCTGATCAGCGCCGGGAAGTCCCGTTCACCCTGCTTGATCGACTCGGCGATCTCGCTCAGCGCGCGATACACCACAGGCGCAACGGCGCGCTGGTCTTCGCTGAGGAAGCCATTGCGCGACGACAGCGCCAGGCCATCGGCTGCGCGCACGGTCGGTTCGCCAATGATCTGGATCGGCATGTTCAAGTCATGCACCAATGCGCGAATCACCGCCAGTTGCTGGAAGTCTTTCTGGCCGAAAATCGCCAGGTCAGGCTGGACCATGTTGAACAGCTTGCTGACTACCGTCGCCACACCTTCGAAATGCCCCGGACGGCTGGCGCCGCAAAGGCCTTCGGACAATTGCGGGACGCTGACCCGGGTCTGGCCGGCCATGCCGTCGGGGTACATTTCTTCAACGGTAGGCGCGAACAGCAAGTCGCAACCGGCTTCGAGCAGTTTTTCCTGATCCGCCGCCAGAGTGCGTGGGTACTTGTCGAGGTCTTCGCCGGCGCCGAATTGCAGCGGGTTGACGAAAATACTCGCGACCACGAAATCCACCCGTTGGGTGGCTTTGGTAATCAGCGCGACATGGCCACTGTGCAGATTCCCCATGGTCGGCACGAAGCCGATGCGCTTGCCTTCACCACGGGCGCGGGCCACGGCGGCGCGCAGTTCGCGTACGGTTTTTACGGTGTTCATGCAGAGAATCCGTGTTCGATGCCAGGGAAAGTCGCTGCTTTGACTTCAGTGACGTAAGCGCTCAGGGCGGCGTGAATGGTTTCCTGGCTGGCCATGAAATTTTTCACGAATTTCGGTACGCGACCGGTAATCGACAAGCCCAGCATGTCGTGCAAGACCAAGACCTGGCCGTCGGTGCGGTTGCCGGCGCCGATCCCGATCACCGGAATCTTCACCGCCTGAGTAATTTCTTCGGCCAGCTCGCTTGGCACGCATTCGAGCAGCAGCATCGCCGCGCCGGCCTGTTCCAGGGAAATCGCATCGGCACGCATCTGCCGCGCCTGGTTTTCATTGCGCCCCTGCACTTTGTAGCCGCCGAGGATGTTCACCGACTGCGGCGTCAGGCCCAGGTGCGCGCACACCGGAATGCCACGTTCGGCAAGCAGGCGAATAGAGTCCGCCAGCCACAGTGCGCCTTCAACCTTGACCATGTGCGCGCCGGCCTGCATCAACAGGGCGCTGTTGGTCATGGCTTGCTCGGTGGTGGCATAGGCCATGAAGGGCAGGTCGGCGAGGATCAACGCATCGGTGTTACCGCGTTTGACGGCCGCCACGTGGTAAGCCATTTCGGCTGTGGTGACGGGCAGGGTGCTGTCGTGACCTTGCAGAACCATGCCGAGGGAGTCGCCCACCAGCAGCACTTCAACACCAGCCTGATTGCAGGCGTGGGCGAAGGTCGCGTCATAGCAGGTCAGCATGGTGATTTTTTCACCTTTTTGCTTGAGACCTTGCAGGGTGGTCAGGGTGATGGCTGGCATGAAAATGTTCCTCATTCAGGCGCTGTGGAAACTACTGCGAGTAACGCGCGTGATTCTTCGTTAAATACAGGCGCACGGTCTGTTGTCGTGCTTGTAAGGCCTGGATTGCGCCCTTCAACGCCGTGTTGGCGGCAGCGGGACGCCTATAGTCGTGAGGAGAACTCGGGAAGTCAATTGGATGTGTTACCGCATTGTTACGTCCGGGGTGTTACCGATGGGGACTGATGCGATTCAGCAAACGTCAAAGTAAAAAGATCGCAGCCTTCGGCAGCTCCTACAGAAGCGCATTGAACTGTAGAAGCTGCCGAGGGCTGCGATCTTTTAAGCTTTACTCAGACTGCCGGGAGGCGTTCCAACCCGACGAACGGGCAGGCAGCGATCAGGTCGCGAAGGTAACGACCATCCGCCAGACGCAAATCCGCGGGCGCCATTTCGGCTAGCGGATACAGGACGAAGGCCCGTTCCTGCATGTGATAGTGCGGCACCTTGAGGCGAGGCTCATCGATCAACCGGTCACCGAACAACACAATGTCGAGATCCAGCGTGCGCGGTCCCCAGCGTTCAAGGCGCTCGCGGCCCTGTTCGTTCTCGATGGCTTGCAAGGCGTCCAGCAAATCCAGTGGCGCCAGCGCACTGTCGAGGGCTGCGACTGCGTTGGTGTAACGCGGTTGGCCGGGGAGTAGCGAGTCACTTTGATAGAACGCGGAAACCCCGACCAGTTTTGATTGCGGCAGCCGGGACAGTGCTTCGACAGCACTGCGCAGTTGTTCGGCAGGTTCAGCCAGGTTGCTGCCCATGCCGATGTAGATGCGTTCCATGATTACTCGCCCGAAGTGCTCGGCGCGCCCGCGACACGTTTGCGCTTGGAACCGCTGCTGCGTCGACGCTTGCGTGGTGCGCCGGTGCCTTCGTCCTTGCCGCTGAGGTCGCGGATCATGTCGCGACGTTCGCTCTCATTGGCGTCCTGATAATCGGTCCACCACTCGCCCAGGCCATCGGTCTGCTCGCCCGCGCTTTCGCGCAACAGGAGGAAGTCGTAACCGGCACGGAACCGTGGGTTGTCCAGGAGCAGGTCGGCGCGTTTGCCACTGCGGCGTGGCAGACGTTCCTGCATGTCCCAGATCTCGCGGATAGGCATGGTGAAGCGCTTCGGAATCGCGATGCGCTGGCACTGCTCGGCAATCAGCTCGTGCGCCGCTTCCTGCATCGCCGGAATCGGCGGCATGCCACGTTCTTGCAAACGCAGAACGCGGGCGGGCAGGGCTGGCCAGAGCAGGGCTGCAAACAGGAATGCCGGCGTCACCGGTTTGTTCTGCTTGATGCGCAGGTCAGTGTTGATCAACGCTTCACTGATCAGGGTATGGGTGTAGGTCGGGTTGTATTCGAGCGCCTCGGCACTGGCCGGGAACAGTGGGTCGAACAGTTGCAAGTCGACCAGCATCTCAAAGGTGTCCGCCGCATGGCCGGAGAGGAATAGCTTAAGCACTTCTTCGAACAGGCGGGCCGACGGGATTTCGCGCAGCATCGGTGCCAAGTCGCGGATCGGCAGGGCGCTGTGTTTTTCAATGCCGAAATTCAGCTTGGCGGCAAAACGCACGGCGCGCAGCATGCGTACCGGGTCTTCCTGATAACGCTGCTTCGGGTCGCCGATCAGACGGATCAGATGGTTGCGGATGTCGTGTACGCCGTTGGCGTAGTCGAGGACGCGCTCACTGACCGGATCGTAATACAGGGCGTTGATGGTGAAGTCGCGGCGCTGCGCGTCTTCTTCCAGGGTGCCGTAGACGTTATCGCGCAAGATGCGCCCGCTCTCGTTGCGGGAAGACTGGTTGCTGTCTTCCTCTTCTTCGTTTTGCGGGTGGTTGGCGCGGAAGGTCGCGACTTCGATGATTTCGCGGCCAAAGTGGATGTGCACCAGTTTGAACCGGCGGCCAATGATCCGCGCGTTGCGGAATTCGGCTCGTACCTGTTCAGGCGTGGCACTGGTGGCGACGTCGAAATCTTTCGGCGTGATGCCGAGCAGCATGTCGCGCACGCAACCACCAACCAGGTAGGCCTGGTAACCGGCGCCTTGCAGGCGTTCGACGATGTTCACCGCGTAACGGCTGAATTGCGCCTTCTGCAGCGAATGTTGGCCGCTGTTGAGCACTTCAGGCGTGCTGCGGATGTGTTGCGTACGACGCACGGGAGTGCGGAATGACTGGAACAGCTTCTTCAGCATGGGATGCACTGTTTGAAGGAATGTTCGGCCAAAAACAAAGAATGACCGCATGATGGGCGGGGATTCTAGCATTTAGTCGGGGGATGGTGTAGGACGCAGCAGATATGAGCTGTAAGCCTGATGCTTCAAGGCAGAAGCGGGCTGATTCGAGGGGATTCCAAATGGCGGAAACTACAAGGGGAGCCGAAGCTCCCCAAGAAGTAGTTGCATGCTCTATTTTTGTTATTGGTTTCGGGCTTTTTGTTTTTGTTAAGTGCCCTCGCCATGAAGCTTCCTTCATGACCCTCCCAATCGGGAGCCAAGAGCAAACGGATTGCTTTGGTCGCTGAATTGCAGTGATCTCTCGATCCAACCAGTACAGGCTCTGTCTGAGTGACAGTTTTTTGTTGTTCTCGGCCTGGTCGTGGGGCAAGCCCCAAATACAACGCCTCTCCAAAAGAATCAGTTAGCTGCGCCTCTCGCCGTCTTGTTTTTATTGTGCGTGAGTCGATTCGTCTTATTTTTATTGTCTTGTGCATTGCTTGTTATTGTTCTTGTACCAAACATATAGCAGGGGGCGTGCCAACTTTTGAGAACCCCAGTAAAACAACGGCTTAGGCATGTTGATGGGGTTTGTGCAGACCAAAAAAGCCGGGGCTTCGTTACCGTAAGCCCCGGCTTCTGTTACGTGAAAAAGCTGAGGTAACAGTTTTTTCACAAAGTCATGTGTTACCCGCACATCAGGCAGGTGCGGTTCAGCTCTCGCTGGCCACCCCGGTTTTGCGTCGCGGAATGCCCAGACGCTGACGGCGTTCCCACAGACATTTACGACTGACTCCGAGTTTGCGTGCCAATTCGGTTTCGGTCATGTGGTCCTGGTGTTCGAGCACGAAGTGCTGGAAATAGTCTTCCAGCGACAGGTCTTCGGTCGGTTCATGGCTGTTGTTGGCGCTCGTATTGCCTTGTTGCGGCGCCAGGCCGATGAACTCGTCGTCTTCCAGATCGCTCAGTTCAATGTCGATACCCAGCAGCTCGGCGGAAATCTCCGGGCTCTCGCACAGGATCACAGCGCGCTCGACAGCGTTTTCCAGTTCACGAACGTTACCCGGCCACGAGTAGTGACGAATCGCTTGCTCGGCATCCGGGGCGAACTTCAGGTCGGTGCGGTTGATCCGCGCGCTCTGGCGCGCCAGGAACGCGTTGGCGATTTCGTTAACATCCGCACCACGCTCGCGCAGTGCTGGGAGTTTCAGGGCGATTACGTGGAGGCGGTAATACAAGTCTTCACGGAACTGGCCGATTTTCGCCAGGCTTTTCAGATCGCGGTGAGTCGCCGCGATCAGCCGCACATCCACTTTCTGCGACTGCACCGAGCCCACACGGCGAATTTCACCTTCCTGCAACACGCGCAGCAGTCGAGCCTGGGCTTCCAGTGGCAGTTCGCCGATTTCATCAAGGAACAGAGTGCCACCATCCGCCGCTTCTACCAGACCGGCACGGCCAGCGCTGGCGCCGGTGAACGCGCCTTTCTCGTGGCCGAACAATTCAGACTCGATCAGGCTTTCCGGAATGGCCGCACAGTTGACCGAAATCATCGGTGCCTTGGCCCGTTTCGAAAGATTGTGCAGGGCGCGCGCCACCAGCTCTTTACCGGTGCCGGACTCGCCCTGAATCAAAACATTGGAGTCAGTTGGCGCGACTTTGCGGATTTTGCCGTACAGATCCTGCATCGGTGGGCACGAGCCAATGATGCCGATCTCGCCGTTGCTGTTATCGACACCCGTTTTCGCCGCGCCGTTGGCCACTTTGCCGGCAACCGGTTCACTGGCTTGCACGGTCTGCCGGTCACGCAAGATGCGCGCGACGGCCTGGAGCATTTCGTCGTGATCGAAAGGCTTGGCGATGTAATCGACCGCACCCATTTTCATCGAGTCGACGGCTGAGCGCAGGCTGGCGTAGCTGGTCATGATCAGCACCGGAGTGCCCTGGCCCAGCTTGATCAACTCGGTGCCCGGCGCGCCAGGCAAACGCAGATCGCTGACGATCAGGTCGAACGTGGGAATGGTGAAGCGTTCTTGTGCTTCCTGCACTGAACCGGCTTCGCTGACCTGGTATTGGTTGCGTTCCAGCAGGCGGCGCAAGGCGGAGCGGATAATGGTTTCGTCTTCGACGATCAAAATGTGCGGCATTGATTCGATACTCTCGACGGTCTCAGTTCACAGCGGACGTCGCTTCGACATGACGCGGTAATGTCACCCGGATACGGGTGCCGCGTTGGCTCTGAACATCAGCCGGGCTGTCGATGGTGATTTGTCCATAATGCTCTTCAACGATGGAATAGACCAGTGCAAGGCCCAGACCGGTGCCTTCACCAGGGTCCTTGGTGGTGAAGAAGGGTTCGAACAATCGGTCCATGATGCTCGAGGGAATACCGCTGCCTTCGTCTTCCACGATCAGATCGACCGTGTGCTCGCCGGCTTCGCTCTTGACCCGCACCGCACTGCCGGGAGGCGAGGCGTCGCGGGCGTTTGAGAGCAGATTGATCAGTACCTGGGCGAGCCGCTGCGGATCGCCTTCGACCCAGTGATCGGGATCACACAGGTTGTAGAACTGCACTTCGAAATTGCGTCGGTTCAGGGCCAGCAGGCCGATGGCATCCTGGGCGACTTCGGCCAGACAGACGGGCTCGTCGCTGTGCTGATGGCTGCCGGCATGGGCGAAGCTCATCAGCGATTGCACGATGCGCGACACACGTTTGGTCTGCTCGAGAATCTGTCCGCTGATTTCCGTGAGTTCGCCGTCCTCTTCGCGCTCTTCGCGCAGGTTTTGCGCCAGGCAGGCGATGCCGGTTATCGGGTTGCCGATTTCGTGGGCCACGCCCGCCGCCAGTCGACCAATGCTGGCTAGTCGCTCGGAGTGCACCAGCTTGTCTTCGAGCATCTGCGTTTCGGTCAGGTCTTCCACCAGCAGCACCAGGCCGCTGTTTCCCGGCGCGAGCGGTTCATCGATCGCGGCTTTGTGCAGGTTCAGCCAACGGGTCTGGCCGTCCAGGGCCAGGTGCTGTTTGTGTAAATGTTCGTCCGGCACGTTGATAAAACCTTGCAGCAGGGCTTTCCACGGGTCGGCAATGGTGCTCAGGCGCGAACCGACCACACGCTGTGCGGCGATCCCGGTGAGCTCCTCCATGGCTTTGTTCCACATGAGGATTTCCTGATCCTTGGCCAGCGAGCAGACGCCCATCGGTAATTCTTGCAGGGTCTGGCGGTGATAGCGGCGCAGGGCATCAAGTTCGGCAGCGAGGCCGGTGAGGCGCGAGTGGTAATCCTCGAGGCGGCTTTCAATGAAGTGAATGTCTTCGGTGACATAGTTTTCGCCGCCTGCCTTATAAGGCAGGAACGTCTCGACCATGTCCTGGGCGACACTCGGGCCCATCAGGCCGGAGAGGTTGGCCTCGATACGGTCACGCAAGCGGCGCAAGGCATAAGGCCGGCGCTCGTCAAATGGCAGGTAGAGATCGCGCAGGGCTTGCTCGACTTCTTTCTGTGCAGCCTTGGCACCCAAGGGTTTGGCCAGTTGCGTGGCGAACTCCTGGGGCGAGGCGGCGTGCAGTTCGCGACGTTGCGGGCGACGCACGTTGTCCACCGCGCAGGCTTCGGCGGCGCTGGCTTCCTCGGTGCTGGCATTGGTGAACAGCGAAATCAGGGTGAACATCAGCACGTTGGCGGCCAACGAAGCGATCGCTGCCATGTGCCAACTGGTGTCGTCCAGCACGTAGATCATGTTCAACAGCGGAATGTAGAAGCCCTGCAGATTGCCGACCAGCGGCAGGAGCATGGTCACCAGCCACACCAGAATCCCCGCGAGCAACCCTGCGATGAAGCCCCGACGGTTGGCGGTCGGCCAGTAGAGAACCGACAGCACGCCGGGCAAGAACTGCAACGTAGCAACGAAGGCGACGATGCCGAGGTTGGCAAGATCCTGTTCCGCACCCAACAGAAGATAGAAACCATAACCGGCCATGATGATCGCTACGATCAGCGCCCGGCGTGTCCATTTCAGCCAACGGTAAATATTGCCTTCCGCGGGTGGCTGATACAGCGGCAATACCAGGTGATTCAGGGCCATCCCCGACAGCGCCAGGGTGGTGACGATTATCAGGCCGCTGGCGGCAGACAAACCGCCGACATAAGCCAGCAACGCCAAGGCCTTGCTGTTGGCGGCGATGCCGATGCCCAGCGTGAAGTACTCCGGATTGGTGGTGGCTCCGAGTTTCAGGCCGGCCCAGAGAATCAGCGGCACCGCCAGGCTCATTAGCAGGAGGAACAGCGGCAAACCCCAGCTGGCGCTGACCAGCGAGCGCGGGTTGAGGTTTTCGGTGAAGGTCATGTGGTACATGTGCGGCATTACGATCGCTGAGGCGAAGAACACCAGCAGCAAGGTTCGCCATGGGCCTTCCTGCAATGGCGTATGCAATGCAGCAAGGGCGGTCTGGTTTTGCAGCAACCACAGTTCCAGCTGTTGCGGGCCGTCGAACACGCCGTACAACGCATACAGTCCGACACCTCCAAGGGCGATCAGCTTGATCACCGACTCGAAGGCAATCGCGAACACCAGGCCTTCGTGTTTCTCGCGGGTGGCGATGTGGCGGGAGCCGAAGAAAATCGTGAACAGCGTGATCAGCGCGCAGAAGCTCAGCGCCACGCGGTGTTGCACGGGCTCGCGGGTGAGGATGCCGATGGAGTCGGCCACTGCCTGAATCTGCAACGCCAACAGCGGCAGTACGCCGACCAGCATGAAAATCGTCGTCAGCGCACCGGCCCAGGTACTGCGGAAACGGAACGCGAACAAATCCGCCAGGGACGATAGCTGATACGTGCGAGTGATTTTCAGGATCGGATACAGCAACACCGGCGCCAGCAGAAACGCTCCTGAGACGCCCAGGTAACTGGACAAGAAGCCGTAGCCGTACTGATACGCCAGTCCAACCGTGCCGTAAAACGCCCACGCACTGGCATAGACCCCCAGCGACAGGGTGTAGGTGAGCGGGTGGCGAATGATCGCCCGGGGAATCATGCCCCGTTCACTGATCCAGGCCACACCGAACAGCACCGCCAGGTACGCGGCGCTGATCAGGATCATCTGGGTCAGGCTAAAGCTCATCGGCATCTTTTTGGCTCTGCAGGATGAAGGTCACGACGATCAGAATCAGCCAGAGCAAATAAGGGCGATACCAGGCGCCAGTGGCGTCGATCCACCAATCCATGATGGCCGGGGAAAACAGATAAATCCCCACTACCAAAAGCAGGACCAAGCGATAGATGTACATCCCGGCCTCTCTTTTTTATGCGCGTGCCCGAAAACGTGCGGCGATGGTAACGGATGGGGGCGCCACTGCAAGTACGATCACTGTAGCTCGGCCTCGTGCAGGTTAAGAGTGCGCGGGATCAGCGAGGCATCCCAATGGGCGATGCCCCAGTTCAGCACTTCGCGCGGCGTGGCGTAAGCCAGTTCAGCGCCAGGCTTTTGCCCCAATGCCCGCAGGGCACGCAATAACAAAGGTGTGGCTTGATCTGCGGTCAGCGGCGGTGAACGGTAGGACTTGCCGAGTTTGTTGCCGTCGGGCTGGGTAATCAGCGGAATGTGCAAGTAACGCGGTTGGCGCAGGCCGAGCAGTTCCTGCAAGTAGAGTTGGCGTGGAGTGGAGTCGAGCAAGTCGGCACCACGGACGATGTCGGTGACGCCTTGCCAGGCATCGTCCAGCACCACCGCCAGTTGATAGGCGTAGAGCCCATCGCGGCGGCGGATCACGAAGTCGCCCACGTCCCGGCCCAGGTGCTGGTGGAATTCGCCTTGCACCCGGTCGATGAAGTGGTAGTCCAGTTCGGGGACGCGGACACGAATGGCGGCGTCTTCGCTGCCGTGCCCGGCATTGCGGCAAAGTCCAGGATAAATGCCGTTATACGGTTCCAGTTGTTTGCGCGAGCAGGTGCAAGCGTAGGCCAGGCCGTGATTGAACAGGCGGTTGAGCACTTCAGCGTAAGCGTCGTGACGCTCGCTTTGACGGACCATCTCGCCATCCCACTCGAAACCGTAACTTTCCAGGGCCTTGAGAATCGCCGCCTGAGCGCCAGGTTCCTCGCGAGGCGGGTCCAAGTCTTCCATGCGCATCAGCCAGCGGCCACCCACGGAACGCGCGTCGAGGTAAGAAGCCAGCGCAGCGACCAGCGAGCCGAAATGCAGATGGCCGCTCGGCGTGGGGGCGAAGCGCCCGATGTAGGTGATGGCTGTCATGGCAAGATATTACTTAAATGGCGATTAGCGCTTTGTAGGAGCCGGCTTGCTGGCGATGGCGTCTTTGAAATCGCTATCGCCAGCAAGCCGGTTCCTACAAATATCATGAACATCAGAAACAAAAACGGAGCGTTCGCACGCTCCGTTCTTCGTTCAAGTCGCAGTTACTTGCCGACTTGCTTTTCCTTGATTTCCGCCAGGGTCTTGCAGTCGACACACATGTCGGCGGTAGGGCGGGCTTCCAGTCGCTTGACGCCAATCTCGACGCCGCAGGACTCGCACCAACCGTATTCTTCGTCTTCGATCAGTTGCAGCGTCTTGTCGATCTTCTTGATCAACTTGCGCTCACGATCGCGGGCACGCAGTTCGAGGGCGAACTCTTCTTCCTGGCTGGCACGATCTGCCGGGTCCGGGAAGTTGGCTGCTTCGTCCTTCATGTGATCAACCGTGCGGTCGACTTCCTGCATCAAGTCCTGTTTCCACTTGTTCAGGACCTTGGTGAAGTGCGCGCGCATGGGCTTGCCCATGTATTCCTCGCCCTTCACTTCTTTGTAGGGTTCGAAGCCGCTAATTGTCGGCTGTTGCTGCTTTGCTTGGGTGGACATGAAATAGACCGCCTCTACTCTTGTAATCCATCTGCGCAGGATTGCTCCATCACCGACACCCGCCGGCCCTGCGGCTGCAAGCGGGCGAACTTACCAGATCAAATCAGACCGCGCTACTCCCGGATGTCGAGGTCGCGGCCTGTGGCGCTTGCAAATGATGGCAAAGCGCTGTCTGGTGGATCTGGAGCCCTGATCAATTATTGATTTTAGTCAAACCTTGGGCGCTCGCTTGAGTCGTTTTGGGTCTGGGTTATACGGCTCTGACCGCTTTAGGTTCTCGCTCGTTCCTGCGCTTGGGTAGAATCGATTTCTTTTCCCCGTTTGAAGGAAGGCCAATGGCTCAGTCCTACAGTGCTCGCAGTCGTGCGATCGAACCTTTTCATGTCATGGCGTTGCTGGCGCGCGCCAATGAATTGCAGGCGGCCGGTCACGACGTGATTCACCTGGAAATCGGTGAGCCGGATTTCACCACCGCCGAGCCGATCATCCGCGCCGGCCAGGCCGCATTGACGGCGGGGAAGACCCGTTATACCGCCGCACGCGGGATTCCCGAATTGCGTGAGGCCATTTCTGGCTTTTATCAACAGCGTTATGGCTTGAACATCGATCCGCGACGCATCCTCATCACGCCCGGTGGCTCGGGCGCTCTGCTGCTGACCAGCGCCTTGCTGGTGGATCCCGGTAAACATTGGCTGTTGGCGGACCCGGGCTACCCGTGCAACCGGCATTTCCTGCGGTTGGTGGAGGGCGCCGCGCAGTTGGTGCCGGTCGGCCCGGATGTGCGATATCAACTGACGCCGGGCCTGGTCGAGCGTTACTGGGATCACGACAGCGTTGGCGCACTGGTGGCATCCCCGGCCAACCCGACCGGGACGATCCTGACCCGTGATGAACTGGCCGGGCTGTCCACCGCGATCAAGGAGCGTCACGGACACCTGGTGGTGGACGAGATCTACCACGGCCTGACCTACGGCACGGATGCGGCGAGCGTGCTGGAAGTCGACGACAGCGCTTTTGTGCTGAATAGTTTTTCCAAGTATTTCGGCATGACCGGTTGGCGGCTTGGCTGGCTGGTGGCGCCGGACGCGGCAGTGGGCGAGTTGGAAAAGCTCGCGCAGAACCTCTACATCAGCGCACCGAGCATGGCCCAACATGCGGCCCTGGCCTGTTTCGAACCTGCAACCATCGCGATTCTGGAAGAGCGCCGCGCCGAATTCGGCCGCCGTCGTGATTTCTTGCTGCCAGCACTGAGAGAACTTGGTTTCGGCATCGCCGTTGAACCCGAAGGCGCGTTTTACTTGTACGCCGATATCGGCAAGTTCGGCGGCGATGCCTTCGCGTTCTGCCGTCACTTTCTCGAAACCGAGCATGTGGCGTTTACCCCGGGGCTGGACTTCGGGCGTTATCAAGCCGGGCATCATGTGCGGTTTGCCTACACCCAAAGCCTTCAGCGTCTGGAAGAAGCGGTGGAGCGGATTGCGCGTGGTTTGCGGAGCTGGCAAGGCTGATGCGATTTCATCCTCCCCTCGAAGAAGGTCGGCTGATCCGCCGCTACAAGCGTTTTCTCGCCGATATCGAAACCGTTAATGGCGAGTTGCTGACCATTCATTGCCCCAATACCGGTTCGATGCTCAATTGTCAGGTCGAGGGCGGACAGGTCTGGTTCAGTCGCTCCAACGACCCCAAGCGCAAATTGCCGGGCACTTGGGAAATCGGCGAAACCCCGCACGGGCGCCGGTTTTGCGTAAATACCGCCCGGGCTAATGGCTTGGTCGAAGAAGCCCTGCGCGCCAGCATCATCACCGAGCTGAGCGGTTTTACCGAGCTCAGACGCGAAGTGGCCTACGGCCAGGAAAGCAGCCGGATCGATTTTCGCCTCGATTACCCCGGCGGGCCGGCTTACGTGGAAGTCAAAAGTATCACGCTGGGTTTTGACGGCTCATCGGTAGCGGCTTTTCCCGACGCGGTGACGCAGCGCGGGGCCAAGCACTTGCGTGAGTTGGCGCATTTGGCCCGGGACGGGATTCGAGCGGTGCAGTTGTATTGCGTGAACCTCACCGGAATCGACGCCGTGAGGCCTGCGAAAGAAATCGATTCGGCCTATGCCGCAGCCTTGCGTGAGGCGGTGGCTTGTGGCGTTGAAGTGCTGGCTTACGGCGTGCGCTTGGACCATGAAGAGATCGTAATCGATCGGCGTCTGGAGGTATTGCTCGACGCCTAAACGCTGATCCAGATTCCTTTTGCGTCTTCGCGACAGGCTACGCGGGTCAGCGATTGTCCCGCACACGGCCCGGCCACGCATTCTCCATCCTCGATCAGAAACAGGGCGCCATGGGTCGCGCACTGGATCAGGCTGTTGCTGGGATCCAGGAACTGGTCGGGGGTCCATTCCAGCCCGACGCCGCGGTGCGGGCAACGATTGACATAGACATAAGCCTGACCGCCCCTGCGCACCGCAAAGACCTTTTGGCCGTCAATGTTGAACCCGCGACTGCTGCCATCGACCAGCTCTTGGCCTGGGCAAAGAAGCTTCATGTCTATCCTCAAATTTCGACGCGCATTGTAGGAAATGTCTCTACTTGACGCTTAAATGCAAACAATTATCAAATGGCCTTCCACCCAAAGGGTGCGTTCTGAATGCCGAGGATACTTGGCATATCAGCCTGATGCCCGGGGAAAACGATTAAGGAAGCTGTTTATGCGCCTGAGTGCCCGTGTCGCTGCGATCTGTGCCGGACTCCTCGTCAGCCACCTCGCTACAGCGGCTGAATTGCCGCAACGTTGGGTCAGTGCCGGTGGAGCGCTGTCGGAGTGGGTTGTCGCGCTCGGTGGTGAGTCGAAACTGGTCGGTGTCGACACCACCAGCCAGAATCCGGCCTCCCTCAAGGCATTGCCGAGTATCGGCTATCAGCGGCAGCTGTCGGCCGAAGGTGTGTTGAGTTTGCGCCCGCAAATTCTGGTTGGCACGGAAGAGATGGGGCCGCCACCGGTGCTATCGCAAATTCGCAGCGCTGGTGTGCAGGTCGAACTGTTCTCGGCTCAGCCGGATTTGTCGACGTTACAGGGCAACCTGCAGCATCTGGGCAAATTGCTCGGTGCCGAAGAGCGGGCAGCGCAGTTGCTGGGCGCTTACACACAGAAACTCGAACAACAAAAAATCAGGGTCACCCGGGCGCAATTGACGCAACCATCCCCGGGCGTGCTGTTGTTGCTCGGCCATGCCGGCGGCAAGCCGCTGATAGCCGGCAAGGGCACGGCCGCCGATTGGTTGCTGCAACAGGCTGGTGGTCACAATCTGGCGACCCACACAGGTTACAAACCATTTTCGAATGAATCCCTGGTGAGTCTGGATCCTGCTGTGCTGGTATTCGCTGATCGTGCGCTGACCGGCGAGGCGGCGCGTGCGGCCTTATTTAAGGAAAACCCGATTCTGGCCTCCACTCGCGCTGCCAGGGACGGGCGGGTGATCGAGCTAGATCCGACCTTACTGGTGGGAGGGCTGGGGCCGAGATTGCCGGAAAGCTTGAACAAATTGACGTCGGGTTTTTTCCCTGGGACTAACGACCAATAGGTATCGTCCGCTCTGCGCCAAATGGGCAGGGCGGATGACTTTTCCACAGGCAAAAAAAGACCCGGCAAGAGCCGGGTCAAATAACCGTGATTAGCCTGATGAGGAGATAATCTGAGAGTCCGAACCAAGGGCTTTTCAGAAAATCGACCGGTCTCGCGACCAGTTGTGATAATCATATCGATTCTCATTACCAAGTCAACCGCTGATTTTTCATTTAATCGATTTGTGTCGCTCGTTAGCTGTAAGTCGTTGAAATTACTAAACCGTGATCTGTCGTTTTCAGTGAATGTCTAAAAGCGCGAGCGGCAAAACGAACGTGCTCAATTCTTGTGACGTGACGAAATGGCTTCCAATTGTTTGTTCAGTGCTTCTTTGCGCTCGGCGGGAATGTCGTTCCAGTGCACATCCATCAGCGCACCTTCAATTGCATACAACAACACCTTGGACGCCCGGAATCCGCGCGTGCGCACGGCCCGATAAGCGTCCACCGCCCCCAGGCGACGCAAGTCCGAGGCGCTGTGAATGCCCACGGCATGCAGCCACTGCGCCGACGTCTTGCCAAGATTTTTCAGGTGTTGCAGTTCATCATTCATCAAGCCTCCTTGCGATGGCCGAATGGTGCGTGGGCAAGCTTCTGAGGAGTGTAGCCATCAGCAGCAAAAGCGTGATTGTTTGGTCGAGTTCGACGCAAAAGCTTCTAAGCGCCCGGCAGCGACTGAAACGTCAATAACCGCGAACGCGGTGGGAGGATGGGTAATAAGGCAGGAATTATCGTCGATCTTCCCGGCGTCCAGCGCGAAGGGGAGCGCTGGACTTGTCAGGCATCCTACCGATCAGCGAGTGCGATATCGCAGTCGCGTACCGAAATTCATCGACATGAGAATCTCATCGGCACTCAGTTCTGCTGGGAAATAGGCGCCGGAAATCTGCGCATGGGCCAGGCTCGCGCCCTCGAGGGAAGCGCTGCGAAAGTCGATGCCGCGTAAATCAGCGGAGCGGAAATAGGCGTCGGTAAAGTCAACACCGTGCGCATTCAATTCGCGCAGGTCCAAACCCCGGAAGTCACCGCCCACCATGTTGATCGGCCCGTCCTTCGGACGCTCGTTGTTGAAGCCTGCGATGTCATCCCTGTGCAGCAAGGCATAAAGCGGAGTGTCGAGAAGTTTTGGCTGCTGGCTCATGTCATTTTACCTGTTGGTTTTATGACGCCAGTATAGTGCCACTATTTGACAGCCGTGAAGCCACCGAAGGCTTCACGGCTGAAATACTTCTTACAGGCCTGGCAGACGCTGGCGAATCTGTTCCACCACGGTGTCGAGCGTCCCGCTTTCATTAGTCTGAACACGTTTACTGCAGAGGATTTCTGCTGGCGTCAGTGCTTCACGACTGGCTTGCTGGGCTTCGATAACGGCCAGCGTGGCATCGGATGGATCCTTTTTATCCGCCTGGCGCTGGGCTAGCCAACTCTCGATCACGGCTTGTGGTGCGTTGCAGTCGAGGATCAGGAACGGGGCGCCGGTGGCCTCGGCAACCTTCGCAGCGCTGTCGCGTTGATCGCGCTTGAGGTAAGTGGCATCGACCACCACCGGGAACCCGGCGTGCAGGATCACAGCGGCAATTTCATGCAGGCGGTTGTAGGTCGCGGCGCTGGCATCGGCATTGTAAATGCCGGCCTGCAAGTCGTTCGCGACGGTTTGCTCGCCGAACATACGTTTGCGTTCAACATCGGAGCGCAGGCGAATCGCACCCAGCGCTTCTACCAGGCGCATCGCCACGTGGCTTTTGCCGACGGCCGAAACGCCATGGGTAATAGCCATGAAGCGCGAAGGAATGGTGCTGTAGCTTTCCGCCAGGTTGGCGTAGTTGCGGTACTGGCGCAGGGTTGTTGCGCGCTGCACCGGAGTGGCTTCGGCCGGCATGCTGAACAGGCTGACCTTGGCGCGTACCAGCGCTCGGTAGGCTTTGTAGAAGTTCAGCAGTTCCAGGCCCTGGTAATCGCCGGTCAGCTCCAGGTATTGGCTGATGAAGCGACGAGCCAGGCATTTAAGGCCGCGGTCTTCCAGGTCCATTGCCAGGAAGGCGGTATCGGCATACACGTCGGTGAAGCGGAACGGTTCGTTGAATTCGATGCAGTCGAAAATCACCACGTTGCCGTCGATCACGGTGGCGTTGCCCAAATGGATGTCACCATGGCATTCGCGAATGTAACCGTCAGTTTTGCGCTGGGCCAGCAGCGGCTTGAGACGTTCGAAGCTGCTCTCTGCCCAGGCTTGCAGTGCGTCGAGCTGCTGCAGGTCAGCCTTGTCACTGAGGAATGGGAGGATTTGTTCGAAGTTCTGCCGCACCGGCGCCATGACACTGTCTGGTGTGCCCGCTTCGTGTACGGCCGGGACTTTGGGGGCACTGAGGTGGAATCGGGCGATTTGTGCTGCCAGCGCGTCGATGTGCGTGGTGGTGAGTTCGCCGTTGGCCTGCAAGGTGCTGAGCAAGCCGGTTTGCGGAAACTGGCGCATTTTCAGTACATATTCAATAGCCGGGCCTTCACCGCCGAGTTGTGGTGCTTCGGGAGTGCCGGTGACGGGTAGAACCTCCAGGTACAAATCGTCTGTCAGGCGCTGGTTCAGGCGCAGCTCCTCGCCGCAGAAATGCTCGCGAGACTCAAGGCTTGTGAAGTCGAGGAAGCCGAAATTCACAGGCTTCTTCACTTTATAAGCATAGGAGCCAGTTAGCAGCACCCAGGAAATATGCGTCTCGATGAGCTGGAACCCGTCTACCGGGTGTGGATAAAGGGCCGGGTTTTGCAGGGCGGCGATCAGAGACTGGCTCACAGGAGATCCTTCGGAGGCTGGGAAAATTCAGGTCGTCATTATGGCCGCTCGCCAGCCCAACGCAAACTCGGAGGGCTCCTGTTGAGTATGAATAAAGTGCGTATAATCCGCCGCCATGACTCGTACTCGAACTCCCCGAACCCCCAAAAAACCACCCGCCAAGGGATTGAACCCTTGGCTGGGCTGGGCCCTGAAACTCAGCCTGGTCGGCCTTGTGATGCTGGCCGGATTCGCGGTTTACCTTGATGCCATCGTGCAGGAGAAGTTTTCCGGCAAGCGCTGGACGATTCCGGCCAAGGTATACGCGCGTCCACTTGAACTGTTCGTCGGACAGAAGCTCAGCAAGGACGATTTTCTTACCGAGCTCGATGCGTTGGGCTATCGCCGTGAAAGCGTGAGCAATGGACCTGGCGCGGCCGCTGTCAACGGCAATACCGTCGACTTGAATACTCGTGGCTTCCAGTTCTACGAAGGTATGGAGCAGGCACAGCCCGTGCGTGTGCGTTTCTCCGGCGACTATGTCGCCGAACTCTCGGCGACGAACGGTTCGAAGCTATCCGTGGTTCGCCTGGAACCGCTGCTGATCGGCGGGATTTATCCGAAGAACCTCGAAGACCGCATCCTGATCAAAATCGATCAGGTTCCGCCGTATTTGCTGGAAACTCTGGTCGCCGTGGAGGATCGGGATTTCTATAGCCACTGGGGCGTTTCGCCCAAGTCGATTGCGCGGGCTGTCTACGTCAACACCTCTGGCGGCAAGATGACCCAGGGCGGCAGTACGCTGACGCAACAACTGGTCAAGAATTTCTACCTGACCAGCGAGCGCAGCCTGAGCCGTAAGCTCACTGAAGCCATGATGGCAATGTTGCTTGAGTTGCATTATGACAAACGAGAAATTCTTGAGGCTTACCTCAATGAAGTGTTCGTAGGTCAGGATGGTCAGCGGGCAGTGCATGGTTTCGGTCTGGCCAGCCAGTTCTTCTTCGGGCAGCCATTGTCCGAACTGAAGCTGCATCAAGTCGCGATGTTGGTGGGCATGGTCAAGGGCCCGTCCTATTACAACCCGCGTCGCAATCCTGAGCGGGCGCTTGAGCGACGTAATCTGGTGCTCGATGTGCTTGAACAACAAGGCGTTGCCACCGCCGAGCAGGTCGCTGCCGCGAAGAAAATGCCGTTGGGAGTAACAACACGAGGCAAATTGGCGGACAGCTCGTTCCCGGGCTTCCTTGACTTGGTCAAGCGTCAACTGCGCGAGGACTATCGCGACGAAGACTTGACCGAAGAAGGCCTGCGAATCTTCACCAGCTTCGACCCGATCCTGCAGATGAAAGCCGAGGCGTCGGTCAACGACACCTTCAAGCGTCTGTCCGGACGCAAGGGCTCCGATGACGTTGAAGCGGCCATGGTCGTGACCAACCCGGAAACCGGGGAAGTCCAGGCCATGATCGGCAGTCGCCAGGCCAGTTTCGCCGGTTTCAACCGTGCGCTGGATGCTGTTCGACCGATCGGCTCGTTGATCAAGCCGGCGGTATATCTGACAGCGCTCGAGAAGCCAAGCCAGTACACATTGACCAGTTGGCTGTCGGACGAATCCTTCTCGGTCAAAGGTGCGGACGGTCAGGTCTGGAAACCGCAGAATTACGACCGCCGCTCCCACGGTACGGTTTTCCTTTATCAAGGGCTGGCGCATTCCTACAACCTGTCGACCGCACGTCTCGGGTTGGCGGTGGGTGTGCCGAATGTGCTCAAGACACTCGGGCGTTTGGGTGTGAACCGCGAATTTCCAGCGTTCCCATCGATGTTGTTGGGCGCGGGCGGCATGACGCCGATTGAAGTGGCGACCATGTACCAGACGCTCGCCAACGGTGGTTTCAATACGCCGATGCGCGGCATTCGTAGTGTATTGACCGCCGAAGGCGAGCCGCTCAAGCGGTATCCGTTCCAGATTCAGCAGCGTTTCGATCCGGCGTCCATTTACCTGATCCAGAGCGCCATGCAACGGGTCATGCGCGAAGGTACCGGCAGCTCGGTTTACAACGTGTTACCAAAGACCTTGACCTTGGCGGGCAAGACCGGGACCAGTAACGATTCGCGGGACAGCTGGTTCGCCGGCTTCAGTCAGGACTTGCTGGCGGTGGTGTGGCTGGGGCGCGATGACAACGGCAAGACACCGTTCACCGGCGCCACCGGTGCGTTGCAGGTCTGGACCAGCTTCATGCGCAAGGCGGACCCGCTGCCGCTAGACATGCCACAACCGGACAACATTGTTCAGGCCTGGGTCGATTCGCGCACCGGGCAAGGCTCTGATGCCAACTGCCCAGGCGCCGTGCAGATGCCGTATATTCGCGGCAGCGAACCGCCTCCCGGCGCTGCTTGCAGTGGCGAAAGCCCTGCTTCAGGCGAAACGGTGATGGATTGGGTCAAAGGCTGGATGAACTAAGCAAAGAGGGTTTCAAGTGAACAAGTGGTTGATTCCAGCAGTTACAGCCGTGGCTTTGCTCAGTGGTTGCTCCACCGTGCAGCGCGGGTCGATTCCGGTACAGGACTCCGGCACGGCCGTCTCCAATAGTGAGCGGGTCTCGGCGAATGGCGGCTTCCGTCAGACAACGGTCAAGCGTCCAGCGCAAGCCCAGGTTCAGGAAATTCCGCAAGGCGATACTGGTGTGGTGGTGATGGTGCCAGGTGCTGGCGCCACGACTTCGACGCCGATCAGCACTACACCTATTACTCCTGGTCCGATTACGCCGGGGCCGATTGATACCTCGCCGGTCCAGTCCGCACCGATCAATCAGGGCAGCTACAGCATGCCGTCGACGCCGAGCGGAATTCCTTCGGCCAGCTCTGGCGGCCTGTCCGCCGACGAGCAACTGGACGGGCCGGTTCTCGCTCTGTTGACCACAGCGCAGCAGCAACAGGCCAGCGGTGACCTCAATGGCGCCTCTTCCAGCCTTGAGCGTGCCCAGCGTGTCGCTCCGCGGGAGCCGCAGGTGCTTTATCGTTTGGCGCAGGTACGCATGGCTCAAGGTGATGCAGCGCAGGCCGAGCAGTTCGCTCGTCGAGGGCTGACTTTCGCCAACGGTCGTCCGGCGCTTCAGGCCAGCCTGTGGGAATTGATCGCCCAGGCGCGTGAGAAGCAGGGTGATTCCGCTGGTGCAGCAGAAGCCCGTCAGAAAGCCAAGGTAACGTCGTGATGGATGTACGCTTTCCGAAGATTGCCGAGCAATTGCTGTTGATCGAGCGCGAGCTGCGGATTCAGGGCTGGTGGGACGACGTTGCGCCATCCGCCGAAGCGCTTTCCAGCGTAGAGCCGTTTTCGGTCGATACGCTGGATTTCGAGCAGTGGCTGCAATGGATCTTCCTGCCGCGCATGAAAGCGATCCTGGAGCAGGATCTACCCTTGCCGAACGCATCGGGGATTCAGGAGATGGCCGAAATGGTCTTTGCCGGACGCAATGTCCAGGGCAAGGACCGGCAGCTACAGGTTCTGCTCAAAGAGTTCGACCTGCTGATCTCCGCCTCCCGCTGACGCTGATCCTTTGTAGAGCTGACTCATTCACGAGACAGCTCCTACAGGAATTACTGGCAGTTATCTGCGATCTGTTTCTGCGTTTCGCCAATGCGCTCCTGCCGCTGAGCGTCATCCAATCGTCGCAATTTTCCGTCCACTTCTTCTCTTAATCGCGGATTGTTCTGCAGCTGCGCCAGGTTCCTCCGTGCCTGTTCACAAAAGGTCTTCAGTTGAGCCTGTTGATCGGCAACTTGTCGTTTGACGTCTTTATCAATGGCCTGTTGGTCACCGAGCGCGCCGGTAGGTGAGGGTAAGGCCGGCTTTCCGGAAGACGACGAGGGCTTGACCACGTTTGCTTGCTGGCCTGGAGGTGGCTGCGCATCAAAGTGCGTCACACCTTGGGCGTCGACCCATGTGTAAATCTGACCGGCAATACTCAATGGGCTCAGGCCAACTAGCAAGCTGGCGGTCAGGAAAAACGTTCGCATGCCAATTCCTTGTCTCGGGTTGCGCAATTGAAGCTAACACACATGCAATTTCGCGGTTTTTTCTTGCTTTCTCATGTGCTTACTTCAATAAAGCACATAGACGACTTGACTTGCAGGGGACGAAACAGAAGAATCCAAAGTCCGCTGTACAGGGACTGCCAGAAGCAGACCCTCTCAGCAGATCATGAGGCGCACACCCGCGCCGACCTGTTACACCCGCAACGCGTTACCTCGCGCTGGGTGGGAAAGGCCCGCAACACTTGGGACGATCCCAATACTTGCTCAGTCAGTGCTGACGTAGTCGGCGACCACCGTCGCTCATGCTCTGCAGAGAAGTAAACCTATTAAGACCCGTCCTATTTTTCGTGGGCGGTATTCTGGCGTTTTAGAGGTGAGCAACGTGGAGCTTTTATCTGGCGGTGAGATGCTCGTCCGCTTTTTGCGTGACGAAGGCGTCAAATATATCTACGGGTACCCGGGTGGTGCTCTTCTTCATGTCTACGATGCCCTGTTCAAAGAACCGGAAGTGACCCACATCCTGGTTCGTCATGAGCAAGCGGCTACCCATATGGCTGACGGTTACGCACGTGCCACCGGTAAAGCCGGCGTGGTACTGGTGACTTCCGGCCCGGGCGCAACCAACGCCATCACCGGTATCGCTACGGCGTACATGGACTCCATTCCGATGGTGGTCATTTCCGGCCAGGTGCCTAGCACCATGGTAGGTACCGACGCATTCCAGGAAACCGACATGATCGGCATCTCCCGGCCGATCGTGAAACACAGCTTCATGATCAAGCACGCGTCGGAAATTCCGGAAGTCATGAAGAAAGCTTTCTACCTGGCGCAATCCGGTCGTCCTGGTCCAGTCGTTGTCGATATCCCGAAGGACATGACTAACCCGGCCGAAAAATTCGAATACGTCTTCCCGAAAAAAGCCAAGTTGCGCTCCTACAGCCCAGCCGTTCGCGGTCACTCCGGGCAAATCCGCAAGGCGGCAGAAATGCTCCTGGCGGCCAAACGTCCAGTGTTGTACTCGGGCGGCGGCGTGATTCTCGGCAACGGCTCGGCGCCGCTGACCGAACTGGCGAAAATGCTCAACCTGCCTGTGACCAACACGTTGATGGGGCTGGGCGGTTTTCCTGGCACCGATCGTCAGTTCATCGGCATGCTAGGTATGCACGGCAGCTACACCGCCAACCTGGCGATGCACCATGCTGACGTGATCCTCGCAGTCGGCGCGCGTTTCGACGATCGCGTGATCAATGGCGCGTCGAAGTTTTGCCCGAACGCCAAGATCATTCACATCGACATCGACCCGGCTTCGATTTCCAAGACCATCAAGGCAGACGTGCCTATCGTTGGCCCTGTCGAGAGCGTCCTGACTGAAATGGTCGCGATCCTCAAGGAAATCGGCGAGACCCCGAACAAGGAGTCCGTTGCCAGTTGGTGGAAGCAAGTCGACGAGTGGCGCGGTGATCGCGGCCTGTTTCCTTACGACAAGGGCGACGGCAGTGTTATCAAGCCGCAGGCCGTGATCGAAACCCTGTGTGAAGTGACCAAGGGCGATGCGTTTGTAGCTTCCGACGTGGGCCAGCACCAGATGTTCGCCGCGCAGTACTACAAGTTCAACAAGCCCAACCGCTGGATCAACTCCGGTGGCCTGGGCACCATGGGCTTCGGTTTCCCGGCGGCCATGGGTATCAAGCTGAATTTCCCGGATGATGATGTCGCCTGCGTAACAGGCGAGGGCAGCATCCAGATGAACATTCAGGAACTGTCGACCTGCCTGCAATACGGTTTGCCCGTAAAAATCGTCATCCTGAACAACGGTGTACTGGGCATGGTTCGCCAGTGGCAGGACATGAGCTACGGCAGTCGTCACTCTCATTCCTACATGGAATCGTTACCTGATTTCGTCAAGCTGGCGGAAGCCTACGGTCACGTGGGTGTGCGCATCACCGATTCGAAAGAGTTGAAGTCGAAGATGGAAGAGGCGTTCGCCATGAAAGATCGCCTGGTGGTGATTGATATTTCGGTCGACACCAGTGAGCACGTCTACCCGATGCAGATCAAAGACGGCTCCATGCGCGATATGTGGCTGAGCAAGACGGAGCGTACTTAATCATGCGGCACATTATTTCCTTGCTTCTGGAAAACGAACCCGGCGCTTTGTCTCGCGTAGTCGGCCTGTTCTCGCAGCGCAACTACAACATCGAAAGCCTGACCGTGGCACCAACCGAAGACCCGACACTGTCGCGTCTGACGTTGACCACTGTCGGTCACGATGAAGTCATCGAGCAGATCACCAAGAACCTGAACAAGCTGATCGAAGTGGTAAAACTGGTCGACCTGTCGGAGAGTGCTCACATCGAGCGTGAACTGATGTTGGTCAAGGTCAAGGCCACCGGCGCCCAGCGCGCCGAGATCAAGCGCACTACCGATATTTACCGTGGGCAGATCGTTGATGTCAGCGCCAGCGTATATACCGTTCAACTGACCGGTACCAGCGACAAGCTCGACAGCTTCATTCAGTCCATCGGCACCGCCTCGATTCTGGAAACCGTCCGCAGTGGCGTCACCGGCATCGCTCGCGGCGACAAAGTACTCAGCATTTAAACCAAATTAGCGAATGGCCTGAACGGCCTGATATAGGGGAAATTCATGAAAGTTTTCTACGATAAAGACTGCGACCTGTCGATCATCCAGGGCAAGAAAGTTGCCATCATCGGTTACGGTTCCCAAGGCCACGCTCAAGCGTGCAACCTGAAAGATTCCGGCGTTGACGTAACTGTTGGCCTGCGTAAAGGTTCGGCTACCGTTGCAAAGGCTGAAGCACACGGCCTGAAAGTGACTGACGTTGCTTCCGCTGTTGCCGCTGCAGACCTGGTCATGATCCTCACTCCGGACGAGTTCCAGTCTTCCCTGTACAAGAACGAAATCGAGCCAAACATCAAGAAAGGCGCCACCCTGGCCTTCTCCCACGGCTTCGCGATCCATTACAACCAGGTTGTGCCGCGTGCTGACCTCGACGTGATCATGATCGCGCCGAAGGCTCCAGGTCACACCGTACGTTCCGAGTTCGTGAAGGGCGGCGGTATCCCTGACCTGATCGCTATCTACCAGGACGCTTCGGGCAACGCCAAAAACGTTGCACTGTCCTACGCTGCCGGCGTTGGTGGCGGTCGTACCGGTATCATCGAAACCACCTTCAAGGACGAAACTGAAACCGACCTGTTCGGCGAACAAGCCGTTCTGTGCGGCGGTACCGTTGAACTGGTCAAAGCCGGTTTCGAAACCCTGGTTGAAGCTGGCTACGCGCCGGAAATGGCTTACTTCGAATGCTTGCACGAACTGAAGCTGATCGTTGACCTCATGTACGAAGGCGGTATCGCCAACATGAACTATTCGATCTCCAACAACGCCGAATACGGCGAGTACGTGACCGGCCCGGAAGTGATCAACGCCGAATCCCGTCAGGCCATGCGCAACGCCCTGAAACGTATTCAGGACGGCGAATACGCCAAGATGTTCATCAGCGAAGGCGCTACCGGCTATCCTTCGATGACCGCCAAGCGTCGTAACAACGCCGCTCACGGTATTGAAATCATCGGTGAGCAACTGCGCTCCATGATGCCGTGGATCGGTGCCAACAAGATCGTCGACAAAGCCAAAAACTAAGTCGAACGCTTGTACGGAAAACGCGGCTTAGGCCGCGTTTTTTCGTTTGGGTGGCCGGTTCTGGTATAAAGCTGCATCGTTTGCGGCCGAACCGTCGTCCCAGACACCTGTCGAAACTTTCCACCCCGTTGCAAGGTATTGTCCATGAGCGAACGTCCCGAAGAGCCAAACCAGGCTTCTGACGCCGAAAGCCTGCTGCCCATCGATGAGCATGTCGAAGAAGGGCATGACGCCGAAGGCCGTAAAGTCCGGCATCGTGGCATCTATCTTCTGCCGAATCTGTTCACCACTGCGAACCTGTTCGCAGGGTTTTATTCCATCATTAACTCGATGAGTGCACAGGCAGCCCTGAGCGCCGGTGATTCGGTCAATGCGAGCAAGTATTTTGCATTCGCAGCTATCGCGATTTTCGTCGCCATGGTGCTCGACGGCCTCGACGGTCGTGTCGCCCGCATGACCAATACCCAGAGCGCGTTCGGTGCCGAGTACGACTCGTTGTCGGACATGGTTGCCTTTGGTGTCGCGCCGGCCTTGCTGGCGTTTGGTTGGGCCTTGGGCGACATGGGTAAAGTCGGCTGGATGGTTGCTTTCATTTATGTAGCAGGCGCGGCGTTGCGTCTGGCGCGCTTTAACACTCAGGTCGGTACAGCCGATAAACGCTATTTCATTGGTCTGGCTAGTCCGGCTGCGGCGGGTGTAGTGGCAGGGATTGTCTGGGCGTTCAGCGATTACGGCATCCAGGGCTCCAAGATGTCCTTCCTGGTAGCGTTGATGGTGGCTGCGGCCGGCATGCTGATGGTCAGCAACATCAAGTACAACAGCTTCAAGGAACTGGACCTGAAAGGGCGCGTTCCGTTCGTGGCGATCCTTGCGGTGGTCCTGGTGTTCGCAGTGGTGTTCAGCGATCCGCCGCGCATTCTGCTGTTGGTGTTCCTCGCCTACGCAGCTTCCGGTCCGGTGCAGTACTTGTTACATCTTCGTCGGCGCAAAAGCGTCGAGTGATGTAATTTCCCTCATACTCCGCAGTCTGTTGGTGCATCTGTTCTCCAATGCTGCGGAGTAGCCATGCTGATCAAAGTCCCAAAAGCGTCCGACTGCCTAGAGTCGGACGTCACGCCTGAATCCTTCTATCTTTCTCGTCGCCATGTATTGGGTGCTGCCGTTGCCGGACTGGCCGTGAGCGGTCTGCCTCGATGGGCGGTGGCCGATGAAACGGGTCGTTATCCGGATGTCGAACCTGGCAAGGCGCCTTCCTGGTTCAGCGAGAAGCTTCCTTCCACCCAATGGGGGGCGGTTAACGTTAAAGATGAGGCGATCACACCCTTCAAGGATGCGACCCACTACAACAACTTCTATGAGTTCGGCACCGAGAAAGGTGACCCGGCTGCCAACGCTGGTGCGCTGAAGACTGAGCCATGGACTGTGGTCGTGGATGGGGAGGTGGGGAAACCAGGGCGATACGCGCTGGAAGACTTTATGAAGCCTTATCAGTTGGAAGAGCGTATCTACCGTCTTCGCTGTGTGGAGGCGTGGTCGATGGTTATTCCATGGATAGGCTTCCCCATTTCGGCTTTGCTCAACCAGGTCGAACCAACCTCAAAGGCCAAATTCATTCGCTTCGAAACCCTGCAGGATCCCAAGAGCATGCCGGGACAGCGTTCCGGTTTTGCCTTGATCGACTGGCCTTATATAGAAGGGCTGCGATTGGATGAAGCCATGAATCCTTTGGCGATTCTGGCGGTGGGGATGTATGGGCGTGAGTTGCCGAATCAGAACGGGGCGCCGCTGCGTTTGGTAGTGCCGTGGAAATACGGGTTCAAAAGCATCAAGTCCATCGTGCGGATAAGTCTGGTCAGCGAGCAGCCAAAAACCACTTGGCAGAGTATTGCGTCGGACGAGTATGGTTTCTACGCGAACGTGAACCCTACGGTCGATCATCCTCGCTGGACCCAGGCCCGCGAGCGACGACTACCGAGTGGTCTGTTCAAGCCGAATGTGCGTGACACGCAAATGTTCAATGGCTATGCGGATGAAGTCGCTTCTTTATATGCAGGGCTCGATCTGCGGAAGAACTACTGATGCGATATCCGTTTTGGCGCGTGGGTGTTTTTGTTGCTGCGTCGATCTGGCCACTGTTGTGGTTGTATCAGGCTTGGGCGGATGTTCTTGGGCCAGATCCGGGCAAGGTGTTGGTTGATCGATTGGGATTGGGCACGCTTGTGCTTTTGCTCATTACATTAAGCATGACGCCGCTGCAGAAGCTCACGGGGTGGGCGGGGTGGATTGCTGTGCGGAGGCAATTGGGTCTTTGGTGTTTTGCTTATGTCGTTCTGCACTTGAGCGCCTATTTGGCATTCATCCTGGGATTTGACTGGTCGCAGCTGGGTGTCGAGTTGCGCAAGCG